>CAZVCF010000009.1:0-9522 GCA_964626355.1 uncultured Gammaproteobacteria bacterium
GGTTAATAATAAAGAGTATTATTGTACCTTTGTTCCAACTCCTTTAGTATACCCCCGCACCTTTTAGCGATACTCTTCAAGTGTGCAAAGCGCACATCGCTAAAAGGTGCGGGGTCAATAGTTAAAAAGTGTAATAAAATCAATAAGAATAGCGAATTAAATTTTAGTGATCAAAGAATTGTCTCAAAAAAAACAAATAAAGGGTATTATACCACAGAGCAAAGCTCTATGCACGGATTACGTAGCAGAGCTACGGATATTAACCCTGTGTTTGCTTGTTCGCTCGGAAATGAAAGAGTACTTTCATTTCTCTCGCTCACTGCGCAAATAAAAAAACCGGAACTTTTGCCCCGGTTTTTTACGATAGTCTTAACGGCTATCCACCTTCGCTCCTGTTTCCGCCATAATGCGGAACAGCTAGCGAATTATCAATACTATAACATATCCCTTAAATAATGTCAAGGGCTTAAAAAACCTTTATTTTACAATGATTTTCCGCATAGTATGTTTGACGCTTTGGAAAATAATTTCCGTGTAGTTTCGCGGTAAAATCGTGCGAACTTTTTCTCCCCATTCAATAATAATAAGATTATGCGGATCGCTTACAAAATCATTAAATCCGATATCCAATAAATCCTGCGCGGAATGCAAACGATATGCGTCAATATGGATAAGATATGAAAAGTGAAAAGTTAAAAGTGAAAAGTGAAAAGTTTTTGGAATCCGATACCGATAGAGCAAGACAAAACTCGGACTTCGCACATTTTTTGTAATGCCCAGCGCGCGCGCAATGCCGCGCGCGAACACTGTCTTACCGCTTCCCAGATTGCCGCGCAACACCACCACATTATTTTTCAATCGCGGCAATATCGCGGCCGCGATTTTCATCGTATCGCCCTCACTTTTAGAAATAAATTGCCGTCGCGCTGAGCGCGACAATTTTGAACGCTCAGCGTTCCGCCGCGCGCTCATTTCTTTTTCACCATTTTTTCTTTTCATGCTTTTTAGATTATTTTCCCCAAATCTTTCCCTCTATCTTTCATCGTTCATCGTTCTTAAATTATGTTTTCCAGCACTTCTTAACTTTTACACGATCGTGTAAAAGTTAAGAAGTGCTGTTATCATCTAATTCTTTTTCGTGAATAAGAAAAATTCGCACATACTCTCTTAACTTAAATAAATCAATTTCTTTTTTTAAACTCTGAAATATCTCATAAGGAGAAATCCATATACTCTTTTGGAACTGTTTAAATCCGAGACGATGTAAAGAACACCTCAATTGATCTCTCGCTTTTCGTTTTTCCTCCGGGACATCAAACACAACCATATACCACAGTTTATCTTTTCTCTTTTCTCGAGATATGTATCGCGCCTTGAGCAAATAAATTTTCTCAAGGCCTTCTTTCGAAAGAAAAAATCCCGTACCGCCTTTTAAATCGCGATTATTGGGCATTATTAAATAACCATCCTTTTTTAATCGGTGCACTAAATTCGCAAATTGTCTTTCGCGCCGTTCGCGACGGCGAACTTTTCCTTCAAAATAACCCATATTTTCAAAAAAATTATTATAAAGATCACGGCGCGAAAAAATAGACAGTAAAGAGCCTGTCTCTTCCACAAGATCGTAGATCGCCAAAAGCATTTTAGCGGTAAGAGGAATTTTTATTTTCATTCTTTATAAATTGAATGTGGCTATTTTAAAAATGACCAACATAAATTGAAAAAATCGACTGTCATTTTGATTGACGAAGCGAATAAGAGAGGAGTAAATTTGTTTTCTTGCCTGATTCATTTCCGATGGAGCGCAGAAAACATAAAACTATTATACCTTTTATTTTCTCATAAAATTCACGATCGTAAATTTTATGAGATATATTAAAAAAACGTATATCTCACGAATCAAGGCTTTGACTCAAAAAAACGGCGAAAGGTAATGAAAAATTATGACGCGGCGTGTTTATTGTCTGATATCGAGCGATGGATCTGCGTCGATTTTTTCGCCAATTTTTCCGTTCGCGATTTGAAAATATGCCGCGACTGCGATCATTGTTGCGTTGTCGGTGCATAGCCATAATGGCGGAGTGTAAAATGGCAATTTTCTTTTTGCCGCCTCGCGCGCGAGGCGATCGCGCAGAGATGGATTCGCCGCAACGCCGCCGGCGAGGATAATGCCGTGCGGTTTATATTTTTCAACGGCTTTGATTGTCTTCTGCGCGAGCACATCAATAATCGCTTCTTCGATTGATGCGCAAAAATCATTAACCATTTTTTTGTTTCTTTTGATCCGCGCAACGCCAATTTTTTGCGCTTCATATAACACCGCAGTTTTCAAACCTGAAAAACTAAAATTAAAATCGTTGCTTTGCAACATTGGCCGCGGAAAATGGAACGCGTTTTTATCGCCGCGCGTTGCGCGTTTTGAAATTTCTGGTCCGCCAGGATACGGCAATCCCAAAATTTTTGCTGATTTGTCAAAACATTCGCCCGCAGCATCGTCAACCGTCTCGCCTATTTTTTTATATTGAACAAAATTTTTCAATAAAATCAGCTCCGTATGTCCACCGGAAACTAAAAGCGCAATAAGTGGAAATTTAATTTTCTGGATGGGCTTAATCGCAAACGGCGAAAGAATATGCCCAATAAGATGATTTACCCCAACAATCGGTTTTTTCCATAAGAATGACAAAATTTTTGCAACTTCAACGCCAGGGACAAGCGATGTTATTAAACCTGGGCCAACGGTTACAGCGATATAATCAACTGCTGATGGTTTAACGGTTCCTAACGCTTGCAATACAACCGGCAATAAATTTTCCGCGTGCTTGCGTGCTGCAACTTCCGGAACAATGCCTCCATATTTTCTATGGATATTGATTTGAGATGAAACAATGCGCGACAATACGATAAAGCGAGGCGCGAGGCGGCTCGAGCCGCCTCGCGCCTCTACCACGCTTGCCGCCGTCTCATCGCACGATGTTTCAATCGCAAAAATTTTCATAATATATATTCTTCAATACAACAGTCGATCTATCTTCGTAATCTTCTATACGATAGCCGCGCGATTCGATTTCTGCGCGTAGCGCGTCCGCTTCGCGCCATTGTTGTTTTGCGCGATGCTCGTCTCGCTCGCGCGTTTTGGCGCGAACGTCGTCAGGAATATCGTTAATCGTCTGAATCGTCTCTTTAATTTTTAATCCAAAAATCTCGTCAAATTTTTCGAATGTCGCGCGCTTGTCGCTGTCGGCAATAGCGCCGTCCGCGAGCATTTCATGCGCAATGCCGAGCGCCTGCGGCGTATTCAAATCGTCATTAACCGCTTCGGTAAATCGTTGCAGATAATGCGAAACAACCTCGCCGCCATCTTCCATTTTTGCCAATTGGTAATAGACATTAAAAAGCGCGTTTTGCGCCGCGGTAAGCGCGTCAAAACTGAAACTCATCTTCGATCGATAATGATTCAACAACATTAAATAACGATAACTTAGTGGATGAAATCCTTTTTTAATAATATCGTCAAGGGTTAAAAAATTTCCTTCCGACTTTCCCATTCGCTTCTCGTCAATCGTCAAAAATTCTCCATGAAGCCAATATTTCACAAACTGTTTCCCTGTCGCGCCTTCTGATTGCGCAATCTCGTTTGTATGATGAACCGCGATATGATCAACGCCGCCACAATGAATATCGAATGCCTCGTCGAGATATTTCATACTCATCGCCGAACATTCAATATGCCATCCGGGGAATCCAACGCCCCACGGGCTGTCCCATCGCAAAATGTGATCTTTATATTTTCCAACGCACTTAAACCATAGCACGAAATCATGCGGATTTTTTTTATTTGTTTCAATTTCCACTTCATCGCGCGCGCCAATAATTTTTTCTGATAATTCTTGTCCGGATAATTTCGTATAATCTGAGAATTTGCTCACGTCAAAATATACCGCCTCGGGCGTATCATAGATAAAACCGCGCGCTTCCAGTTGTTTGATGAGTTCAATTTGTTCTTTGATGTGATCTGTCGCGTTGCACCAAATATCCGGTTCAATGATATTCAACTCACGCAAATTTTTTTTGAAAATTTCCGTAAAAAATCGTGCAATTTCAAGCGGATTTTTTCCGCTTTTTTTTGCTTCGCGATCTATTTTATCTTCGCCCGTATCCTCGTCAGACGTCAAATGTCCGACATCCGTGATATTCATCACGTGTTTCACCGCGTAACCGTTCAATTGCAGTGTCCGTTTTAAAATATCTTCAAAAATATACATCCGCATATTGCCGATATGCGGATAGTTATATACTGTCGGACCACAGGTATAAAGCCCCACCTGATCATCATCAAGCGGGGTAAATTTTTCTTTCCGACGCGTTAAAGTGTTGAAGAGTGAGAGAGTCATAGATAAAAATTCCAAATTACAAGCACCAAATTCCAAACAAATCCAAATGACAAAAATTCGAAATTCAAAACAGGGAAAGCATTTCGTTTTGGATTTTGGTCATTAAAATTTCGGTATTGTTTGTAATTTGGAATTTGTAATTTGGAATTTCCACTACTCACTGCCAACTACTCACCATTTCTCACTTTTAACTTTTTTTATAGCCACTTTTTGATTTTTGCGACAATAATCATACAAGCCGCCGCAATAATCGCGATGCCGACGATAATCCAAAAATCATATGAATGACCGACAATCGGTTTATTCACTGCAGTGGTCGCGAATAAAAACGCGACGAGATTAACCGGTAAAAAAATCGCGGAAAGCGTCGTCAGAATTTTCATCGTAGAGTTCAATTTGAAACTAATCGTTGAGTTATTGGTCGACTCGAGCGTCGTAAGTGTCTCCGCCATAGTATGCAACATATCCCAAATCGTTTTCAGCTGCTCAACGATATCTTCGAAATAAACATCAAGATATGCGCGCGGAAATACATCGCCTCCTTTACGGATAAATTCACGCATCACGGATTTATGGACGATCATCACTCGGCTAAAATCAATACTATTGCGTTTTGCGGCAAGTATTTCTTTTACTAAGTGATGCTCAAAACCGCGAAACATATTTTCTTCGATGTTTTTAATATCGTAATTCAATTCTTCAATAATCGGCGCGCACGATGAAATAAGCGAACGAAGCAATGCATACAAAAGATGCGCGGGCGTTTCCTGCATATATATTTTCTGTTTTTGCTCATCAGACGCGCATTCGTTGAAAAAATTAATGAACGGCGCGTATTCGCCATCGGAAATAGTAATCAAATAGTCTTTGCCGATAAAAAAATCTATTTCAGCGGATTCAACCACTCGTTTCTTGTGTTTCCAGACCGGAAAAATAAGCGCCATAAAAAAATAATCTCGATCCGTCAACGCGTCGAATTTCGGCCGCTGAATCGGCGACAAACAATCATTGATATGAAAATCATGGAAACGATATTCGTTGCCAAGCGAACGAATCGTTTCTTGATCAATTTTCGACACATTGATCCATTTAAATTTTCCCTCGATCGTCTGTGTTATCGTATCGTCAGCCATAGGATAGAATTTAGAATATAGAAAATAGAATAAATAAATTTTTAATTTCTAATTTCTAATGAATCGATTTTCAAACAATACAACACACTATAAATCAAAAATCCGAATATCGAAATCCGAAACAAATTCAAATGACCGAAATCCAAAATCCAAAACAAGAATACAATTCGAAATTCGAAATCGTTTTGATCATTTAGATTTTGAATTTAGATATTGTTTCGGATTTCGTGCTTCGGATTTCGTGCTTATAATCTCTTGATTCTCTTGATTTGTCATTTTTAACTTTGATTTTTATATTTTTAACTTTTGCATCATCTCGCCGAGGGCAAAATAACGCTTTTTAAATTTTCAAAATCTTCAAGAACCATTCCGGCGCCGCGCACCGCGCAGGTCAATGGATCGTCGGCGATATGCACCGGCACCGGCACATATTTTTGAATCAATCTATCAAATCCGCGAATGAGCGATGATCCGCCTGAAAGCACGATACCGCGTTCATACACATCCGCAATCAATTCAGCCGGCGTTGCTTCAAGCGTCGCGTGAATCATTTCCGCAATTTCCGTTACCACGCTCATCATTGCTTCCCGCACTTCCGAATCGCGCAACACGATTTCGCGCGGCAGACCGTTGATTAAATCTCTTCCCCGTACGCGCATCTCTTGTCCTTTTTCAAACGGCATCACAGAGCCGAGCCTAATTTTCAAATCCTCTGTTGTCTGCTCACCAAGCAGAACATTAAATTTTTCACGCACATAATTGATAATATTTTTATTTATCGCCGCGCCGCCTGTTTTTGCCGCACGCCAACTGACTACTCCTGAGAGAGAGATAACCGCGACTTCAGTAAGCCCGCCGCCCATTTCCACCACGCATGTGCCAATTGACTCATGAATCGGCAGTTTCGCGCCGATCGCCGCGGCAACCGGCCGTTCAACGAGGAACACCTGCCGTGCGCCTGCTTGCAAAGCAACGTCTTCAACTGATTTTTTTTCAACCTCCGTCACGTCAAGCGAAATCGGAATCACCATGCGCGGGCGCGGCAAAATACTAAACGTATCGCGGTGCACTTTATCGATAATCAATTTTAACATTTTTTCCGTCACTTCAAAATCCGAAATAATCCCGTTCTCAATTGGTTTTACTACAGAGATAAACGCCGGCGATTTTCCGAGCATGCGAAACGCCTGAATACCAAGAGAAATAATTTCTCCGGTTCGCGTGTTGATTGCCACGATCGACGGCTCATTAATAATCATTCCTCTTCCTTTCACAAAAATGCGAACATTGGTCGTGCCCAAATCCACGCCTAAATCTTTCGAAAAATATCCAAGAAATTGGTTAAACATACATAGCTTATTAGCTTTCTAGCTTCTTAAGTTCTTAGGTTTTTAGCTTTCTAGCTTCTTAGGTTATATTCTTTTAGGTTTTTAACCTAGGAAGCTAAGAAGCTATAACCTAAAAAGCTATTCTAATACGCTTGGCCGAAGAGCCATCGGTATGATGCTTTTTTGTCGCAGCGGATACATATTCCTTCCTCTTTTTTTGCGTCAAGCGGAAGACAGCGCGTCGTCGCTTTTGTTTCTTCTTTAATCATGGCTTCGCACTTCTGATCTTCGCACCAAAACGCGCTCAAAAATCCTCGTTTTGTTTTCATAATTTTTTTGAAATCAACATACGCGTCAACACGATGCGTATTTTTTTCGGTGAATTGTTTTGTCCGTTCAAGCATCTTCAAATGAATATCATCAAGTATATCGCCGATCCGTTCCGATAATTCAGTGAAAGGAATTGCAATTTCGTCTTGGTCGTCGCGGCGCACCGCAATCGCCGTATGCGCATCCATTTCTTTCGGCCCAATCTCTAATCGTATAGGAATACCACGCAATTCCGATTGGTTAAATTTCCATCCGGGCGTCTGATTTGATAAATCAACTTCAACGCGATATCCGTCAAGCGCGCCGCGCACTTTTTCAACATACGCGCTCACGTGCTCCTTCACTTTTTCATCTTTTCCGAAAATAGGCACGATGATAATTTGAGTTGGCGCAATTTTCGGCGGCAACAACAATCCCTTGTCATCGCCGTGCGCCATAACAATTCCGCCGATACTGCGCGTTGATAAACCCCACGATGTTTGCCACGCGAATTGACTCACGCCTTCTTGATCAAGAAAAGAGATATTAAAAACTTTGCTAAAATTTTGTCCAAGATCGTGAGAGGTGCATCCTTGAAGAATTTTTCCGTCCGGCAATACTATTTCGTATGCATAAGTTGTTTTTGCGCCGGCAAATTTTTCCGCATCGCTTTTCTTTCCGGCAATTCCATACACCGCCGCGTAATTTTTATAAAAATCATCATACAGCGCGAGCGCGCGTTGAACTTCTTTCAGCGCTTCCTCGTGTGTTGCGTGCGCGGTATGCCCTTCCTGCCATAAAAATTCCGTTGTGCGCAAAAAAAGATAGGTTCGTTTTTCCCACCGCACCACATTATTCCACTGATTGATTTTCACTGGCAGATCCCGCCACGAATGAATCCATTTCGCGTACATCGCGTACATAATCGTTTCTGACGTCGGGCGGACAACTAATTTTTCTTGCAATTCTTTTCCGCCACCGATAGTCACCACTGCTAATTCGGGCGAAAATCCTTCCACGTGATCTTTCTCGCGCTTCAAAAATTCTTCGGGTATAAAAAGAGGAAAGTACGCATTCTGAACGCCGGCGGTTTTCATCGCTTTATCAAGAATATACTGAATATGCTCCCACAGCGCGTATCCGTATGGACGGATCACCATGCATCCTTTCACTGGCGCGTAATCTGCCAATTCCGCTTTCAAAACAACATCGTTATACCATTCGCTGAAATTTTCGCTCTTCGGCGTAATAAATTTTGACATATGACCATATCAATAAGATATATACAGTATACCAAAAAAAAGAAACTTCGCAAAAATATGCGAATAACAAGAATAAGAGCGTTCTGTGGCCATTCCTACTTCTCTCTATCAAATTTCAAAAAAAATAAATATAATAAATTTTTGATGCCGTGTTTTAAGGGAAATAATTTTGATTTACCGCTCCGTTCCGCGTACGGTATATGATATTCTCTGAAACGATATTTTTGATTTGTCGCAACGCGTATTTTAATTTCTTCGGAAAATGACATATCGTCGCTTTTTAAATGAATACCATCTAAAATATTTTTTCTAAAAATCCACATCCCTGACTGAGAATCCTGTAGAGAAAGATTAAATACTATATTCGTCACTAAGGTAAGAATTTTATTTCCTATAATTCTCGACTGTGGCATACATACTTTATCATCTAACGGAAATCGGCTACATAAAATAAAATCAAGATTGTTATCAATAAGAAATTTGGCAACTTCAATAATTTTATGCGCTGGGTATTGCGCGTCGCCGTCAAGAGTTGCGATAATCGTTCCTTGCGCGTTCGCGAAACCTGTTTTAAACGCTCTACCGTATCCTTGCTTTCGTTCAAACACCACGCGCGCGCCTAATCCGCGTGCAACTTCCGCAGTCGCGTCAGTTGAATTATTATCAACCACGATAATTTCGCGCACACCATTTGGAATTGAGCGGATTACTTTTTCAATTCCTTCTTCTTCGTTATAACAAGGGATGACGACGGAAATGTCATACATAAAAAATGCAAAATTCAAAAATCAAAATGTAAAATGACAATTGAAAATTTCAAAATTAAATTATAAAAATTTCTTATTTTGCATTGTCATTTTGATTTTTAATCTTTACATTGTGCATTTGTCGTAGTCTATGATTCTTAATTCTGTATTCAAGTTTTTCACTTTTCATTTTTAGTTTTTAACTTAGTTTTTCACTTCCTATAGTAGCACATCAGCATGCCGCATCCGACTGGCTGTAAATCGCCGACGAGGCGTTTTTTTTCGTCAGTATACCATTGCCCCATTGCTTCATTGAAAATCAAAAAATGTTTTGATTGGTCGTCGCATTT
>CAZVCF010000009.1:9622-26444 GCA_964626355.1 uncultured Gammaproteobacteria bacterium
AGCGCCGCTATGAGCGCAGCTCCAGGATTCAAATAAAAATTTGAAAACGCGTGCATTGACCATTCTCGAAAAATACCGGTATTAACCACATATACCCCTAAAAAAAGTATCGGCAAAAAATCAATCCGTTTCGATTCTCGCTTTTTAAAAAAATAATCAATGATGAAATAGAGTAGATACGCGACAATCGCGTATAAAATAACTCTCGTATAATTGTTATCAAGCCAAAATACCAACCGTTCCTGCCATGCTTCAAACGGCGGCGCGTCGCGCCACGAACGATGCAAAAATATCTCTTTAAGATCGTTGATGAGTTTTGCGCCGTTCAGAATATAAAAATGCAGGATGTTGAAGAAAAACGAGACAATGCCCGCAAGAGGTATACTCCACAAAAAAAATTTTCTTTCATGAATAGAGGTATCAATAATTGCCCATAGCCATAATCCCATGAGGATCAGATAGAACGGCCAATCCATAAAACCACCCCACAAAATACTCGCGAAAAAAAGAAGAGTATACAGTCGCGTTCTATGCTTCGCAAGAAGAAAAAAAAGAAGCGCGGTCAGGAGAATCGCGCTCACGGTAAATGGCTCATAGCCGAACATTCGACCCCAGAATATATTCCCGGGTAATAACGAAAAAATGAACCCAGTAAGTGTTGCGAGAAAAATATCATTATAATATAAACGCACTAACAGCCATAAAAAGATTACCGATGTTATAGAAATCAAAATCGGTCCTAATCGCGTAGACCAATCACTGACACCAAAAATTTTATAGATCCAATACGAAATGATTAAATTCCCTTGCGGGTGATGGATATAAAAATTTCCCGGCAATTTCTCAAGTGGCGTTTCGCTAATTTCAAGTGGAAACGCATAATTTCCGAATCGCATTTTCAACGCTCCGTATTTCACCCAATTGTCCGTCGCCATTCCATACATCGCGTCATTATCTTCATTCGGTCCGATAAATGGACGATTGATGTCCATTGATAATAAACTTGCAAAAAGAATAACCACTGCCACAAGTGGAATCCACCAACGTTTGCCAGAAAAATAGTTATTAAATTTTACAATGAAACTATTCATTCAATATGTCTAATTTGAAATAATCCGCGCGATGTCCCGATAGGTTACGATGACCATCAGCCCAAGCAAAATAACGAAACCGACTCGCGTTGCTGTTTCAATTATTTTCGGATTCAGCGCTTTGCCGCCGCGCAGTCCTTCTATTAAGAAAAAAAACATATGACCACCGTCAATGGCCGGAAACGGAATAAATTGAAAAATTGCTATTGCCATTGAAATCAACGCCATAAATTGTAAAAAATACACAAACCCGAGATGCGTCGCTTGAGCGCTGATATCAGTCAAACCGACAATTCCCATTGCTTCACCGACAAACTTTCCAGTGGTAAATAATTGGCCAAAAAGCGTTACAATCCCTTGAATAATTCGATATCCTAAAATTCCTGTTTGAACAAAACCTTCTTTGATCGCAAGAAAAAATGGATATTTAATTTTTCCGACGGTCATCAGACTAAGTCCAACGACCGCTTCTTCGCCATTCAATTCTCCGGAAACCAATTCTTCTTTACTATATAATTCTTTCGCCGGCGTTGGCACGACCGCGCGCGTTTCTGTTGTATCGCCGCGCTGGACAACAAGTGAAACAGGAACACCACTTTTTCCTTTAAAACCATTCAAAATAGCGTCTATCGTATTCGCTTCAGCGCCATCGATTGTTTTGATGGTGTCTCCGTCTTTAAGTCCAGCGCGCGCCGCCGGACTGTCTTTTTTGATTGTTGCGACGCGCAAACTTACATCGCTCACATACGCGCTCTGCGGCGGATTATTAGTATCGATCACGCCGATACTTCCGACAGAAAAAACCATTGTCAACAAAACAAACGTTAAAACGATATTCATCAATGGGCCGCCGAACACCACCAAAAATTTTTGCCACCATACTTTGCGCGCGAAATTATCCAGATCGTTATTCTCCACAGCAATCTCACCCTTTAATTTATTAAATCCTCCAAACGGAATAAAATTAATGGAATAAATTGTTGATTCGCATTCCATCGGCTCGTTATTCCGCCAAAAAAATTTCCATTTTCCATGCGATTTCACGAGACCGCACAAGCGCGGCGCGTAGCCGAATCCAAATTCTTCAACTTTCGCGCCAAAAAATTTTGCGACAAAAAGATGCCCCGCTTCATGAACGAGAATGATGATACTCAAAAAAATAAGGGCGAGTAACAGGGCCATGTCAAATTAAAAATGTAAAAATCAAAATGAAAAATGACAAAGAGAAAATGTTAAAATGATTTTAAAATTAAAATTTTTGGATTTTGAATTGTCATTTTACATTTTGATTTTTGATTTTTAAACTTACACTGTCATTATCTCTTTCTCTTTTGCTTCGCCTCGGGTTTCAATTTCTTTCATCGCAAGACTTGCTTCCTTCTCCATATCTTCAAAAAGGCGATATTTTATATCTTCTGTAATTTCTTTTGCTTTTTCTTGCGCCATAATCTTCGCGCGCACTTCATCGCGTTGCTTGCGCAAACTTACGCGCGTTTGTTCGAGATGGCCATGCACCACTTTTACCAATCTTTTTCTGTTTTCTTCTTTGAGCGGAAGAAAGATAAAAAATATTTTTCCCTCGCGCACGCTCGGCGACGATCCGAGATTCAATTGCCCAATCGCCCGCTCCGCGTCTTTCAGTAATTTCTGATCCCATAATTCCACCACGATCGTCCGATTATCCTGCACGCTCAAGTTACCTAATTGTTTCAACGGCATCCGCGCGCCGTACGCATCAATTTCAACGTGTTCCAAAATTTCCGTGCTCGCGCGATTCGTGCGCAGAGCGTTTAATTCGCGCTGTAAAAAAAATAAAATTTTCTCAATTTCTTTTTTAAAATCCTGAATGAGAGCATCCATATAAAAAATAAAAATGAAAAAATCAAAAATCAAAATGACAGTGCAAAATTTAAAAATAAATTTAAAAAAAGATAAAAAATAATTTTAACATTTTAAATTGTCATTTTTCATTTTGATTTTTACATTTTGCATTTGTAATAGCCCATACTTCATAATTCATAATTCATTTTTTAGGTGTAATTCTTTCAATTGTTTCTCCGTCAATTCTGCTGGCGCGCCCATCATCAAATCTTTCGCGTCAGCGGTTTTCGGGAATGGAATCACTTCACGGATGTTAGGTTCGTTCGCCAATAACATTATCAAGCGATCAAGCCCCCACGCGATGCCGCCATGCGGCGGCGCGCCGTATTGAAACGCTTCAAGCATATGTCCGAACCTTTCTTCAATTTCTTCTTTTGAATGTCCCAAAATTTCAAAAACTTTACGCAAAACATCTGCTTTATGAATACGAATTCCGCCGCCGCCGATTTCATAACCGTTCAAAACGATATCATATTGTTGCGAAATTAATTCTTCAAGTCGTTCGCCTTTCAAAAGAGATGTTTCGTCTTCCGATTTTGACGCGGTAAACGGATTGTGCGAAAAAGTTAATTTTCCGGTTTCTTTGTCTTTCACAAATACCGGAAAATCAACCACCCAACAAAACGCCAACTAATTCGGATTATTTTTATCTTTTCGCAAATCTGGACGATCCGTTCCATATTTTTCCATCGCCTCTTTATATGATATACGCGAAAACGGCGTCTGCGCGATTTTCTTTTCCGGCGCAACCGCGCGCATCAGATCAATCATCAACGATTCAATCAATTGCATAATATCTTCCCGCTCCACAAAACTCATTTCCATATCAAGTTGCGTGAATTCCGGCTGGCGATCGCCGCGCGTGTCTTCATCTCGAAAACACCGCGCAATCTGAAAATATCGTTCAATGCCAGCAACCATCAATAATTGTTTAAACTGTTGCGGACTTTGCGGCAAAACATAAAATTTTCCTTTATAGAGCCGCGACGGCACCGCGTATTCGCGCGCGCCTTCTGGCGTGCCTTTTGTCAGAAGCGGCGTCTCAATTTCCAAAAAATCTTTTGCGCACAACCAATCGCGGATAAATTGAATAACTTTGTGACGCAACACAATATTTTTTTTCATCCGCTCATGCCGCAAATCCAAATACCGGTATTGCAAACGCAATTCTTCCCGCGCTTGCAGATTCTCATTTTCAATTTCAAACGGCGGCGTTTTGGATTCGTTCAAAATAACAATT
Source organism: uncultured Gammaproteobacteria bacterium (assembly GCA_964626355.1). Classification (GTDB taxonomy): domain Bacteria; phylum Patescibacteriota; class Patescibacteriia; order UBA2591; family CAZVCF01; genus CAZVCF01. The sequence continues at coordinate 13,835 of CAZVCF010000009.1, forward strand.
TTTTGCGCGGACGCTTCAATGGTCCCCGTAATGATATTTTTATTCACTTGATTGTCCGGACGTTTATTGATTTTCGCGATTACCTCAACGACAAATTCCGGACGCAAACTTTTTGCAATCGCCATTCCATCATCGCCAATTGTTTTAGGATCGCACACAACTTGCAAAACGCCGCTCCGATCGCGGAGATCAAAAAAAATAATTTTCCCCATCCGCCGCGTTGAATTCACCCATCCGCATACACGGACGGTTTCGTTGATTTTCTGCACAGTGTCTTTTATCGAGATTCGTTCCATAAATTATTGATAAACTTCATGCGTGCCAATTTCTAAAAACAAAACTTCCTCATCGGTAAGGAAGATAAATTTAATTCGATACGAATACTGTATTGAGAATGTCCATATTTCTTTTTCTTTTTCATGTAATTTATGAACTCTTAACTGAGGACTGAAAGGATTAATGCGAAAAAGTTTTTCCTTCACGAGCGCATATTCCTTAATCCGTTGCGGCAATTTTTTATATTGCCGCTCAAAAAGCGGCGACACATAGATCTTTTTTATTGCCATAACTACGAATCAATATCAGCGAGCGATCGAATCGCTTTGCATTTTCCTTTTCGATACGCATTAATTCCGCTCTCAACAAGACGATCGAGTTCTTGAGCCTTTTTGCCTTTTAGATAAAACGTTGGCACTATCTGTTCACATAATTTTTGGTACTCTCTTATCGGAAGGACAACAACACCCTTGGAGCGTTGAATGCTTCGTTGAGGAATAGTAATGGTTTGCGTATTTTTCATATCTAAAACCTATAAATCTTGAATTACGAAATTCCGCCGAGGCGCGCGTCTTTTTGAACCATTGCGAGCGCGACTGGCGCGAGCACGAGGAATTTTTCAGCAGAAAAATATCCGTGTTCAAAAAGACGCGCGCCGAGAGAAGGGATTTCGGAATTCAAGTTTATAAAATAAGTATAAAAAAATATAAAATAACGTCAAGAACAGCAAATAGATAAAAAACAAAAAAGTCCACTCGATTAAATCGAGTGGACTTTAGATTATTTATTTGTTTACTTCGCTTCCCTTTTCTCAAGCCACAAAAAATTTTTATCAAAAAGACTCATGACTATCACAATAACACCGAGACCTGCCATACCTGAAAGTCCTACCAACCCAATTATCCAATCTCTCGTAATAAAAAATGCAACAACCTCGATGAACACGACTGTTGCGCTCACGGTGAGCACAATTTTACTTCTTCTACTCACTATTCTCATTTTTTCTCCTTATGCCTCTTTTAAACCGCCATTTAAACATTTGTTAAAAAGACCGATATGGAATAAAACGACACCTGAAATCTGTATTGCCGTATATATTATGAAACCTGTTACCGCATTTCCTGTTTTAAAACCAACAACGAATCCCATAGTTATTGCTATCATGGCTATGATAAGTACAAAGCCTTCCACTCTCTCTTTCTCTTTAGAAACAGGAAGTAATAGAGGAACAATAAAACCTATCGTCATCGCATACGCTATGCAGGCGAATGCCGTCGATTTTACTGAATCGAATTCAATTTTTCCGATAAAATGTGCAATTACGGCACAAATTAACAACGTTACTGCAAGTATTATACTCCATTTCTTATCCATTTTATTTTTCTCCTTTTTAGTTAAATAATTTTTTGAATATTATTTAACTTTTGATGCGCATACTCATAAAGAATTGTTCTCTATGAACGCGCTGTGTTTTCTGCTACTAAATAAATTAGCCATGCAACTGCAACTGATAAAATACTTCCGGTAACCACTGGCGCTACTTCGTGCCAACGATACGCATTGAAAAACATTTCGCCGGCGATTACGGATAATACAACAGCTAATGCAAGCAAGATCAATCCACTTAATCCAAATTTTTTGTATATCCAAGTTATTTTTTTAAACATCCTCCCTGCTTTTGATTCGTAAATTTCCATTATTTCTCCTTTTTTCTTTATACGGGTTGTGATGCATAACGCATCATAACCCGCATTGATTGATACTTTCTATTCCTTTTTAATTTTCGCGAGTTCTTTTTTTAGATCTTCGAAATAGGCTCCGATAAAAATAAAAAAAGCGCAGAAACCGAATGCAATTCCTAAAAAAACGAGAAATCCTACGGAACCGTCTTTCGCGGCAATTCCAACCGCAATACTGATTAGTAAAGCGCTTACAATTGCTAAAATAGCAATTATATTTTCGGCTATTTTATCATCCATTTCATTCTTTCTCCTTTTTTATGAATCGCTATGCGTAACGCATTTCAATTCATTTTGTAATGTTGTTTTTAATTTTTTTACGGATTTACTCGCGATTTCCGCGATAATAATCGCACCAAGTACGCCGGCGCAATAGAGCGCTCGTACAAATAAACTTTCCGGATAGGTGTTGGTTAGAAACATATACATCGCGCCACCGAAACCAATAGTCCATCCAATCCACATAATAATTTTTCCTTTTTTTATTTTCCTCTTTATATCAGCAATAGAAAACTCTGTTTCAGGAAGATGGTTATTTGCCGTTAAAAAACGAAAATAAAGTACAACAAGAAGAAGCACTCCAAAATAAATCATAAAACTGTTTATTAGCCATCCTGGTGAATGTAGCGCATTTAATATATTTTTAAAAAAATATATCGCGACATTGCCTATAATAGCAACGACTAATGCGTTGCCAGCGGCCGAACTATTACGAAGTACAAGCGCCTCGCTGATTTTATATGCTACTATCAAACAACAGAAAGCTATCACATAAAACAATACGACTGCCCCACACCACAAAAAAATTGTAGTTAACATTTTCTTTTCTCCCTGCCTGCCGTCAGGCAGGCTTTTTTGTTAATATTTTTATTTGAGGACATTCGTGCTTCAATACAATACGCGAATATCCTTATTCTTAATAAATTGTATAGAACATCTTATACCAAGAATAATAGCATATTTCATAGAAAATGTCAAGCCCTAGAAATAGGAGATTAGCTTTTTCCGCCAGAGGCGGATCCGCCTCCCGCCAAAGGCGGGTCGCCTCTGGCGACTGGCGGAAGGGAATTAGGGGGTTAGAAGAATAAAATTAAGCCCCGTCCCGCAATGCGGGACGGGGCTCTATGAGTATATTGTTCTTATTGAAAAGTAATGATTTCGCTCTCCATATAAAGAATGGAGGTGAACGGGATAAAACGGTATGTACCGATTTTTTGATCAGACGACTTAAAAATTTTTATAATAATGCCGTTATCACCATTAAACAGCGTCGGTCGCACGAAAACACCTTCAACGCTCTCGGTTTTTTTTCCTGTTGTTCTCTCTGTTGTTGATCCGTTTAATATAACGGTAACTTTTTTGTTTTTAAATTCTTCCATTTTGTTTCCTTTTTTATTTAGGCGTGACAAATACGATCGCCCCAACGGTTATTGTCGTTCCAAAACTATTTCCTTGTATAAGATCAATTCTCTGTATATCATACTGTTCGCTTATTTCTTCTATTCCTTTGCCAATCACGCTAGTTGGATTAAACGTCTTATAAGCCTTAGGTTCGCCTGTACGTATGCTCTTAAAATCTATAATCTGTATTGAAAATATCTTTTGTGGAACGACTTCTTTTATTGTATATACTGGTGTGATGTTTTCTTGCTTACTCGCTGTTTGTTTATCCCCTGTTGTATCCTGTTTTGTACATCCATTTAAAATAACAAAAAACGCAAAAATAAAACTCAAATTATAGAACAAGTTTTTCATTGTGGTAATCCTCTCCTTTTATCTATCACTTTTTGGTTTGACGAAAACAAGCAAACCAACGGTGACAGAGGCGTCTTGCCCCTCGCCGTTTATATCTTTTATGTCTACGATTTCGTATCTGTTTAGTTGATTTATTTTCTTAATCCCCAGTTTTATCGCTTTCATTGGATTTGCATTCGGGAGAGAGTAGTTCGCCCCTGAAAAATCAAGCACAGTGACTGAGAGTATTTTGCCGGGAACTGTTTCTTCAACTAATACATATTCATCCTTATAGAGAATATCTTTCGGCAAATTATCTAAAGCCTTTGAAATTTTTTCAAGATTCTGCGCGCGCGATTGACTAACTGCGCCAAGCAGTAAAAATACCACTAAAACTACATATATTTTTTTCATTTTTATCTATCCTTGTTTTTAATGAACGTATTTATAGTATAGTATAATAATATCATATACTTCTTTCTATGTCAAGAGTAATTTCTTATAGAAAATTCAATGCTTTTATTGAGCGCGCAGTTTGCAAAAAAGGCGACGTTGTAGTCGCGCGATACGGCGCGCTCAATTATATAATGCGTGAGACAAGAGAAAACAAAAAATACGCGCTTTATAAAATTGTCTCGCGCAATATCGCGCGATATGATTCGATACTGCTTATCACTGCTGGAATTCACGGTGATGAAGCACGGGGATCTCTAACACTTATGCGGTACGCACATAAAATTTTTGATTACGCGCACAATCGTGGCGTGAAGCTTATTGTCTATCCGCTTATCAATCCTTCCGGATTTGAAAACGAAACGCGCTATAACATGGAAAACGACAAAGGTCTTTCGGGCAATAACGACTTTATTTGGTATGAACTTAAAAATGGCAATCTTGTTGATGACCTTGGTTCGCGTGATAAATTTAAAAAATGGCATTGGTCGTCGGATAAAAAAATCGCCGTACCGTTGCCAAAAGAAACGCGCGCGATGCATCGCGAGATGAAACAATTGTTTCGCGAGCGCGTTGATAAAATATATCCGCGCGTCATAGGCGCGCTCGATCTCCATCAAGACAACGACATTGATGAAATTGGCGCATACCAATACGCGTTCGGCGATACAACTGTATATCGGTCAATTCTTAAAAAAATTACTACTCTCGCGCCAATCTTAAAAAACAAAAAAATAGACGATGGGTTCACTTGTTTTCTTAAAAAAAATAGTGATGGCAAAAAACAATGCGCCGAATCAAAAATATGGGACCTAAAAACCAACGCGAACGGATTCGTGATAGACCACGACGGATCAATCACCGACGCACTGCATCGCCTCGGCGTTCCCTATGCGCTCACCCTTGAAATAACGCATCGCACGCCGCAACGCACTGCGGAAAAAATATACCTCGCGTGGATATATGGAATTATTGATCTCATAGGACTTACGGGTTTGGATGCAATTCAAGGAAAAAGCGAGGAGCGGAATAAACCGTATCATACTCATACGGTGTTGAGCACCACAGCTTTTGACGCAGAAGTGCGCCAAACGCGTAAGTCCTATCTCATTGTAAAATACAAGAACCGTCACGACATACCATCGTGACGGTTTAATTAAAAAATTTTGACAGCTTATTTTTCATTTCTGTTTAACAGATACAATGATGCCCATCGTTACCCCAGCGCCACTACCCCCATATTCTCCGTAAAGAGGAATATTTTTTTCAACTTCAACGTCGTATTTTTTTGTAAGTTCTTCTAGTCCTTTTGTAATCGCGTCTATTGGATTGACGCGCGGGGTATTGAAACTGTTTGCGCCAAAATCAAGCACTTTGATAACCGCAACTTTTGACGCGAAAATAGTTACTATAACCTGCTTGTCTTTATACACAACCTCTCCGCCGTTTTTTACTTGCGCGGCGCTACTTCCTGTAAATACAATAAAGAACAAAAGCGATACGATAATTACATTTAATTTTTTCATTCTATTTTCTCCTATAAAAAACAATCATTATTTGAAAGCGCGTAAAATTTTTTCGCTTTTTTGTAATGAACTGTGTAATTATAATGACATAGTTTTCAAAATTTGTCAATACAGAGATAGTGTAGTAAAATCAATGTATTATAAGGTCGTATGCCTTGAATTACGAAATGTCATCGCGAGCGAGCCTCGAGGCGAGCGTGGCGATCTCATCGCCGAACAAATGCGTGGGATTGCCGCGTCGTTCACTCCGTTCACTCCTCGCAATGACTAAAAATGGCATTTCGTAATTCAAGATTATTAAAGTCGTAACTACATTTATGGATAAACACGACGCGAAAAAACGGATAGAAAAATTGCGCGATGAAATCAATCATCATCGCTACCTTTATCATGTATTGGATAAACAAGAAATTTCTGATGCGGCGCTTGATTCGCTGAAAAATGAATTATTAAAATTAGAACAACAATTTCCAGAGTTGATTACTCCTGATTCTCCCACGCAACGGGTTGCCGGCGAACCACTCAAAAAATTCAAAAAAATAAAACATTCCGCGCGGATTCTTTCGCTTGAAGATGTATTTAATTTTGACGAGTTGAGCGATTGGGAAACGCGCGCAAAAAAATTATTGCCGCAGAACACGCGCCTTTCATATTTCTGCGAACTGAAAATAGACGGCGTTGATATTGTTCTGACGTATGAAGATGGTTTGTTGAAACACGCGGCAACGCGCGGCGATGGCATTATCGGCGAAGATGTAACAAACACAGTTAAAACAATCGAAGCGATACCGTTACAACTTGAAAAAAACGCGCTTACCGAAAAAAATAAAATAATTGTCGCACGCGGCGAAATTTTTATGCGTAAAAAAGATTTCAACGCGATCAACGCGGAACAAAAAAAGAAAAAAGAACCGCTCTTTGCCAATCCGCGAAACATTGTTTCCGGAAGTATCCGCCAATTAGATCCCGCGATTACAGCAAGTAGAAAATTAGATTGTATGATTTTCGAAATCATAACCGACCTTGGACAAAAAACACATGAAGAGACGCATACGTTTCTCAAAAAACTTGGTTTCAAAACCGATCCGTCAGCGCGCCATGCGAAAACGCTCAATGAAATAAAACACTATCATGAGGAGTGGCTTGCAAAAAGAGAAAAAGCTCCGTTTTGGTATGACGGTATCGTTGTCGTTATAAACGATATTGAGCACGAACAAAAATTAGGACACGTCGGCAAAGCGCCGCGGTGGATGGCGGCGTATAAATTTCCTGCTGAAGAAGCAACGACGATTATCAAAAATATCATCGTGCAAGTCGGGCGGACCGGAGCCCTTACGCCCGTTGCAATTTTTGAACCAACGCCGCTTGCTGGTACGATGGTTTCGCGCGCAACGCTTCATAACGCCGATGAAATCGAACGACTCGATGCGCGCGTCAACGATACCGTTATCATCAAAAAAGCGGGAGATATTATTCCTGATGTGGTGAAAGTATTGCCGCATCTGCGTACCGGCAAAGAAAAGAGATTTAAAATGCCTGAAAAATGTCCTCGATGCGGAGAAAAAATCGTCCGAAAAGAAGGCGAAGTCGGTTTTTATTGCGTTAATAAAAATTGTTTCGCGCGCACGCTCCGCTATCTTGCGTATTTCACCTCAAAAAAAGCGTTTGGCATTGAAGGATTGAGTCATAAAATACTTGAACGATTTCTCAATGAAGGATTAGTTAAAACAGCTGCTGATATTTTTACGCTCAAAAAATCGGATATTGAACATCTGGAACGATTCGGCGAATTGTCCGCGAGCAATATCATTGATTCGATCGAGAAGAGCAAAAAAATTCTTTTTCATAAATTTATTTTCTCGTTGGGAATCCGTCATATCGGCGAACGTTCTGCTGAAGATCTCGCGCGACACTTCAAAACAATTGATGATTTTACGCGCGCCGCAGAGGAACGATTGCTCGCCATCAATGAAATCGGCGATGTAACCGCGCGCGAGATTATTGATTGGTTGCGCGACAAAAATAATATACAATTAATTCATAGCCTACTCCATCTCGGCGTTGAAATTATATATCCTTCTCGAAAAAATCTTCCTTTGGAAGGGAAATCATTTTCATTCACCGGCGGACTCCAAACAATCAGTCGCGAAGTAGCAAAAGAAAAAGTTGTGCAACTCGGCGGGATTTTTCATCCAACGCCCAATAAAGATACTTCGTTCGTTATCGCCGGCGAAGAAGCTGGCTCAAAACTTGAAAAAGCAAAAAAACTCGGACTTACTATTATCGATGAAAAAGAATTTCTTAAAATACTAGGGTAAAAGCGAAAAACGAATAAAGTTAACTTTCAATATTCAACCATCAACTATCAATAAGAAAATTCTGATTTCTCTCGCTACGCGAGATTTATCATAGCCAGATAATTTGATGTTTGTGATGTTGAATTTATTTTCATCATTTTACATTTTGAATTGTCATTTTCCATTTTAATTTTTACATTTTACATTTATATATTTCCTATTTTTATGCGCACTAAAAAGATGAATCTCATACAGGAATTAAGTTCGCTTGCAAAAATAAAAATTTCGCCGACAGAAGCGAAAAAATTAAATCGTCAAATTGAAGCGATCATTCAGTATATCGGCGAAATTGCTTCAATGAATGTCGGACAAAAAAATACGTCGGAGACTATCATCTCCAATGTATTTCGAGAAGACACGCCGAATCTATGGTTCAAAGATCAAGATCGTCTTATCGAGATGGCGCCGATGAAAGAGAAAGGACTCGTGAAAACGCGAGGAGTGTTTGAGACACAGAATACAAAAAACAATGGTAAAATTCGAAGCACGAAATTCGAAACAAATCAAAAAAATCAAAAATCCAAATGACCAAAACGGTTTCATATCTCTAACTTTACTTTTGTTTTAAATTTTTAATTTTGGACATTTGAATTTGTTTCGTATTTCGAATTTTGATATTCTGATTTAATTCATATTCGTATTTCGAATTTTACTCATACAGTATGTTGCTCAATCAACTTACCATTTCTGAAGCCGCAAACGGCATCAAAAACAAAAAATTCTCTATTCGAGAACTTGTTTCCGATTGTCTTTCCGCGATTAAAAAAAATGACAAAAAAATACATTCGTTTCTCGCTGTTTTTGACGAATATACAATTGAACGAGCGGAATATCTCGATAAAAATCTCGCGCAACAGAAAAAATCTTTTCCGTTGTACGGTATACCGATCGCGATCAAAGACAATATCTTGATTAAAAATTATATCTGCACAGCCGGATCAAAAATTCTTGAAAAGTATCGCGCGCCGTATCACGCAACAGTCATCAATCGCCTTGAATCAAGCGGCGCGATATTTATCGGCAAAACCAATCTTGATGAATTTGCTATGGGATCGTCAACGGAAAATTCTGCGTTTGGCGCAACAAAAAATCCGCGCGATATAAAACGGGTTCCCGGCGGATCAAGCGGCGGAAGCGCCGCCGCAGTCGCGGCGCAGTTCTGCCTTGGAGCACTTGGCTCCGACACCGGCGGATCAATCAGACAACCGGCTTCGTTTTGCGGCGTGTATGGATTGAAACCAACCTACGGTCGCGTAAGCCGTTTCGGACTTATCGCTATGGCGTCGTCGCTTGATCAAATCGGGCCGCTCGCGCGATCCATCGACGACACCGCTTTGCTTCTTTCCGTAATTGAAGGAAAAGACCAATTCGACAGCACAAGCGTTGAACTAAAAGAAAAAATTTTATACCCGGTCACGCCGCTCAAACAATTTACTATCGGCATTGCGGACGAATTTTTTTCCGATGAACTCGACGCGTCTATCAAAACAAAAATTTTTGAAATAATACATACTCTTGAAAAAAACGGCGTGCGCGTTAAAAAAATAAAACTCCCGTCGCTTTCATATTCACTCCCCTGCTACTATATTATTATGCCGGCAGAAGTTTCGAGCAATCTCGCGCGTTTTGACGGCATCAAGTACGGCCTTTCAACTGCGGATAAAGATACGACGCTCCAAGATATTTATTATCACACGCGTCAGAAAGGATTTGGCGCCGAGGTAAAACGGCGTATTCTCATTGGCGCGTATGTGCTTTCAAAAGGATACTATGACGCGTATTACGGCATGGCGCAAAAAGCGCGTTCAGCGATTAAAAACGATTTTGCGCGCGCGTTCAAAGAAGTAGATTGTATTATCACACCGACCGCGCCAACGCTTCCCTTTAAACTCAAAGAAAAAATAAACGATCCGCTCAAGATGTATCTTTCCGATATTTATACGGTAAGCGTTAATCTCGCCGGCCTTCCCGCGCTTTCGCAACCAATCGGCATTGACGAAAAAACAAAATTACCAATCGGCATGCAACTGATCGGAAATTATTTTGAGGAAAATAGATTGCTTTCAATCGGGAAAACGATCGAACAACAAACGGATAGTAGATTAGGGGGTTAGGAAATTAGGGGTTTATGGATAAAATGAAATTTACAACTTTTGGTTTACGATGAATTTTTCCACCAAATGCGAATCCGCTTTCGGCGGACAATGAATCAATTTTCAAATAACACAATACAGTAAAAATCCTAAATTACAAATCCTAAATCCTAAATAAATTCCAATGATCGAAATTCACCCCGTATGCACAGGGTGCCCCGCGTATGCTGGGGCAAAATTCAAAACAAGAATAAAATATAAAAACCGTTTCGACTGTTTGAATTTTTAATTCGTTAACTCGTTAATCCGTTAATTATAGAACTTCTTTTATACTCCATAATTCTTAATTCATAATTCATTTTTCGATTCCATATTCCAAATTCTATATTCCGTATTCTATTTCACTATTCGTTATTCAGTACTATCCCATTCCTATGCATTCATTTGATTCAAAATCTATCGACTTTTCAAAAAAAATGCAAAAATCGCCATCGCCGTGGCGGAGGCGGTTTGTTGTTCTTTGTGCGTGCGCAATCGTTGTGTTCATAGTGTTCGGCGCAATTGCGTGGGCGGAAAAACGATTTTTGAATGAAAAAATAATTCCCGGAATTAAAATAGCCGGCGTCAATGTCGGCTATATGACGCCTGCGGACGCCTATGAAGTGCTTCAAAAATTCACCGACTCTTTTGAACAGCGCGGTATCGCGATACACGCGCAATCTCCGCGCGGCGAAAAAAAACTTGATGTTTATTCAACGCTTATTGCGATCAGCGATCCAGACCTCACGCGTCGTATCTTTGATTTTGATATCGAAAAAGCGCTTAAAAAAGCGTATCAAATCGGCCGCGTATCGTTCATAGAACGCACGAGACTCATCATCGCCTTTTTGAAAAATGATGAAACAACGAATCTCCCGCTTGATTTTTATCTTAATACCAAAGAACTGCGCGCGATTCTTGAAGAACATTTTATGACGCTCGAAGATCATCCGCGAGACGCTTCAATCTCTATCAACCGAAACGGCGATATACAAATTATTCCATCTCAAGAAGGATTTAAATTTCTCTACGACGAAGCGGTCGCGCAATTCAAAGATCGCCTCGCCCGCATCAGCGACACGCCAATCGAAATTCCATTAGTCTACGAAAAACCGTCAGTCGTTGATCAAGATATTAAAGAAAGTCTTGAACGCGCGCGACAAATTATTTCAAAAACGCCGTTCACTATCACGTACGAAAATAGAAAATGGCAAATCGACAAACGATTTCTTGGGAAATGGCTTGCGCTTGAACGCGGCCCGGATGAATTTATATGGGCAATTAACAAAGACACGGTGCGTGATTATCTCAAAATCATCGCGCAAGATATTGATATTGAACCTGAAAACGCGCGGTTCGCGATCGCCGGAGAAAAAGTAAGCGAGTTTGCCCCTTCGAAAGAAGGAAAAAAAGTAGATATAGAACAGAATGTCGCCGCGCTTGAAAAAAATATACTCGATCCACTCGCTACCTCAACAGCGGTCGAACTCATCGCAACAACGACACTGCCTCAAATCACAACTGAAAACATTAATACGTTCGGTATTAGAGAACTAATCGCCTCTGGCACGTCAAGTTATTTAGGAAGTCCAAAAAACCGCCGATATAATATTCAACTTGGCGCAACGCAGTTAAATGGAATATTGATAAAACCTGATGAAGAATTTTCACTCCTTGCCGCTCTTGGAGAAATCAGCGAGGCAACAGGCTATCTCTCCGAACTTGTTATTAAAGGGGATCGAACCGTTAAAGAATTCGGCGGCGGACTATGCCAAATCGCGACAACACTCTTCCGCGCAGTGTTGAACGCGGGACTGCCGATCATCCAACGGCAAGCCCATTCATTCCGCGTGCGTTATTATGAACCGCCAGTCGGTATGGACGCGACTGTCTATAACCCATGGCCTGATTTTAAATTTATCAATGACACGGGAAATTATATTCTTCTGCAAACGCGCATTGAGAAAAACGATTTACTCGTATTTGAATTTTACGGCACGCGTGACGGACGAGTAACCGAGATGACCTCGCCAATAGTATGGGATATCAAAGAACCAGATCCGCCGAAGTTCATTGAAAGCGATGAACTGAAACCCGGAGAAAAAAAACAAGTTGAAAAGCGCGTTCCCGGCGCGCGAGCGAAATTCAGCCGTACGGTTGTCTACCACGATGGCAAAGAAAACAAAGAGACATTCGTAAGTAAGTATCGCCCATGGCAGGAAGTGTGGCTCGTCGGCAGGCTACCGACCAGTAGCACAGAGACGATAATACAATAATATAAAACAAAAAATGGAAAATGAAAAAATCAAAATGGAAAATGACAATTCAAAATCAAAAAATTAAATAGAATATTCGCCCGCTCATCCGATTTTGTTCTTCTCTCTATATAATGA
>CAZVCF010000010.1:0-26007 GCA_964626355.1 uncultured Gammaproteobacteria bacterium
GCATCGACATCGCGCATCAATCGATCGACTAATTGTTCGTCTCTAATGTCGCCAACGACTGCTTTAATCTGTTTGATTTCCGGATAGTCAAACGGCGCGATATCAAGAGAGGTGATCTGATATCCTTTTTCGAGCAAATGGCGGATACAATTGATTCCTAAAAACCCCGATCCGCCGGTGATAAGAATATGGCGCATCTAATAAAATCAAAATGTAAAAATCAAAAATCAAAATTACAATGTAAAAATGCAAAATTATTTATATTCTAACATTCTACAGGATGTTAGAATATTTTTATACTTTTTATATTTTTAAATTTTGAATTGTCATTTTGCATTTTGATTTTTACATTTTGCATTTAATATTAATAAAATATACCGTACATTGTGATTATCCAACCGACGAGAGTAAAGAGTATTACACGATCCTTCCAAATAATCATTTCAGGAAATTCCATAGAACGGCCGTTATAGATGAGCAATAGAAAGCGCATAACGCCGAGGAGAACGAAAAAAATTGTATAGACTGCAGCGGGTTCTGAATGGACAATGAGGATGTATAAACTATATGAGATGACAGTGAGACCTGCCGCGATAGAAAGCAATGCATCTAAATATGATTGTGAATAATACGCAAGCACCGGGCGACGGATTTCATGAGAGAGCTCCGCTCTTCGTTTGCCGACCACTAATAGTAAGGCGAGAAAAATGGTAGTCGCAATTAACCATGATGAGAGCGGGACGCGCGCCACAAAACCGCCGATCACCAGTCGTATCACATAGAAACTCGCTATAAGGAGAATATCAATTATCGGAATGTGTTTTAAATAAAAAGTGTACAGTATATTTAAAAAAACATACAATAACAGCATGAGTGCGATTGGTCTCGAGAGAATAAAGAGGAGTAGTATATCAATTATTAAAAGTGTTATCAAAACACCGATTCCTTTTTTCTGCGATAGCGCCATCGCGGCAAGCGGGCGCGATTTTTTCGTTGGATGTTTTTGATCTTGTTTATAATCAACAATATCGTTGAACACGTAAACGGTACTTGCGACACAACAAAAAGCAAACGCCGTGAGCGCAACAGCAAGTATTTTTTGCGCATTCCATAATTCCCCAGCGAAAAACAACGGAACAAAAATAATCCCGTTTTTAATCCAATGCGAAACCCTCGCGAGATGGAGATAGGGTATGATTTGTTTCATACTTTGAATTACGAAGTACGCTTTTTTTGATTTTTTATATTCGCATTCACCATACTATTTTTTAAAAAATTATTTACAATGATATTCCGCAAAGGCATAGCCCGGAACGATCTTTGCTATTTTTACGCCAAAAATCTTAGGAGATTTATTTATAAAATGATCACTATTTAAATAACAATTGCCTATATTTTTCGGAGCATCAATTAGCCCTGAATAATTTTGTTGCATTAAAATAATACCATCTTTTATCCCCAACGCTTCATATATATATATATATATATATCCTTATAATTTTCCGACAAAGTCCATAATCCAGTTGTTATGCCGATTTTATTATCGTTATCCTTTAAGTTCTCAAATTGAGTCCGCGCTTTTTCTAAAGAAACTCCATCTTTCAAAAAATAAGGGAAAAGAACAATGTCTCGTAAAAATCCAAAACTTACCGATAAAATCATTAATAAAGAAGCAATCTTTATTAAATTATTTTTTTCAATAGTATAAATATAATAGATGATAATCCCGATGAAGATAACGGAAAAAAACAAAATATTATAATATTGAGATGACCTAAGAGCGGGATAGAAATATACTAAAAATAGGATAAAGAATAATAAAAATAAAATCTGAGATTTAATGTTTTTTTTATGAATGAAATAAATTTTCGCTCCAAAAATCGCGGATAGAACCATGATAAAACCAAAAAATGTCGTGCCAGGTAATAAAAAATAATATTTAATAATGAATATCTTCCAGAAAATTCCATTACTATTTAATGGTGAAATATCTGTGGGAGTATGAATAATTTTTAGGAAATGGCTAAAAATACCGTTTATATTTTCCCAAAAACCAAGTGGACTTAATAAGAGTATTGCCAAAAGAACTATTATTGATAATAAACCAGTTAAAAATATTGCTTTTAAAGCATTTTTCCAATCAAATCTCACAGCAAAAAACATTCCCATCAATAATGCAACTCCAATAGATACGACCAGTTGTGTCCCCGCCATCAAACCGAGCAACAGACCAAATAGCAGCCATAATTTTTTTGGTTTAATATAGATAGCGGAGATAATCATTAATAAGAAAAAAAGTCTTGCTAACGATTCCGGCCGCGACTGGTGAATATCAAGCGTAGTAGCAAAGGCCAACAATCCTATTACAATTAATAGCAGAAAATCATTTTTGTATTTTTTATCTATTGATAAAATCTTATAAAAGATAAAAGTAGCGAGGACGACAGATAGACCGTTAAAAATGGAGATGGCGAAAAGAATGCCAGCAGAATTTTGAATATGAAGAATTTTTATAAAATATCCAGAGAATAAAGCAAACAGCGGCGGATATATAATTTGTTTCTGAAATCCGCTTTTATCAATTTCCGATACCAAATTAGAAACCTGATTAACCAATCCATTGCCCAAAGAAAAATTTATCACGCCCGGTAAAAAATGTACTGAATCTCCAGATGGAACCGGATAAGCATTGTAGCCGAATATTAATACTATTGCGAAAATAATTACTGCTATTATTGCGATAATAACAATTTTTATATCAAGATTTTTAGAAATCGATAGATTCATAGAAAAAATATTTTACCAATTTTTAAAACTCCTTATTTTTAAGTTACGCTATGAAAAATATCTGACCAGTTTTCTGTTTTAACCACAAACATTTGTCGATTCGTTAATTAATAGTAATGGTAGTATTTCGTGACTCAAAATTTACACGTTTCTTATGTATTGATTTTTTTTGATACCATTCAATTGTTTTTTTTGAGTGAGATTTCATATAGAAGAACAATCATAAATTACATAGGCATAACTTGGTATCGTCTTTGCGAGAGGTATAAAGAGGAGATATGGTATTTTTGGTATAAATGTATTTTTTAGGATAGTGCATCTATCGAGATGGGGTGGAAAATATCTAGGGAAATAGATTTGTTGGAGAATAAAAATAGTGATTTTTTTCTTTTTTAAACTATCTATCATTATATCAGTTTTAATATCCGGTCTATCGATGGGAATAAATCGTATATTTTTATAATTTTCAGATATTGTCCAAAATATTTCACTTATGCCAATCAGTTTATCATTATTTTTAAAGAGAAATTTTTTTATTTCTTGATCAGAACGGATCTCTTTAAGGGAGATACCGTTGCGAAGATAATAAGGAAATAACAAAACCAGTCTGAAAAAAAAGAGTGACGATAAAAATAAAGAAAAAATAATACAATATCTTATTGGTTGATTTTTGATTATTGATAAACCATAAATAATGATAATAAGAATTAGTGGTAGAAAAATGACGAAATAATCAAGCCTACGCCAATATATAATCAATAACAATAATAGTATGAGCAGTGGTTTATAGATGAGAGAAGATGTATTTTTATAGTTTGAGAATGAAATTTGAAAACATATTAAGATAAGAATAATCAAAAAAGGAGGAGCTGGTAATTGGAAGATAAAATTTTTGTAGATATTAACGTCAGTAAACAAAGAAAATAGAGGAAATCCTCCGACGTTTAAAAAATGACGCACCGTGCCTCTAATAATTTCTTGCGCCGTGAATGGACTCAACGCAATAATAAGAGAGGCAACTCCTAGTCCAACACCATAGAGTTTCATGAGCGATAGAAGTAGTCTGCGAGAACGGTGCGATATTGATAGATAAATATGGATTATAATAAATGATAAAATTCCATGAGAAGGATGAATGGTTATAGTGAGCCCTAATAATATGCCGAGTATGCTTGAAGGTATTGACATCCAAGAGTACATGGTACCGAAAAGTAGAACTAATGCAACAAATAATTCTGATAGGATTTCCATTCGCCACATACCTGTATGATTTGCACTCGCCATAATTATTACGGCGAGCCCAATCCCTAATATTGTTAAAAAATCAATACGTCCTTGTCGGGCAATGCGATAAAGAATAAAAGTAGTCGACAAAATAATAATACCATTAATGATTGTTATAATAATGAAAAAGGTAGTTGGTGTTGGATTTTTCTGTATTTTTAATAGTATGCCAATTAATAATGGATAAAGTGGTGGTTGATAAATGAATTTCCTTTCTCCCGATGGGTCAACGAAATTTATAAATTCATCATGTATAATCGGATTCGATAGTTCTCCTTTTATCGCATAATTAAAAGCGGGGACAACGTAATAGACTGAATCGGCACGCGGGGGGGGGTAATCATACGCACTGAAGATAGATAGAATAATAATTACTATTCCTCCCGTCAGTAGGATAATAAATTTTTTACTACTTAACTTGATACTAAGAAATGAGGAATACATAGTTGATTGTGATAACGCATTATTTTTTAACGTTCGATCATTGATTTCGAGATGATATTTATCTTAGTATACATGAGTATAATTGCAGCATTTTTTCCACAATTGTATGAGGTGTTAAATTTTCGTGCACAAGACGTAATCCGTTTTCTTTCAAGACGGCAATTTTATCAGGATGTTCAATAAGATATTTCATTTTTTGAAAAATATTTTGGACGGTAGGCTCTGCGATGTATCCTGCTTTATATTTTTTAACAAGTTCGGCAACGCCGACATTTTTTGAAATAATAAGCGGCACGCCGGCGCACAACGCCTCAATCGCCGCAATGCCAAAATTTTCTGAATGCGATGGAAGAATGAATGCGCGACAACTTTGAAGAAGCGCGAGCTTTTCATCGCCTTCGACAAGATCAATAAAGATGATTGTCGCGTCGATTTTGCGCTGTTGCGCTATCTGTTTCAATTTTTCGCGAAGATTATTTTCATCAGGACCCGCGATTACGAGATGCCAATCATTATTTTTTTCTAAAAATAATGCAAACGCATTAACAAGTATTTCAAGTCCTTTTTTCCAATTAATGCGACCGATATAGAGAAAATATTTTTTATTGCGCAGATTCCATTGTTCAAGAAGCGAAATATCAACAAGAGGCGCGTATTCATTTATATTAATTGGATTAAAGATAACGGCGCACAGTCGCGCAATGCGCGTATATTCAAAAAATTTTTGTTTTTCATACTCGGACGTAAAATGAAACGCGGTAATTTTTTTATATAAAGGTTTGAGCAGAAAATAATAGATAATTTTTTTAAGAAAACGATTTTTCGATTCGATGAGATACTCTTCAATCGCCCCGCGCGGTGACCAGATTATTTTTTTCTTTTTTAAGACAAGAATAAATGCGCTCATCCAGCAGATCGGATCCCATGTGAGATGGATATGAAAAATATCATACGCGTCACTTGCGCGCCATAATGTTCTGATAAATGAAAAAAGCGGCACGTGCCATGTGCTGATACGAAACGAGGCAAAATAAAAAATAACAACGCCATCAAGCGTCGTTGTGTTGTTTTTATTATTTTTAAGCCCGAGCGTAGTGGTGAAAACCGAAACATCGTTGCCAAGCGCGCGTTGCGTTTTTGCGAGAAGATGCACCGAAATAATCGGCCCTCCCCAGTGAATCGCCGGCCAGTACGCTGGTGTAATATGCAGGATACGCATAAGGTTAATTGGTTTTTTTGTCGTTTATAATTTTTTGATATGCTGCGATCATTTTTTTACCGTAATCATCCCACGTGAAGCCATTTTGCACGCGCGTTTTTGCCGATTGCCCCATTTCGCGACATATATCAGGATGCTCATATAAATAAACTATTTTTTCTTTGAGTTCTTCGACGTCGCGAATAGGAATAATGAAACCATCAATACCGTCTCTTACTATGTCTTCACCGCCAGTATTAGTCGTACAGATTATTGGCAATCCGCATGCCATTGCCTGTAATTGTACCATCGCTAACCCTTCTTCAAGTGAAGGCAATATAAAAACTGATCCCTTCGAATAATATTGATAGAGTTCGCTTTGCGGTTTATGTCCAATCCAATTGTAAGTGCCTTTATATTTTTCAAGAAATGGTTTCATCTCATCATTCATCGATCCAATAAGTATTAATTCAGCGTTTGACAATTGTAATTCAGAGAATGCTTGTAGAAGATAATGCGCTCCTTTACGGATACATATTCCGCCACTAAATATAACACGGAAAATATTGTCTTGCTTTGGAACTTGTTTAAAAGACGAGAGATCGACACCATACGGCACTTTAATGAGTTTTTTTTGAGGAATACCTTTCTCTAAAAATGTTCTTTCAACGAATGTTGAGGGGATAGAAATATAATCCACTTTTTGATATTCTTGTAATTCTTTTTTAATAATTTTTGGATGGGGAAGAGCAAATGGAGGTGGAATAATATTGTATTTCCCATATTCTTCCACGAGTATATCATTTTGATATTGCATATGTGAGCTACCGCGTTCAAGAACAGTAATCGCTCCGTATCCTTGCGCTTTACGCATCGTATGAAGAAAGACCGACGAACCGCCTATGATAATGTCTGCTCGAGGTACGATACACGATGCCCAACGATCAAAAATTTCATGGATGATATATTGTGGATTATAGAGTTTTTTGAGAGGAAAAGGCAATTTTTGCCATCCTCGAAAAAGAAGCTCTTTTATAATAATAGATTTTATTTTTTGTCGAGGGATGCCATATTTTATTGTTTCAAATTTGGGATACGAGGTAATTAAACATTCAAGCGCATTATATTTGAGCAATTGTCGGGCGAGATCGAAAAGATGAAAACGTCCGCATACAGAGATGGTGGCAGTAAAATTGACCATAGTAAGATTGTAATTTTTATGATATTTTTTACCGCAGTTCAGTTATTCATTTTATTGAAAACATCTAAAATCACTTGTACGCGATCGGTGAAAAAATTGCCTCCTTGCATTATTTTCTCATATCCTTTTCGAGCAATTTTTTTGCGTAAGTCGTCATGTTTTAGATAAAAATCTATTTTTTCTTTCATCTCTTCGTATGAGGAAAAGAGCACTACTTCTTCGTCTTCTTTAAATATTTCTGTAATTTTACTCGTTCTCTGATGGAGCATAAATGCGCCACAGGCTGGTATCTCATAACTACGACATCCCAGCGTTTCTTGATTATGATCTCTTACAAAAGCGAGTGTAATTTTACTTGAATTAAGAATTTTTGACATATTGTTTCCTATAAGTAGCGATGAAGGAATAATCGCTTGTTTTTTGTGGAGATATGAGTTTTGAGGATGTTTTTTCCATTGATCCCCGTAGATTTTTATATCATATCCTTCGCTGCATAGTTTTTCAAGATAATAGGCGCGCCGTTCGTTCGCCCATGTGCCGATGAATACAATGTCTGATCCTAATTTTTTTTGTTCATCTTCTATTGGATGAGTTGGATGGTGATAATCGGGGTCTGCCGCGCATGGCAAAAAAAGAGATTTTTTTGCTCCTAATTGCGTAGCCATTTCTACATTTGCGAAGTTGAAAGAGAAATAGCAATCGTATAAAGGAATAGTTTCATTATAATATGCGCTACACGTTTTACGAAAAAATAGATAATCAGGATACCATTCGAATATTTTTGTATAGTGAGTTATTTTTTTAAGTGTTTCCGGATAAAAAAGAATCGCTTTTGTAAAAAGTACAAAATCGGGACGGTAGACAACAACTTTATCATAAACCGCATCATTTAGTTTTCGTACATTGAAATACCTCTGTTCGGCGCATACTTTATTAATAATTCGATTGAAGAAAGTAAGACGCCAATAATCTCTATAATCTATTGTTTCGATTTCAACCCCTAATTTTTTAAATGCTCGTAGCATATAATAGCCACTGCAATTTTTTTGAAAAACACTTGCAATCAAGATTTTTGTCATATGTATAAAATTTTCTTAGCAATCGAGTAGTAAACAATGATAATCCTAAATGAGATGGATTTTATATATTCTATATAATATTTTTTGAAATGATAATGGCATAAGAAGAAATGGAAGCGCGAGCCAGAATTCTAAGAATGTCCAGTAAAATTTGAAAAGTAAAAATACTTGTTTTCTATGAGGCAAGGCGCTATAGGGATAACCTTTAGCTCGAAAAACTATTATAGCTCTCCATATATGATGAAGATTTCTTTTATGTATTTTTCTTAATGATCGTCTTTTGAATTTTGATTTAAATGCCTGGCATACTCTAAAAAAATTGATTGCGAATACTTGAAAACCATCATATGACCCTTTCCCAGGAGGTGTTGCATTTGCTCGGATATAAGGATGAGCTATATAATAAAACATATTACTTTTTGAAAGGATATGCAAAGGAATATAAAGATTGATTAATCCTGATCCAATGAATTGTTTCATATGATTTTTATCAATGTTGAGTATTGCAGATTTTTTGAAAACGATCGATGAAGCAAAGCTTATATTACCCAAGATCGTTTCTAAGAAACTATTTTTATCATCGAAGAGCATATCGTTTTTATAATTGACTGCGCGACCAGCGCGATTCCAATCATAAAAGTTAACCCACAAGAGAGCAAGTCGAGGATATTTTTTTATTATCTCAATGACATGCGCGATTGCTCCTTCTTCCATCATGTCATCGCCAAACCACCATAGATATTCTCCGTGTGCGTAGTCGGTCACAAATAAAATATTATTATCAATTCCTTGAGTTGTTGTATTTTGAAAATAATGAATTTGAGGAATTGTGAGAAAGTTATTGTGCATCATTATCGCGGTATCCTTATTCGTACTTTGATCGCCAATTATTATTTCTATTTGGGGAGTGCTTTGCATTAAAATATTTTCTAATGTATTTTTTAATTCAGATGGCTGATTACGTGTCGGGATACAAATACTTAAAAGTATTTTCTCAGTCATAGCATATAGTTATAAAAAAGAATACCGTCCTGTCGAATAAGGAACGGTATATTTTTTTATCGTTTTTTTCCAATAAATAGTATTGAAGGACTCAACAAGCGAGTTTCAAATCCTTTCGTATTAAATGAGAGCTTTATTAAGGGATTTAAAATATATTCTGACAAACAGATTGCTTTGAGCAGATAATATCTGAAATTTTTTTTATCCATTGGGACCCGCAATTTGAAAGTGCCATAATTTTTGCAAAATAACTCTTCAACATCTGTACGTGTACAGGCGATTCTCAATTTTTTTTCTTCCATAATTTCAAGATTATGAAGCGGAATTAATTCTGGCCTAAAAATTTTTACTTTCCAATAATTGAATTTTTTGAGACGCGGAATTTGTATAAAAAAGTATCCGCCCGGTTTAAGAAGTTCGAGGTGTACTGCTACTGCTTTTTCTGGTGGAATAATATGTTCGACAAAACCATACGAATACACGATATCGAAAGATTGTCGATAAGCAGAGATGAGCTGTTGGTCAAATGCATCGCCAAAGATCGTTTTGACATTTCTATTGTTTGTTTGGATAATTCCGGCTTCAGAATATTCAACGCCCCACGCTTCATAGTTGAATAAGTCAGCAAGTTCTCTCACTAGTTTTCCATCGCCGCATCCAATTTCGCATATTTTTGGTTTATTGTTTTCGGAGCCATTATAGAAAGGAAGATATTTTTTAAGCAGTGTTTGGAAAAGGAAGATGTCGTACGAAGAGAAAATGCCATATTTTTTTGGTCTTATATGCAGTGCGCGCTCTTTTTCATAATAAGTATCCCACTCTTTTTTTGTATATTTATTTTCAATATCCATAAACATGTAGAGAATGATATATTGAGCTTAAGACTAAATAATCTACTATTTGTAGCATCATTTAATAATAAGAACTCTTTTTTTCAAAGAATTAAATAACTATATATTAGGATAAGACACCATGCAGGAATGTCAAGCCGGCTGTCTCTAAAAATAAATTCTCCCTCGCCATTTAAAGCAAGGGAGAAGAAATAGGTTTATTTTTCTTTTATTATATTTTTTAACTGGTCTTTTATCGATTGAGCTGAAAGTCCGTAGTATGTTCTAAGATATTGTTGATTGCCAATAATAGGCGGTAAGGTATCATCGATCCCTAATCGGCGGAAAATTTTTGATGTTATAAGTGGAGATTCCATGAGGATCGCTCCAATGGCTTCTCCTAAACCGCCATATAAAAGATGTTCTTCAAGTGTCAGTATCACGTTTATTGTTTTCGCATTTTCAATAATCTGTTCTTTGCCTATCGGTTTAAGTGTTGGCATCGCAAGAATTTTTATCGAAATTTTTTCTTCTTTTTCAAGTATTTCGGCGGCAATTAACGCTTCTTTTAAGAGAGAGCCATAGCTTATAATCATCGCGTCGGTTCCGTTGCGCAGAATGTTCGCTTGGCCGATACGAAAAGTAGGCGGGGTCGTATAAATATTTTCACTATTCTTTTCAAGACGAAGATAGGCAGGCGTTGTAGTTTCAGCAAGCGCATACAGCGCCATTTCGGTTTCTTGCGGATCAGTAGGGCACAGAACGGTCATGTTACGAAGAGTACGCATGAGCGCGACATCTTCGATACCATGGTGCGTTTTACCTTGTTCTCCGTAGCTAAATCCTCCGCCGATACCGACAATTTTTACATCAAGATTATGGGCGCATATGTCGTTTCTGATCTGCTCAAAACAGCGCATTGTGGCGAATGGCACAATCGAATAGACAAAGACTTTTTTTCCTGAAAGCGCGAAGCCTGCGGCAGTGCCTATCATATTTTGTTCAGCGACTCCGCAATTGATATATTGATCGGGGAATTGCGCGATAAAATTTTCAAATACAGAAAAACCTAAATCGCCCGTAAGAAGATATATATTTTTATTATACGTTGCGAGTTTTGTAAGCGTTTTAATGAATGTCGTTCTCATGCAGTATCCCTTCTCTGATAATTTGATATTCTTCTTGCGTTGGAGGACGATAATGTGATTCGAGTGTGTCTTCCATTGTTGCAAGTCCTTTGCCCTTAATAGTATGCGCAATAAAAACCGTTGGTTTGTTGATTTCAAGCGGAATTTTTTGACACGCCGTATAGATTATTTCGAGGTTATGCCCGTCAATTTCTTGCGCTGACCAATTGCATGATTGCCATTTTGCAATGAACGGTTCTAAATTC
This sequence comes from uncultured Gammaproteobacteria bacterium, assembly GCA_964626355.1. Taxonomy (GTDB): domain Bacteria; phylum Patescibacteriota; class Patescibacteriia; order UBA2591; family CAZVCF01; genus CAZVCF01. Next base: position 11,219 of record CAZVCF010000010.1, read on the forward strand.
ATAACATCGCGCGTTCTACCAAATGACTGCCATTTATTATAGTCAACGATCGCAACAAGATTATCAAGATGATGATGTCCGGCAAAAAGTATCGCTTCCCATGTTGAACCTTCGTCGCATTCACCGTCGCTTAAGAGCGTAAAGACGCGATAGTGTTTACTGTCTTTTTTGCCTGCGAATGCTATACCGTTGGCAATCGAAAGTCCATGCCCGAGTGAACCGGTTGAAACTTCGATTCCTGGAAGATTTTTACTAATATGACCGGCAAGAAGACTATCGTTTTGTCCGTATGTTTCCAGTAGCGTTTTATCAAAAAAATTTTTTGTTGCGAGTGTTGCATAAACGGCAAGCGCTGCATGTCCTTTGCTTAATATAAATCTATCGCGATTATCATCGAATGGTCTTTGTGGATCTATAGTAAGGATTTCAGAGTACAGTACAGTTAGAATATCAATGATCGAAAAACAACTACCGATGTGAGGTCCTCGTTTTTTCATGATCGTTTCTAGTACAAGGAGACGAATATCGCATGATATTTTTTTAAGTTCTTGATAACGTTGTTTAGTGAGCATTCATTTTTTCTCCTATATTATTTTTAGTGAACATATATACAACAATGTAATAAGGATACTATTCTTTGTCAATTGAACTGCGGAAGTAATAAAATAAAAAAGCCTCTCAAGAAGCTTTTTTATATTTTATTACCGAAGCTATAAATATAATGCTTCATTCTTTCTAAACCATTCAATTGTCTTTATAAGACCTTCTTCGAGCGAAAAACGAGGCTCCCATTGAAGCATATTCTTAATGTGGGAGATATCAGCTCGCCATACCGTTGGTTCTTGTTGCGCTGTAGCTATAGTATAGTCGCTTCGTTTCAATAAGGATCCGACAATTTTTTCAATCAGATGTACTACCTCATCAAGCGAATATTGAATGCCAGAACCGACATTAAAAATGGTACTTTTGACAATATCTATTTTTTCCATTGCTTTAAGATATGCGTCGATCAAATCTTCGATGAAAATGAAATCTCGCACATGATGAGGCGAACTAAGATGAAATGTGCTATTCGTTAGATGTCCTCTAATGATTGCTGGAATTAATCTTGGTTTGTCTTCGAAGTAGCCATATACAGCAAATGGCCTAAAAGTGACAATGGGTAAATTTTTTTGTTTTGCAATTAATTGACAATAGAGTGTAGCTGTAGCTTTAGTAACACCGTATAGATTATTTGGTTCTAAAATATCGCTTTCTCGCATCGGCGCATTTTTTGACCCATATTCGGAATTACTGCCAGTATTAATAAAACATTCAAAAGGAATTTCAAGGCATGCGTTAAGTAAGTTAAGCGTCCCGACGATATTCGTATTAATGGTTTCTTGTATATTCTGTTGAGTTCTTTGATACGCGCCATACGTAGCAAAATGTAGTATGATAGATGGCTGTAACGCGACAATAAATTTTTTTATATCTGCTTCATTAATTAGATTGACCATGTGTAGTGTAACATGATCTCGTAGAGGAGCGACTCTCCAGAGATTTGTTTGAGGTTTTACGATCAAATGAATATCACTGCCGAGTTCAAGAAGTTTATATACAAAATTTGCTCCAATAAATCCAGCGCCTCCCGTCAGAAGCACTTTTTTATTCTTAAGTATCATATACTGTACCTCCTTTTTTATTTTTAAGAGAACTATTTAAGAGTATACATCTTTATCTTCAAAGAGCAAGTTTTTGGATATAGAAAAAGCGATGATTTTTTCATCGCTTTTCATAATTTTTATTAATGCAATTCTTTTTTGCCATCTTCAGTTTCAATTGGCACACATCTCATCCATATTTTATCTTTCCACCATTCCTGGTTGGCGCAATACCATTGAATGGTATCATTGAGGCCATCTTTAAACGTTTTTTGAGGTTCCCATCCGAGTACTTTTTGTATTTTTTTCGCGTTCGCTGTGTGGCGAAAAACTTGGCCTGGACGGTCGCCGATATTTAATGTGTACAACGTATGTTGTATGTTGTATTCAGCAGTCATTGACGCGATAATCATTTGCGCAATCTCATTAACTGAATAGTCTTTTCCGATACCGACGTTAAAGATTTCTCTTTCAACTTTTTCTCTTGGTGCATGCATGACAAGGTCAATTGCATAAGCAAGATCGTTGACATAGGTAAAATCTCTTCTACTTTCACCGCTTCCATGAATGGTAAGTGACTCTTTCAATATACAGCTTGTGATAAAGCGCGGTATAAGTTTTTCAAGATGTTGATGCGGTCCAAAGATATTAAATGGTCTTATAATAGTCGCCGGGATTTTATAGGTGGTCATATAGGAATATACCAAACGATCTGCCCCGACTTTTGCTGCAGCATACGGACTTTGAGGATTGAGGGGATGTTCTTCATCAATCGTTGCAGATAAGGCGGTTCCATATACTTCGCTCGTTGAAATATGTATAAAACGATCAATGTTTTTACGGTGACGGAGAATCGCGTTCGTTATACAATGCGTGCCCAGTACATCAGTTTCAAAGAAAAGCGCATCGTCATAGATAGATCGCGCTACGTGCGTTTCGGCGGCAAAATGTAGTACCATGTCTACTTGAGAAACAAGATGATCAACGAGCTTCGCATTACGTATGTCCCCATACCAAAATTGAAAATTTTTACTTTCTTTTATTTGAGAAGAAATATTGCGTATATCTCCCGCATAGGTCAACGTATCTAATACAATAAAATAATATGACGGATATTTGTTGAATAGATATTGCAATACATTGCTTCCAATAAATCCAGCGCCGCCGGTAATGAGAATATTTTTGCTATCTTTATTTTGCATAGCGCATCTTCCTTTTGATTTTTTGTCTTGTAAATAAGATTTTAAGAGCTAATAACAGTATAAAAGTGTTTATGGATGTGTCAATACAGGACAGACATTTGACATTTTTTTGAAAATAGTTGCACTATTATATATAATTGTTCATTACAATTTCTAATCGTAGAGGAATATCAATAGTATGCATAAAGAATTCGTGCCTGGCGAGGGTTATATACCTTCGTCCGGCAAGGTGTTTGATGACCAAGAAATCAACAATGCGATAGCGGCGGCATATGATGGCGTATGGACCGAAGGACGTTTCGCGAAACAGTTTGAGAAGGAATTTTCGAATTATCTCGGATTGCGCTGTACGGCATTGGCCAATTCTGGATCATCGGCAAATTTACTCGCGGTTGCTTCTCTTACCGCAGGCAAGTTTAAAGAGCGAGCCTTAAAACAAGGCGATGAATATATCACCTGCGCCCTAGCATTTCCAACTACTGTTAATCCTGGTATTCTTTACGGGCTTACTCCTGTTTTTGTTGATTGCGATCCTCGAACACTTGCCATTGATGTTAATTATCTTGAACAGGCAATCTCCGAGAAAACAAAGCTGATTATGATTGCCCATACGTTAGGAATTCCTTCGGCCATTGAGGAGATACTACGCGTGGTTAAAAAATATAATTTATGGTTTATCGAAGATTGTTGCGATGCTCTTGGATCATTATATGATGATAAGCTCGTCGGTACTTTTGGCGATATCGCTACTTTTTCTTTTTATCCCGCGCATCATATTACTATGGGTGAAGGAGGAGCGATAAGCACGAATAATCCTCTCATCAATAAAATGGTGAAGCGTTTTAGGGATTGGGGAAGAGATTGTTGGTGCGATCCGGGGAAAGATAATACGTGTGGCAAAAGATTTGATTGGCAATTAGGAGATTTACCGCTTGGTTACGATCACAAATATATTTATTCGGAGATAGGATACAACTTAAAACTGACTGATTTTCAGGCTGCGATAGGGGTTGCTCAATTAAAGAAATTACCTCTTTTTGTAGAAAAACGAAAAAAGAATTATCAAAAATACTATGAATTTTTTAGCCAATTTATAAAATATTTTAATCTTATAGAAATTCCTTATAAAGCAGATCCGTGTTGGTTTGGTTTTCCCATAATCGTGAGGCAAGGCGCGCCTTTTACAAGAAATCAATTAACGGAATATTTGGAGCATAACAAGATTGGCACGAGAAATGTTTTTTCCGGTAATATTTTGAGGCATCCCGCGTACAAAAATATTAATTATCGCATTATTGGTGAGATGAAGAGTGCTGATATGATTATGTCGCAGGCTTTCTGGATTGGCGTCTATCCCGGCATCAATGATGAGATGATAGAATACGTCAAAAAAACAGTAGAAACATTTTTAAAAAAATATTAATCAAAAAATAAATGTCCCCTGCAAAAGGCAGGGGACATTTTTATATATATTTTTTGCGAGAATAATACGAATATATTTTATATTTTTTCTCCGGTTCTGGTAGTGTAAAGATACTGCTCTGCCTGGCGTAGCTTTACAATATCAATATCATTTATGTGCGTTTCATACCATGTATATAATGCCTCTATTGCTTCATCAAGGGGGGTAAAATGAAAATCTTTCAATAGCGATAACAATGTTGTATTATCTCCGCTGTATTCCTTCCCAGTTTCTTCGCAATGAATTTGGACAGCAACTCCTTGGGATTTTATATTATTGATTTTTTGAGCTATAGACACAAGATCAATTGGTTTACTCGTACAGACATTAAAAATACCCCTTTTTATGGTGTCGGTACTTATGAGATAAGAAATTATCCGTGCAAGATCATCAATGAAAAGATAATCGAAACGGGTATTTTTAACAATAAGGATTGGCCAGCCGAGAATTTTTCGTACTATTGCATTAGATATAAAACGTAAATCATATCTTTCGTATTTACCGAATACACCAAAAAGTCTTAGGATAATTATATTTTTTTTGCTTTCGAGCGCGTATTGAGAACAAATATATTTTGAAAATCCATAATCGTCAATCGGCACATGCGTATCAAAATATGTTTCGCTCATCACTGGTTGATAAAATCGTATATCATATTCTGCACCGCTTCCTAAAGAAATAAGAAGTTGAGCGGGGTCAAGATTGCGTGTAAGATTAAAAAACATCCTCGTGTTTGTATAGACGATATCTTTTAGGGCGATCGCATCTTTTGGACCGCCAACGATAGCACAATGAACAATGATATCGATATAGTGTTCTCCAATATATTGACGAACCGCTTCTTCATCAAGAAGATCAAGCTCGCCGTGAGAAGGTCTGTATAAATTGAAATACGGTTGCGGTTTAAGTAATTCAAAAAGGTTTCTGCCGATAAAGCCGTTTGCGCCAGTAATTAAAATATTTTTTTTATTTTTCATAAGTAATTATAATGAACATATTTTCAATAGTCTCTTTATTACAATATTGACAAAAATTGTATTTTTTGGCAAATTATAGCTAGAATTGTTCATTATAAAATATATCTTTTCAAATATATAAAGGAGAATCTATGCATACGATTATCATGAAATTCGGAGGGGCTTCTCTCTCAACTGCAGAAGGCATATCACAGACATGTCATATTGTAAAAAAATATCACCGTTATAATAAAATAGTGTTAGTTGTTTCGGCAATGAAAGGAATAACCGATATGCTTTATCAAATCGTTGATTTATTGAAACAAAACAAAACAAAACAGGTTTTAGTACTTATCGATACGATTAGAAAAAATCATTTCAATACACTTGTTCAAATTGATTCGACTTCATCTGCGATAAAAAAAATAGAAGCCGATCTTAATAATTTATTTTTTCATCTAGAACATTTTATCGCAAATGTCATACACAAAAAGAAAAAAATTACCTTAGCACGGATTGATTATATTGTTTCGTTTGGAGAACGTTTTAGTTGTCCGATTGTTGCGTATGCCTTAGAAGTGAATGGAATGATTGCGTATCCTATCGACGCGTCTTCTGTCATCGCGACAGATGGAAAATTTGGTGATGCCACGCCATTGTATACTATTGATCAGCACCACATCAATGGCATCATATCCCCCTTAATAAAAGAAAATATTATACCAGTTGTTACGGGTTTTATTGGTTTTGCTCATGATGGATGTACGGTCACGCTTGGGAGAGGCGGGTCTGATTTAACTGCTGCTTACCTAGCATATCTTCTTGACGCGAAGGGTATATACCTCTGGAAAGACGTTGAAGGATTCTATACTGCTGATCCGCATAAAAATGTAAATGCTCGTCTTCTGCGTAAATTGTCGTATAGTCAGGCGTTTACCTTAGCTCAAAAAGGAGCAAAAATTATTTATCATAAAGCGATCGCGCCGGTACGAAAAAAACACATTCCTATTTATGTGAAAAGTTTTCTTAACCCAATCGCGCGAGGAAGTGTTATTTCATGAAAAAAAATACAAAAATTCATTTATTGCATTTTGGACCCGGAATGGTTGGAAGAGCGTTCTTGCGTCAAATGCTTGAAAATAAAAAAACGATCGAGCGCGCGTATGCTATTCAATTAAAGATGATCGGTATTTTCAAATCAGATTCATACTTATTTGCTGGCGCCGGGCTACCTCGTCTACTTATTCAAAAGATTATCGATCAAGAACTATCGCGCCATGCGCCCTGGAAACAATATGAACAAAATAGTATCAAAGATCTGATTCGCTCTTGCGAGAAACCAGCAATACTTATAGATTCTACTGCATCGGACAAGATGAGCGATATACTTTTATATGGACTTCAGCGGGATTGTTTTGTTGTGATGGCAAATAAGAAACCACTTACTTCAACGTATCAACGATTCAAGACATTACAACAATTCAAGCATCAATTATATTGTGAGACAACTGTTGGATCAGGATTGCCGATTATATCGACGATACAAAAATTAATCGATACAGGAGATGAAATAATACAGATACAAGCATGTTTTTCTGGTACATTGGGATTCATTTGCAGTTTATTGCAAGAAGGTATTCCATTCTCTTCTGCAGTGCTTAAAGCGAAAGAATCTGGTTTCACTGAGCCTGACCCGCGCGATGATTTGTCTGGTATTGATGTCGCACGAAAGGCATTAATTATAGCTCGTCTTATTGGTTATCGCATATCTTTAGACGATATAGATGCGCAGCCACTTTATCCAAAGAAGTTCCGGTCCTTCTCGGTCGATGAGTTTTTATATCGATTGCCCGAGCTCGATGAAAGTTATCGCATTATGACAGAGAAAACAATGCATACAAATAAAACATTGCGGTATATTCTCGAAATAAAAGAAAAGACAATTTGTATACAATTAAAAGAGGTATTATTAGAAAGTGATATCGGCAATCTCAAGGGACCTGATAATATTGTAGTGATACAGACGAAGCGTTATAATAAGAATCCTTTAGTCATTAAAGGACCTGGCGCAGGAACTGAAGTTGCTGCTGCGGGGATATTAGGAGATGTCATAAGAAGTATTAACGCCATCACAGGAGGAAAATGAAAAAATTAAGAGTCGGTGTGCTTGGTCCTCGCATAATTTTAAATAGAATCATTCCCTATTGTTTTGCAGTAGGGAATTTATTTTAAAAGAAGAATAAATATATATAGAGTTGACATATGTTGTATATGTGTTATATTTATAAATAGTTCATTATAAAATAATTTATAGAGAAAGAATAAAAATATGTCAGAAAAAAAGATATTGGTACGCGATTATATATTGGATTTTCTTGTTTCCGTTGGCGTGAAACATGTATTTTTAATGACTGGCGGAGCAATTGCTTTTGTGGTCGATGGTTTTGCGGGAAGGACTGATATAGAGTATATATGCGTTCAGCATGAGCAAGCAGGAGCAATGATGGCGGAAGCTTATTCTCGCGTTGGACCCGGATTTGGAGTTGCAATGGCGACTTCTGGCCCAGGAGCTACGAATTTAATTACTGGTATTTGTTGCGCATGGTTTGATTCAATTCCGATGTTGTGTATAACTGGGCAGGTGAATACCTATGAGCAGAAAGGTTCTTCAGGAGTACGACAGGTTGGTTTTCAAGAAACTGATATCGTAGATATCGTAAAACCAATTACTAAGTATGCGATACAACTTGATAAACCGGAAAACATACGGTATGAACTTGAGAAAGCATATTCCATTGCGCGTTCAGGAAGACCAGGACCGGTTTTGATTGATTTGCCGATGAATTTTCAAAGAACGGAAATCGATCCGCATACGTTGCCTTGTTTTACTCCTCCTCAAGAAGAGATATACCAAGATGAAGAAATAACACTCGTAGGAAAGATTAAGGAAACTATTCAACTCCTCCAAGTCGCGAAAAGACCTGTTATCCTCGCTGGCGGCGGTATAAAAATTGCACACGCAGAAAAAGAAATACAAGAACTTGTTCAGCGAACGGGATTTCCTGTTATCACTTCTTGGAGCGGTTATGATTTATTTGATCGGGATAATCCTTTATATCTTGGTGCGCATGGTGTTTACGGAGAACGCGCTGCTAATTTTGCAGTGCAGAATTCAGATGTGTTTTTGAGCGTTGGCTCACGGCTTGATACCCGACAGACAGGAGGAAAGCCAGAAACATTCGCGCGAGAGTCAAAAGTTATTATGGTTGATATTGACAAGACTGAACTTGATAAACGTCGTGGATTTACGCCACATATATCGATCAATAGTGATGCAAAAGTTTTTTTAGAAACATTTTTAACGCAATTGCCACCAATTGAGAAATCGCACAGCATTACTCTGTGGATTGAACGTTGCGTCGACTGGAAAAATAAGTATCCAGTTGTGGCGCCAGAATTTTATAAGCAGAAACACTATATTAATCCTTATGTATTTATTAAGATATTGTCCGAAGAGCTCGATGAGAATGCGATTATCATACCTGACGAAGGAGGGAATTTAGTATGGGCGATGCAGGCATTTGAAGTAAAACAAGGACAAAAACTATTTTCTGCTTATGGCAATTCGCCGATGGGATATGCATTTCCTGCGGCAATCGGCGCATCAATTGCACTGGGAAAAAGAGAAATAATTTGTATTGATGGCGACGGAGGTTTCCAGATTAATATCCAGGAATTGCAAACACTTGCGTTCCATAAACTTCCTGTCAAAATTTTTCTTTTGAATAATCATGGTTACGGTATTATCAAACAATTTCAAGAACTTTATTTAGAATCACGATATGAAGCAACCGGCAAAGGATATTCATGCCCTGATTTTGTGAAAATCGGCAAAGCATATGGCATTAAGACCATATCGCTCAAAAGTTCTTCACGTATACGGAGAACGATACAAGATGTCTTGCAATATAATGGCCCGGCCATATGCGATATACAGATTGATCCGCATCATAAATTAACGCCGAAACTTGAATTTGGCAGACCTATTGAAGACCTCTCTCCTCTTCTTCCGAGAGATGAATTTTTGCAAAATATGATCATTAAACCTTTAGATATCTCTTTGCCGAAAGATAAAGCAAAAATGAACGAGATAAATTAAGTAAAATATATAATCCCCACATAAATAAATTGTGGGGATTATTACTTTTGATAAAGAGATCTGCACTGAAAAGGGAATCAGGGGGCGAAACTTATTTAAAATAAAAATTTTTGTACCATTCGAATGATTCTTTGATCGCGGTCGCAAAATTGGTTTGCGGTTGCCACTGAAGAATTTTTTTTGCTTTTGTCCAATCGAGATATTGGCGATCAATTTCATTTTTTGCGATATTGAGGATTTTATGATCAACTTTGACGTCGAGTATTTTTTCAATTTTTTTAATAACTTGTCGTACGCTGAAGATATTTTTACTGCCGAAATTAAACGCTTCGCCTTTTATCTCGCCAGTATGTTCAGCGAGTTTTATATATCCATCCACCACCTCTTTGACGTATACATAATCTCGTATCATAGTGCCATCGCTTCGTATTAATAGTTCTTTTTTCTTAATAATTGATTCAAAAATACCGGGGATAATCCTGTTAAGATTTGGATCGCCTGCGCCAAAGATGTTGCCGAATCGCGTGATAATAACCGGAAGCCCGTATGTTTTATAATACATTTGCGCTATGAGATCAGTCGATGTTTTAGAGACATCATACGGATGCGTTCCTTTAAGCTGTTGATTCTCTGTATAGGGCAGTCGCTTGCTTGGTCCGTATGCCTTATCAGACGAAGCAACAATAATTGTTTGACAGTTTCCTTTGATACGTGCCGCTTCAAGTATATTGGCGGTGCCGATAATATTCGTTGTTAAAGTGGCAAGCGGCAGTTTGTACGCGGTATCAACGATTGGTTGCGCGGCAAGGTGGAAAATAGTGTCAATATCATATTTGATAATTATCTCTACCATCGCATCAAAATTCCGCACATCTTCTTGGATGAAAAATATTTTTGACGCTAATTGCTGAGAACTAAAATAGGAGCGATGTGGATTAACCAAGTCAATACCCACGATGAGTTGGGGATTAAGTTGATGGAGCGCATCAGTTAAATGCGACCCAACGAAGCCAGTTGTTCCAGTCACTAGAATTTTAGTATGACGCCATTCCATATGTTATCATTAAATTATTTCCATATTTTCCACGGAGCACCCTTCTTCCATAGGTCGTTAAGCGTAAGCATGTCTTTATAGGTATCCATTCCGAACCAAAAACCCTCATGACGATACAGCGCAAGTTGTTTTTCGGCAATAAGTTGTGGAAATACATCTTCAATCATATATCCTGGTTTAAGATAATCAAGTAATTTTTTATTAAATACCATGAAACCTCCGTTCGTATAGTCGAAGAGAGCTGGTTTTTGACTAAATTCTGTCACGCGATCATTCATATCGATGTTGACTAAACCCCAGCGCGAAATTGGGTGGACTCCGGTGATAGTTGCGATAACTTTTTTTTCGATATGAAATTTTACTAATTCATCGATATTAATATTAGCAACGCCATCTCCGTAAGTAACCATAAAAATATCATCTTTGATATAGGGCTGTGCCATTAAAACACGTTCTCCGTGGGGAGTATCGAGTCCAGTATGCGCAAATGTAATATTAAAATCATCGTAGTAAGAGTCATCCAAATAACATATCTCACCATTGCAAGGATTGAGAGAAAAATCAGAAATATAATTTTTTATATTGAGAAAATAGTTTTTGATATATTCTCCTTTATAGCCGAGAGCTAAAATAAAGTTGTTGTAACCAAAATGGGCATATAGTTTCATAATATGCCATAAAATTGGTTTATCGCCGATTTCAACCATTGGTTTTGGTTTGAACTCAGTCTCTTCTCGCAAACGAGTGCCTTGTCCGCCACAGAGAATAATTGTTGGGATTGTCTTTGAAAGCATATATTTTGAGAATAATTCAATAATTAAAAATGTAAAGGTTGTCAATTATTGAGATGATAAAGACTTTTGCGCTATACCTATTAGCGCATGCGCGTGTTTCAATCGAAAATGATAAGGCAGGTATATCGGTGGTATTAGTTGGAAAAAATAGTAAATTATTTTTTTGATGGTTAGAAACGGAAGCCCGTCAACTAAGATATAACCAAATATATTATGTGGAATGATTTGTATATTAACTCCACTACATGTCTGTAGCTCGTCACGCATCAGTTGGGCAGTATAATCGATTTCTGGGATAAGATATCCGCACCATCCATTTTTTTTTACTTGCGTACGTAATGGATGCATACCGCTTGGCACAATCGAAATGACATATCCGCCAGGCTTTGTCAGATTGAACATCTTTTGGAGAACAATTATTCGCTCATGAGCATCGAGGAAATGTTCAAGCACTCCTACATGGAATACAATATCGAATTTTTCAGAAGACGGTTGATAATTTAAAAAATCGTCGCATATCAGTGATACGGGCGGAAAGGATACGAATGATCGTGTCTCGTCAAAATAATTTTTCGCTCTTTGTAGAACATCTTTTGAGCAGTCAATGCCAGTGCAACGCCATTGGTTAACCGCAAATTGTATGAGCTGCTGTCCGCCGCCACATCCTAATTCGAATACATTTAAATCATTTCGATTATAAGGATCAAGTCCGATAGCGCGGAAAATGCGCCGCCAAATACGGGAAAAATTTTTCAATTTTTTATAGATACGATATTCGGCTGTATGGTGTTCATAACCACCCCTTTTTTTAAAAGCATCGTCCCACTGTTGCGCTACTGCTCCAAGTTGTTTTGTGTATTGTTCCATTGTATGTAACATGATTTTTAAGGTTGATGCTTTATCCGGGGGAATTTTTATCATTAGACCTGTTGCATAATAACCTTTATTTATAATACGCAAAAATTTCGTCTGTAAACAGTATGCCATCTCCTGTAATTGGGTCAATTCTATAGCCATACGATTGTAAAAAATTGATACATTCGTTGTGTATTGATTGGTTATGGGTAGCGAGTACTATCATTGGATGAAATTTATTTAATAAAGATCGAGCGCCTTCAAGAACCATCAATTCCGCTCCTTCGACGTCAATTTTTATTATATTCGGGACAGGTATTACATTTTTTTGTATGAGAGTGTCGAGCGTTGCGCTGGTGACTTGTATTGTATTTTTCGTTTGTTGGTCGTTTCCGACAATGGAACATTCCGGAGTTTCTATTTCTTCGCACAACATCGTCATTCCATCTTTATTAGAAACAGCGCTTTCGATAACGATAATATTTGATTGCTTATTTAATTCAATGTGTTTTTTAAGATAGGTGATATTGCGAGGTAATGGTTCGAATGCGTATACTTTTCCATTTTTTCCAACTAATTCTGCGGAGAGAAGTGAATAAAAACCAACGTGAGCGCCAATATCGAAAACGATGTCATTTGTTTTAACTTTTTTGCAAAATAATTTTTGTTTTTCAGTTTCATAATTTCCTAACCAATAACTATTTACCCCGCTTCCTTTTATCCATTTTTTGCCTCGCAATTTTCCTTGAAGGATAGGCAAAATAGTGTTATTAGGAATTATATTCAATAATTTTCTTAAATTTTTTCCTATAAAATTTTTTTTAGAGATCGCGGAAAAATTAATCATACGATAAACAATATATTTTTAATCGTTGCTACAGTTTTTGAATAGGAATATTTTTGTATTATTTCGAATGATTTTTTACCGAATTTTTTTCTTTTTTCAGAATTTTTTGTCAAATCATCAAGATATTCACTGAACATTTTTATATTGCCAAGAGGGAAGATATAACCGTTTTCATTATGTTTTACTAAATTCGTGCCACATCCAACCATATTGGAGGCAATAATAGGCAAACCAAAACACATCGCTTCATTAACGACTAACCCCCATGTTTCGTTCATCCCTGAAGATAAAACGAGAATATCGGCGAGCGCATAATAATGCGAAAGTTCAGTCTGATTTTTGAAGCCGATAAGATATACGTTTTCCAGGTTATTCATTGCGATAAAATTTTCAATCTCGTTTCGCAATCTCCCTTCCCCAACTAACACAAGTGCTTTGTTATCGCAACTCATCAGATGGTATGCCGCTAATAAATCAAGCGGTCGTTTTTTTTCAATGAATTTTCCAACAAAAAGAATGACAACTTTCCCTGGCGCAATGCCTAATTTTTTTTGAAGTTGATTTTTTTGTGATTCGAGTTTTTGAGATTTCGAGATCAACCGATCGTTATCAACGGCGTATGGAGCAAAAAAAAGTTTTGATTCAGGGACCCCATAATATAAGTAGAATTTTCTGTTTTCTTCGCCGATATAGAGAAAAGCAGAAATGCGAGGGAATAATAGTTTACCGAAAATGATTTTTTTGAGAATAATTTTCCATTTTGATTTGAAGAGTTCTTGATTAAGAGGATTTTCGGTTCTTAAAAAGATTGGCGTTTTTGTGAAAAGTGTAGCGAAAAGAACAAACCAATCACTTGCGTACGACCATGTATTTACCATTACCGCATCGAATTTATTTTTATATATCTTTTTAAAAATATTGAGGTTTATAAAACCGAAAAAATGAAATCCGGGAGCAGGAGACTGGTTTGTTAAAAATTCATAATGATATCCTTCAAGGAGCGGGATATCCCATTTGAATTTTTTATTAAATTCTTGATCATATGATTCTTCAATTCCATGTCGTGAATAAAAATATACCGTAAGATCAATATCATTTTCTTCCGCAAGTTGTTGATAAAGCGGCGCTTGATATTGCACGGGATGAGAGATAAAGATGGCAAGTTTTTTTCGATTCATTTTCTGACAACAGCGATAATATTTATAAATATTTTAGAAGATACGCCTTCTTCTACTAAGCGATACCATTTTATTTTATATGAATAAATTGTCGTATTGTTGCAATTGTTGGGGCCAGCGATAGTGCTGTTCGATGAGTTGTTTGCCTGCGGCGCTGATTTTTTGGCGGAGGGCGCGGTTGGTCATCAAATTAAGTACGTGATTTGCAAACTCGCGCGATGTGTCTGCGGTAAGAAAATGTATGCCATCGGTCGCTTCAGAAACGCCTTCTTTGCCGACGTGTGTCGTTACTACAGGTATCCCCATTGCCATTGATTCTAAAATTTTATTTTGAATGCCGGCGCCGATACGCACGGATGATATCGAGACGCAGGCGTCTTTCGCGTGTTCCCGTACATCATCTACCGCGCCAGTCAGTTCAATGCCATCAACGCCGTTCATACGCGTGAGGAAATTAGTCTGATTTGAGCCGATGATCCGAAATTTCGCATCAGGATTTTTTTCACGCACGAGAGAATATATCTCATTGATAAAGTACGAAACGGTATCTTGATTCTGATAACTTCGCAGATTTCCGATGAAAATGATACAATTCGGATCGTACTCGGCGTATTGGAAATTCGTAAAATATTCCGAAAC
>CAZVCF010000011.1:0-5173 GCA_964626355.1 uncultured Gammaproteobacteria bacterium
ATCGCCACGCTCGCCTCGAGGCTCGCTCGCGATGACATTTCGTAATTCAAGGTATTCGTCTATTATTTCTTTACGCTATCTTTGAAAGTCCGGCCATGTTTCTATCGGATCAGTTGACTTCACTAGATGCATTCCTGCGGCCGCAAATTTCTTATGAGCTTCTTCTGCTTGCGGCGTAAAATCCGCCACAACATTTCCGTTTGGATCGCGCACAACAACCGAACTCATACAATCAACCATAATATAAACTTTCTTTGCGAGCTTCGGATCTTTCGCCACAATTTTATCAAGCAGTTGATAGATTGTTGACTTCGTGCAATGGCTATCGGATTGTCCCGCAACCGCTAACGCATCAGCCTCAAATAAAATATTAAGAAACTCCGTATCGATTTGATCAAGCGGTTTTCCATCCCAACGTCCCAATACTTCTGCTTCCAGCGCTCCATAATGCTCGGTTAAAGGATTAGTTCCTTTGATCTTCGGATGATTCTGCATCATTCGCGCGTAACTTTGGAACATTCTTGCTTCATGGATAACACCAACTAATGCGTGTCCTGCTCCGCCGAAAATGCAATGAGGAGGCCAGAGATATAATTGATATTTTCCGGCTTTTTCAAGTTCATCAACATAATACTCAACTTGCTTAGTGAGCCACATATAATTTCCGCCGGACATCCAACTTGCTAACGCGGGATTTGGTCTGACATTTCTATTCAAGATAGTCCCATCAAGACCTTTATTGACTAATTTTTTCTTTCCGTTAACCGTGTCAAAAACAATCAAGGTATGAGGACGCAACGGTTTATTATCATCACCAAGCCAGAAATACGGGAAGAAAATCTGAAGCGCGAAATGCGTATCCATCGTAGTTGTGATGTTCGTGATGACTGAAAGATTTCTATAGATAAATTCTGAAAAACGTTTACTGTCATCTATCGCGCCCGTACCACTTAGTCCGGCAACATATAAGGTGCCATCCGGAAAACAAAAATCTTTTTGGAAATCAATTCCCAAAACGTGCAAATTAAATGTATCGGTTGACGAAGGTTTAATCCTATATTTTTCAGCCCATTCAAACGCCGCGAGCGCTAATACATCTAAATCAGGATTATAGTCCCATCTCGACGCGTTATCCGGATTATAAAATTGTGGCACCGGCAATTCATGCGTAAGACTCATTCTATTTTTCTCCATGTTTGCGGTATGGCGCATTTCACCTTCGTGAATGTTGCCATACCATTATTTTTTAATTGTTCGCTTGTAACGAACCATTTATAGGGTACTACACTGCTTAAATAGTGTCAAGTATACACTAAGGAAGTCGGACTTCCCAATATTTATTTCATCGTAAGTACGGTGATTTCATTTCGAGAGATTGCATAAATTCCTTTATTATCGGCAAAGAGTTGCGTGCGCGAATCAATGAATGGTTCGCTATCGGGAAATTCGCGCGCTACGCTGACCGCGCCATTGGCGCAATCAACTCGCGTAATGCCGTTATCCGTTGGAACAAAAAGGAAATTTCCCATTGCGCACTTGCCGCGTATCGGTTCTCCAAGCCATGAACCGTCGCCTTGCTCCGTTTCCGCAGTTGCTTCTATTTTTCCTTGAGCAGTAACGACCATGCACCGATGAATCGTTTTTCCTCCTTCTCTCAACGCCATAAAAAACCAACATCTGTCTTTCGTAAACACGCAGGTTGAATCAAGTAGTTGTCCTTTGATCACCGGGAATTGAACCGTGTCGTTAATCCCTTTATGCGCCGCGTCAAACACGAACGCTACGCTGAAATCTCCCGCGCGATAAAATCCAAATCCGAATGCAGGCCCGACCCAAAACAATGTTTGATTTCTTAAAACAGAGCCGATGAGTTCCGATGTCCACTCCCCGTTTTTCATCAATTGTCCGTTTTCAGTCCAAAAATAATTATCTCCGTTCGCGTCAAAAATCGGCAATAAACCATAACGATCAACAGGGACGACGACTGGTTTTTGCTGATTCTTAAAAACAATAAGCTGATCGCCTTTTGCAATAAGCGTTGATTCGTCTTGAATACGAAATCGCATATCGCGGTCGAGCGTTCCGGATGTTGCCATTGATTCGTCTTCTCTCTTAAACTGTCCATTCTCGTGATAAAGCCATTTCAGTTTTCCATTCTGTACCGCCGCAAAAAGAATCGTTCCGGTTGTTCTAAAAATACGATTGGCTTTAACCGTTCCGCGAATCGTTATTACTTCTTTAATCGCCGCCGGCGCTGCTGTCGCGCATTGCGGACACACCGAACGGGCATGCTCAGTGTTGCATTGTGAGCACTTTGTCCAGCGGAGTGTTTCAAGGAGTGTTTTCGGAAATTCTTTTCGCGCATCCTTTTCAAAAACCAAATGAAAATACTGCAATAAGTCGTCTGGCAACAGTGTATACGATATCGCCGGTTTCGGATAAATCACTTCCGGATGAAAAACAGTAATGCGATGCAATGGCCGCGCGTCATGATTCATCGTATTCGCCCGATTTTTTGGACGATACACGCCGCCGTACGGATCAACATACAGCAAGCACCACATCAACATCACGGAAAACGCGTACCAATCAGAATAGATCGTATGCGGTTTTATAAGCATCAAACTTTTTGACTGCGGATCGCATAAAAGCGGATCAACAAATTTCGTGGTAAATGTTTTACAGAAAAAACGGTTAAATTGAAAACTATCCGCATCAATAAAGTATGCTTCATTATTTTTTATCAGCACATTAACATCGGTGAAATCTCCAATAACCACCCGGGCAGAATGCACCTGTTCAACGGTCGCGTATATATCGCGAAAAATATCAACAACAGTCGTTTGCGGAACGCCGAGCTGGCGAAAACTTTTATCAGTGTATTGAACAAGTAGATGCGCGTTATCAATAAATTTCATTATGTATCCGACAATTCTGCCTCCTGCATCCAACGCGAGATCTTCCGGAACAACGACATGCGACGGCATCGCGCGCGGAAACGCTTTTAATTTTTCCTGATGTTCCGCAAGGCGGATACGCGCCCCTTCTTGAGCTATCGCATCGCCTGTATAATCCGGATGATGAGGCGGTTTGAAAAGTTTCAACACTTTTCCATTGCCCAGATCAAAAACTTCCGCTTCGCCGCCGCGCCCTTTCGTGTCTAACGAACCAGTCCGCGTTCGTTTACCTTGAATAAATACATCCATATCTTTATCCTTTCTTGCGCCGTATAACGATAAGAGTTGTATCATCTTTTAATAATCCATTTTCACAATAAACTTTCTGCTGTTCCCAATCAATGGCGCTATAATCATAGTTGGTCATTGCTAATTTACGGCGCGCCATATCGCTATTCTTGAAATACTTATCTTCTGTCCAAAATTGACTTAACGGACCGACTAATTCCTGCTTTCCGGGCATCCGTTTATTTTCCGCGTCAATGAAGTGCGTCATTCCGTCAGTCGCAATCAAAATAGATTGTATATTCTCTAATGGTTCAATTAAATTGACTTTGAAATCACGCGTCATATTCGTACTGATCAATCCATCTACTATATAGGGTGGCTCATTGTTAGGGAAAGGACCAAGAATTATTTTTTCATCATTCATCGCCACAACGCCATCTCCGATTGAAAATGTCGCGCCGCCATACGGCGTAATGAATGCTCCTACAATAGAAAACAAAAAATAATCGGCAATGATCGTTTTTATGTCTTTGTAGAGGAGTCGCGGATGATCTTGTTCGGACGACATCTTTGTCGCAATCGGATAAAGCGCGCCAAAAATATCATTGCGTGTTTGACCCCATAATAATGGCTCCGAGAACATATATTTGAATCCTTCTTTGTAATCCGTAATGCCCCGCCGCAATGAATTGATTACCACGCGGCTTCCGATATGCGCGCCGACTTCGCTGTATTTTTTGCTTCCGCATCCGTCGCACACAACCGCGATTAACATTTTTTCATCGCAGAACCAATCATAGGCGTCTTGATTATTTTTGTTGCTTACGCGATGATCCCGTCCTTGCACCGAACCCCCTGCTATCTCGAATATATTTTTAAGATTACCATTTTCTTTCGGATAGAGCGCGTCTTTAAATTCCGCTAAATCTGGCAGAAATACTATATTTTCCATAGATAACTCCTTATATAAGGTGAATTAAATATCAAATTTTAAAGAACGTAAAAAGTATATCTTATCATTAAAATTTGTCAACTTTAAGTCTTATCTTCGTATTCGTGCCATTTGAGCATCACTCGCTATATAGTGTATTATATACACTATATATTATCTGTCAATAGAACTATGGCGCGCCACAGCAAAATTGTCCTATGTTATTCTGATGGCCTCAAAATATATCTCTATGACCAAAAATCCATATCTCTTAATTCTTGCCATGGCAAAAATTAAGAGATATAATTATTTTACAATTTATAATTAAAATAACGGTATATGGGAATACAAAAATATAAATACTATTTCAAACAACCGAGAATAGAAATTATGAAAGATATACTTTCCGTTTTTGTCATTTCTGGCACGTTGATAATCGCTGGCAACTCGCCTTATTTTGTTCGTAACCTTTGGCGAGCATATACGAAGTTTAAACGATATTCTCCAAAAAAAATTTCGAGTGCTTTCTATCGGTTACGTAAAAACGGGTTAGTGAGTATTGAAAAGAAAAATCATCAAATATATATTTCGTTAACGGAAGAAGGACGGAAAAAAGCGGGCATCTACCAAATCAATCATTTGAAGGTTACTCGTCAAAAAAGATGGGATAAAAAATGGCGATTATTAATTTTTGATATTCCTCATAAGATAAGAATCGTGCGAGAGGCATTGCGCGGAAAGATAAAACAGATGGGTTTCTATCAACTTCAAAAAAGTATTTGGATCTATCCTTTCGACTGTCAACCGGAGATAGAATTGTTGTGCGATTTTTTTGGCCTATCTGCGCGAGAAATAAGATTGATCGTTGCCGACACTATCGGAGATGACAGGGAAGCAAAGAAATATTTTGGATTATAATTTGATTAATGCAATATCCACTGATTCTTGCCATGGCAAGAATCAGTGGATATAAAAAAATCAAAAATTTGATATACATTCGTTAAAAACTTTTCCATCAAAAAACTTTTCCATCAAAAAACTTTTCCATCAAAAAACT
>CAZVCF010000011.1:5273-23012 GCA_964626355.1 uncultured Gammaproteobacteria bacterium
AAAAACTTTTCCATCAAAAAACTTTTCCATCAAAAAACTTTTCCATCAAAAAACTCCTCTGTTAAAAAAATTTTTTAAGTTCTTCTGGCTTTCGCGAGATAAATTCATACAAGCGCGCGGGGCGCTGGCGATTTCCGCGTTCGCTCTTTCGCGTCGGTTGAATTAATCCGAGCGCTAAAAATTTCTTTCGAAAATTTCGTTTATCAAACGAATGGCTGAAAATAATCTCATATGTTTTTTGCAGTTGCGACAAAGTAAAAAACCGCGGCAAGAGCGAGTACGTCGCATTCGTATATTCGCATTTCGCGCGCGTTCGTTTTAATGCGTACTGAACAATTTTCCGATGGTCGAACGCGAGTTTCGGTAATTTTTTTATCGAATATAATTCGGGATTTTGCGTTGATATTCTTTCTTGTATCTTCATGGCGTCCGATGGAACAAGCGCAAAATACGCGACCGTCACCACATGGCCGCGCGGATCGCGCTTCGGATCGTCAAACGTATAAAGCTGTTCAAGATATACATTTTGTATACCCGCTTTTTCTTTTAACACGCGCAACGCGGCGCTACGCGCCGTTTCATTGCGCGATAAAAATCCGCCGGGCAAAGCCAGTACTCCCTTAAACGGTTTATTAGCGCGTTTAATCAGCAACACCTTTAATCCGTTGTCGCGAATAGTGAAAATCACCACGTCAACCGTGACTGCAGGCGGAATATATAATTTTTCGTTCATGTATCAATTAAAAAATTAACGGATTAACGAATTGATCGTTAAATTTTAACTCGTTAACTCGTTAATGAATTAATCTATCCCGAGCCTCGTTTTCTAAACAAGACTCGGGATCATTTTATTAGTCGTTTTCTAAATCTTCAAGCCATAATCTCGCTTCCCCATCGGAGGGCATACGCCAGTCGCCGCGAGGCGATAAGGAAACCGATCCGACTTTCGGACCATCGGTCGCAACAGAACGTTTCCACTGATTACCGAAAAATCTTTTAATAAACACCGTGAGCCATTTTTTAATTTCTGATTCTGTTCGTTTTCCTGAAAATGCTTGTTTCGCGAGATACACTATTTTTGACGGCGTATCTCCCCATCGAGCGAAATAATATAGAGAGAAATCATGCAAACCGTACGGACCGATTAAATCTTCCGTCTTCTGACTGCTGTCGCTTTTTTTCTTTCCACTGTCATTTACCAATTCCGGAGAAATCGGAGTATTCAAAATATCTTGTAATGTCTCTTTCGCATCGACAAATTCATCTTGCTCGCTTATCCATTCAACCAAATAACGAACCAATGTTTTTGGAACGCTTGCGTTGACATTATAATGCGCAATATGATCGCCGGTAAAAGTGCACCATCCAAGCGCGATTTCAGAAAGATCTCCGGTGCCCATCACCATTCCACCAATCTCGTTTGCTTTATCCATTAAGACCAGCGTGCGAATTCTCGCTTGAGCGTTTTGAAACGTCACATCTTTTTTCCAATCACCCTGATACCGTATATCTTTCAAATGTTGAGTACATTGATCCGTAATAGAAATCGTATCAAACGTAACGCCGAACACTTTCGCCAATTTTCCCGCGTTGCCTTCTGTGCGAGCAGTCGTGCCGAAACCGGGCATCGTAATCGCATTGATATTTTTTAATGGCAACCCGAGCAATCGCATTGTTTTAACCGCGACAAGAAAAGCCAATGTTGAATCAAGTCCACCGGAAAGACCGATAAGCACTTTTTGTATGCCTGTTTTTTCGATTCGTTTCGCAAAACCCGCGCTCTGGATTGAAACAATTTCTTTGCATCGTTTGCTTCGTTCAGAAACATTTGAAGGGACAAAAGGAAATGGATCTATTCGCCGTTCGAGCGTCGGAAATACTTTTTTTTCAAAAGGAATCTCAATTGATCGAAATTCTTTTTTTGGTATCTCATGGATTGATTCTCCAAAACTGGTCGTGCGCATTCTGTCTAACGCGAGATGATCTATATCAATTTCTGAAATAATCATCTCCCCTTCTCGTTTGAATCGTTCAGATTCAGCAAGAAGACCGCCGTTTTCCGCGATCATCAAATGTCCGCCGAAAACCACATCCGTCGTTGATTCATGCACGCCGCACGACGCGTAAATATAACCGCAAATCCCGCGACCTGATTGTTGCGTGATCAAATTTCTTCGATAGTCCGCTTTGCCGACTAAATCATTTGATGCTGACAAATTCGCGATAAGAGTTGCGCCATGAACTGCTTGTATTGAACTCGGCGGAATTGGCGTCCATACATCTTCGCAAATTTCCACGCCAAGAACCGCATTCTTTGTTCCGCTCAAGGGAAACAGTATATCGGTTCCGATCGGAATTTTCTGTCCGTCAATTTCGACTTCTTTCGCTCTCAAATCGCGAGCTGACGCGAACCATCGCTCCTCATAAAATTCTTTATATCCCGGAATAGAGGTCTTCGGAATAAGGCCATAGAGAACGCCGTTCGCGATAACTGCGGCGCAATTAAATCGTTTTCCTTCACTTTCAATCGGCGCGCCAATAAGCAAAATGCCGTTCATTTTTTTTGACGCCTCTTGAATTTCCAAAAGTCCCTTAAGCGCTTGTTCAATCAGCAATCGCTGATCAAAAAGATCCGCGACCGTATATCCAGTAATGCTTAATTCTGGAAACACGACGCACTGTGCGCCCTTCTCTTCAATCGCTTTTTTCGCGAAAGCGATAATTTGGCTTACATTATAATGAACATCGCCGACTTTCAAAGGCGGCGCAACAGCCGCCACTCGTATAAAACCGAATGTTTCGCTCTGTTCTTTCTCCGTCTTTTTTATTGTTTGTCTCATATTCTCTCCTTTTACACTTCATTTATTGCTATTAGTGTATATGATACACGATACGCTATTTTTGTCAAGAGCAATAGCCGTTAAATTGTATTGACCGTGAAATCATAAATCCAAGATTCTGAATTCTAAATAAATACGAAATTCGAAGCACGAAATTCGAAACAAATTCTAATGACCAAAATTCTAAATTCAAAATAAAAATAAAATTTGAAATTGTTTTGGTCATTCGGATTTTGGATTTTCTTGCTTTGTTTCGGATTTCGATATTCGAATTTCGTGCTTATAAATCCTTTGATTTGTCATTTTTCATTTTGATATTTGAATTTTACATTTTACTACTTATAGTACACCTGCTCTCCGAAACGGAGATCGATGTATTGGAGTTTAAAAAATTTTTCTTGCAATTTTTCTTTTAATGCACGCGCATATTTCGCGATTGTATCAGGCGCGTCTTCTGGACGTGTGATGAGGAAAGGACCATTTTTGATGAAAAAAACCGCTACGGGAACTCCGTCACGCTGCTGCAAGCGAATTTCTGAAAGGACTATTTCTGTATTCTTTTTTAACAAGAGATAACTATTCTGAATGAAAGGAAAAAAATTTTCTCCGCCATCTCCTATTTCATTATACAGCGCTGGAGCATCAACAGGAACATCAAAGAGAGGATACGCGGTGAGCGTCGTATCAAGATACTGCGGCGAGCTTGATGCGTCTTGATAATAGATAAAAAGCGGCGCGCGAAACGAGATTTCAACCAAGAGCGTCGTGAGTAATTTTCGTTTTATGCTCATTGATTGTATCTCGGGATATTCTGACGAAAGGACTTTTATAGCGCGTTCCGCGCCGCGAATAAGAAAAATATTTTTATTTATATACTGTTCTTCTATTTTATCCTGCGCGCGACGCGCTATCTCCTGTTGGCGCGCGGTAAGCGTTACATCGCTCGTCACCTCAATTTTTTCTATAGTGAAATAGCGCGTGAAAAATAAAAAATATCCAGCGATGATGAGCACAGGTATCGTTGACAATAAAAAATATTTTTTGGTCTTTTTGCGCGTTGACGTGTAGCCGGAAATTAACTGGCTCCGATGATATGGATAGCGCTTCGACCAATCGACCGAAGCTTGTTGCGCGAAAAAAAGATTGTCTTTTTTTTGTTTTTTTACTCGATGAAAGAAAATCATGGTCTTTTCTTGATAGTAATATTTGGCGCGCGATCATAGGATGGGATGATCATCGCGCGCCTTTTTAATTTTAAAAATGAATATTTTTCTCCTTCAATAATGCGGCGATAATCCGATTCCGAAACCTCGTACAACGGCGCACGCAAAAAATGGGCTAAAAAATTCGCCCAAAGAAGGCCGATTCGTAGAAAAGTAAATGAAGCAGACGCGCCGTTCACGACCAATATCTTCTTCGTTTTATTCACGTTTGCACGCGCAAACATCTTTTTAATCGTTCGACTAAAATCTCCTCGTTTATCCACCGCGCGCGACGCGCGCGCAACAAAAATAGATTTTTCAATCATTCCACGCGTGATAAAACCCGTATCGCCAACCGTATTGATTATCAAAATTGATGGTGTGGACATATAGTTGTAGTATACCATTTTAAAGAGATATAATATATATGGATAAATTAAATCCGAATATCGAAATCCGAAATCCGAAACAAATTCAAATGACAAAAATCCAAAATTCAAAACAATACGCTAAGTAAAATTCAAACTCAAATGTCAAATAAAATCCGAATCCGAATCCGTTTTAATCATTTGGATTTTGAATTTAGATATTGTTTCGAATTTCGTGCTTCGAATTTCGTATTTATAATCTTCTGATTTTGCATTTTGATTTTTGATTTTGTTTCCTATGCCCCTCTCCATCACGCCACTTATTATTTCTGAAAAAGACGGTAATTCGTTTTTCGTTTCAAACGACGAAAATTTTTACGCGTTCGGACAATGTGATTCGAAAAAGAAAAATACCGCGGAGATTGTTAAAAAAATAAAAGAGGTACTCGATGATGCCGGAGAAAAAATCGATGTAAAAACCGACGAACAACAATTCGAATCAATGTTGTTTTTCATCAATAGCTCGCTCTATGAAAACTGCTTCAAAAACAATGAAGCGCTCGCGAAATCGTTTTCGGCAACACTCATTCTTGTTAAAGGAGAAGAATTGTATTTTTCGCAGATAGGAGACAATAAAACCTATCTCCTACAACAAAAGGGCATTGAAGAAATTTCATCAGCTGAATCGCAAAAAATAAAAGACGTAAACGAACTTTTCTCGTATCTCACGAGCGGATCGCTCGCGGAAAACGATCTGCTCTTCTTTGCCACGCCATCGATCACGTCTGGGGTAGCGAAAGTCATCGGACATCGTCTTAATGCGTCATCGCTTGAGTCCGCGCTTCCGCTCATTAAAGACGACGTGACAACGGCAAATGACGCGATTATTCTCTTTTTCAATAAAACAATCCGACTTCAAGAGATAGAAAAAAAAGAAATAAAACCGTCACACGTTCCGCAAAAAAAAGAAAAATTAATCTCCCCTTCCACGGAACGCGAAGAAAATCAAGAGACGAAAAAAGAAATCCTTATTCGCAGTAAAGCAACGATCAAACCGCAGAAAACCGAATCGTCGTATACGCCGCTTGAAACGTTTGAGATGCCGCGTAAAAAATTTGTTTTCACGCCCTCGAAACTCGTCGCGATGCTCATTATCATTTTTATCATCGTGTTCGCGCAAAGCGTTTTTATCCTCTGGAAAAAGGAACAGAAACAAAAATACGAAGCGCGCCAACAGGCAATTTTTGCAAGCCTCAATGAAACGCAAAACAAAATCGCCGCGGCGCTGATTAACAAAGACGAAAACGAAGCGCGTCTGCTCATCGGCAAAGCGCAAAATGATCTTTCGTCGGTTGATGAAAAAACAAAAAAAGATCCTCGTTTTAATACGGTTGTTTCTTCGCTCAACGAGCATATCAACAAACTTTATAAAATCGAAGTTCGCGCGCCAAAAGATATAATGACGCTAACAGGAACTATCAATCCGACACTTCTCCTAAAAAATAATAAACTTTTTTATATCGTCGACAATGGCGCATTGTATGTAATTACTGAAACCGGAAAAGCTGAAAAAATAGATTACGCGGCTTTCGCGGCATCTTCCCTATTTTCATTTGATAATGATAATGTCGTTCTTGCCTCTCCACAGGCGCTTTTCAACTATAACGCGATCAATCATAAAGTAAGTTCGCTTGCGCTGGAAACTAAAAATCTTAAAACAAAAACAGTGTTTATTGTTTATAATAATCGCGTCTACGCGCTTGATGCACCACAAAACAAAATTTTCCGTTATACAAAATCAATTAACGGTTTTAGTAAAGAAGAAGAATGGCTCAAACAAAAATACACATTTGAGAACATTAAGCTGATGACAAGCGATGGCGCTCTTTATTTCGTGAATACGCTTAATAAAATCCGCAAATTTTACGCGGGGCGCGAAGAACAATTCAAGATTAATGATCCCTACGGACAAATTTCCTCAATTGATAAAATGTATACCGATTTCGATAAAAAATATATCTATCTCTTTGACCAACAAAACAAAAAAATAATTGTCCTTGATAAAAAAGGACAAATCGTAAAACAATTGATCATTGATACGGCTTTAACCATCAATGATTTTTGGGTTAATGAAAAAGAAACTTCGATCTCTTTGTTGAGTGGGGCGAAGGTAATGGAAATAGGGTTGTGAAGAGCGCATTGCATCACGAAATATAGTATTCTGAACCTAGAACGCTCCAAAAACTTCAAAAATGTGGCGCGTTTTAAATACGAAATGCAAAACTCCTCGCTCCGCTCGTCAGACAGTTGCATTTCTGGTTAAAACGCTTCATTTTCTCGTTTTTTCGCACAATGGTTCAGAATACTACATTTCGTGATGCAATTAAAAAGAGAGGGGGAAGGATGGAAAGGAAAACACAGAATTAATTTCCAATTACCAATTTCTAATTTCCAATAAATTTTTAATAGAATAAATTTTCAATTTTGCATTGCCCGTCCTCCGCAGTAGCAGTAGTTTCATAATAAACAACTTTATTTACCTTACATTTTCTGAAAAATTATAGAGTATTGCGAATTTGCTACTGCTACGGAGGATGGATCATTTTACATTTTGATATTTACATTTTACATTTTTGCAAAAAATCTATACATGCGCCAAGTGCAGAATCCTTAATTTATCGGAAGCTCTGTTCATCCGGCCATACAGCGCTGCCTTTTTGTTTTATTTGTTTCGCGTTCTCTGTGTCGCCGATTTCTTCGTAGAGTTCCAATAATCGCTTATAGGTGTTTTGATTGAATGGCAGATAGAGAAGAATCTTTTGATACGCGTTGATTGCTTCTCTGTTTCGCCCGTCATACCCATAGATGATCGCGAGCCGGGAGAGCGTGAGGCCTATTTCATACGCCATCGCGTTCTGACGGCGCCGATCTGTTGTTTTGAATTGGTCAAGAGGATACAGCGAAAACGCTTTTTTACATAACTGCTCCGCGTCTCCATATCGGTTCCATAGAATATACAAACGACACCATTCGCTATAGATAATCGGCATCGCCGGCGACTCGTTCGCGCGCGATGAAAAAATCTTTTCAGCTTCGCGGAAAAGATCTTCGTTGTTCTCAAAATATCCTCTCAGTGTTTTCGCTTCGGCGTAACGCAAGGCGGACCACATCGGAAGTTTATTAACTTTCATTGTTTCATAACTTTCTTCAACGATTCGCGCGATAGCCGACTTATGTTCATTGGTCGCATACTGTTCAAGATTGCCCAAAAGCGTAAGCGCGTATTGATCGCGATAGTATCGCTCGCCTCCATTCCATCGAAACACTTTTTCATACAAACGCAATTTATCGGGAAATGCTGGAGTAAAAAGCATCAATCGCGCGAAATAATAATCAGCGATTAGGGGACGCAGATTTATCTCAAAAATGATAAATAATCCTGCGCTCGCGATGAATACAATCGCAAGATAGCGAATCGCATGATTTCTAATATTCAATTTTGGATGACTGAATAGCGTAGCAATCTTCTTAAAAATAGAGGATAATAATCCTATATTTTCTTCGTTCGCTCGGAAATGAAATGGTAATTTCATTTCGCTCACTCGCTTGAAAATAAAAAAATCGAAAAACGAATTCGCCCTGCATGCGCGGGGTAAAATTTTTATTACCATTCCCGCGATGCCCCATAAAAAAATGAGATCAATAATAGTAGAAAACGAAAATTGCAAATAAACAAAATAACCTGCCAACGATAAAAAGGAAATGAGTCCTATATTTTTTTCCGTTTCATCCCCTTGTCGCGCGGCGCGAAAAGAATAAAAAACAAGCGAACCGAAAAAAAATAAAAAACCGATGAGGCCCGGCCAGCCAGCAATAATCAAATAATTAAGCAACTCATTGTGCGCACGATCAGGGTGCGTATTGATTGTTTCGTAGAGGGCGTCAGTCGGCTGATAATAACGGACGAATTGCGCGCGTTCCGTTTCAAGCCCATAACCGAATAATGGCGCGTGCTTGATAATATCGGTAGAATGTTTCCACCATATTTTTCGATACGCTCCGGTATCAATTCGCGCGTCAAAAACTCCAAAAAAATGCTCGCGGTAACGCGTTGCGCCAGAAATAAAAATAGAGGAAATAAAAATGAAAACAATAAAAATACTTACACCGATGGTTGGCGTAATTATTTTTTTAATGCCTCGCGTATAAATTCCATATACAAAAAATAATCCGCACATCGCGATAAATCCAAGCCAACTGCTTCGCGAAAAAGTAAGAAAGAGAGTAATCAGCGACAGAAAAACAGTGCCGAATAAAAATATGCGCGCGTAACGAACATTTCGATACCAATAGAACAACAAACAATTAATCGGGATAATGAAAAGCGAATACGCGCCAAGATAGTTCGGCTGGCCGATTGTTGACGTTACGCGTCCGGTTTCAAAAATTGATTCGTCAAAATATGACGCGTCAATTCCGAAAACTTGTAAAATCCCGTACAACGAAACTAAAAAACTTCCTATTGACGCGCCCCATAACAGTATTTTTATCTCGTCTCTCGAGCGCACGGCGCGAGCGATAATAAACGCGAAAACCGCGAGGTGCGCAAACGTAATAAATCCCATCATTCGTTCATACGAGCCGAAAAAACTCGCGCTTGGATCGCGCGAAAAAAGTGAAGAAAAAAATAGAACAAGTAGAAAAAATAGCGCGGGGATCGCGCGAAAAATATTTTTATTATTATCACCAATAATTTGATTATCCGTTTGTTGCGTATAAACATATCGGATGAGACGCGCGATTGCCAACAATTCAACAAGTAGAAAAAACAGATACGTCTTTGTAATCGTGAACGAAGAATAAAAAAGATGAAAACCAAAAAAAACCGGCACAATAAAAAAGATAGATGCGATACTATATAGTTCAATTTTTTTAAAATAAGAAATCATAGAAAATTTTCTTAATTTTTCCGTATCGACTTACCATTGCCATGGCAATGGTAAGTCGATACGAGTTTTTAGTTATTTTCAGTTATTCGATTAAAAATTTTCATTATGCAGTAAGTTAATTTTCAAAAAATAATTTCCGCAATATTATTATTGCGAAAATTATTTTTTATTTCCTAATTTCCTAACTCCTCTATTTCCTGATTCCCTAAAAAGCTAAGAAGCTAATCTCCTACTCTTACGGATTCGCGATTCCCTGTGGTGTTGCGGTATGCGCTGCGGCGGCAATGCCGGCTGTTGCAGTTCCTAAACAATACGTAAGCGTATATGATGCTAAAGTATTCGCATCGTTATATACATAATCATGCGCCGCGGCGCAAGAGCCATCGCGTGGCATCGGATTTGACGGAACGCTTGCCATATAAACTGTCCCCGTACAACTAGTGCTCGCGCCATTCGTGCTACTAATGCAAAAATTACCAATACTTAACGCAGCTGATATATCCGGATACCCATTTTGATCAAGAAAATAAAGTTCAAGCGCGGCTTGAATCTGACGGACATCGGCTAAACGTTTTGCGTCACGCGCCCGCTGTCGCGCGTTATTAAGAGACACAACTGAAATTGTTGAAAGCAACCCAATAATTGCTACCACAACTAACAATTCAATAAGCGTAAATGCTTTTTTATTTCTTGATTTTAAAGGCATATATATATAAAGAATGGCAATTAAACCAATTTAATATACTTATCTATTTTATTGATTTTTAAATAAAAATAAAAAAGTTATACACAGGGACGAAATATATAAAAATGTAAATATCAAAATGAAAAATGACAATCTAAAATGGTAAAATTATTTCTTATATTTCTTACCTTTCAAAGTTAAAAAACTGGGGGCGAAAATAGTTGATATTCTGCATAAAGACATTTTTTGAATTCATTTTTGAATTTTTCACTGTCATTTTACATTTTGATTTTTGATTTTTAAATTTGTAATAGATCAATATTCAATTTTTTGCTTAACAATTAAAGATGGTTTAGCGAAACTATGTACACCATCCTAATTACGCTCCAAATTTTTTTAATCTTCCTGCGTGCGACAAGACGAGCGGCATAATTTCAAGCGATGGAAGAATACCGAGCATCCCCTTGCGACATTCGACTTCGGAAAATTCTTTTGCTTTCACCGCGCCGTATGTGTTGCGTGAATGAATCAAAAACGGCACCGGATGCCATGAATGTCCTCCCATGCGCGCCGGCGTTGAATGATCTCCTGTTATCACCAACACGTCTGGTTTTAATTTTTGAATTAACGGAACGAAGTGATCAAATTGTTCGAGCGCGTCAACTTTTCCCTTAAAATCGGCATTTTCTCCAAAAAGATCCGTTTTTTTAAAATGCAAAAAGAAAAAATCGTATTTTGAAAAATTTTTTTTCAAAAGCGCGCACTGTTCTTTCGTATCGTCTTTTTTTTGCGCGATCACTTTCATACCGAGCAACTGTGCCAAGCCGAGATACATCGGATAGTACGCAATGCACGCGGCTTTCAATTGATAGAGTGTATCAAACGACGGCATCTGCGGCATCGTTGAGAAACCGCGCAGAGTTAATCCATTCGCATTTTTTTCGTTGTGAAGCAATACATATGTCTCTTCTAAAAAGTGATTAACGACTTTCGCGATTTCCTCCGCTGAGCCGCTTAATCCTTTTACCGGCTTGACCGTTTCATCATCGCGCAATGGATCGCTGTCGGAAAGCCGCGCCATATCGCCGGTAATCGCATACGGAAAACGAAACTGCGCGACAAAACGATGCGAAACGCTTTGATGAAGAGTGACGATCGCGTTGTCGCAATTTTTTATTTCTTTATTTATTTTATGCGCTAATTTTTTCGCCAAACGTGTTTCAATTCTTCCAGCGCGGCGATCGCGCACGGTAATGCCTGACGCGCCGTAATCGCACTTCGCCCAATTGCCGCGCGCCATAATATCATGATCAGTTACTTTTATTTTCAGCCCGATCGCTTCAACAATTCCCCGCCCAACACGGTATTGCAACGGATCATAACCAAACAGCGCCAAATGTCCGGCGCTTGAACCAACGGTCATATACTCTTCCAGCGGTTTTTGCAAGCCAAGATCGGATTCGCGCGCGAGCGCATCAACATGCGGCAATCGCGCGACCTCCAATTCGCTTTTTGCCGTCGCGCTTGTTGAAGATGGGAGACCGCCCAGTCCGTCAATAACGATAAAAACGATTTTTGTCTTATTCTTGACGACCAATTGTGAAAATTTTTCAGAATCCACGATAAAAAATTAAAAATGAAAAAATCAAAATGAAAAATGACAATACAAAATTTAAAAATAAATTTAGGAAAAAAATAATTTTAACATTTTAAATTGTCATTTTTCATTTTGATTTTTAAATTTTACATTTAAACGACAGCAGGCAGGGCGGAAATAAAATTCTCCAATAAAACAAACAAATTCTAAACATATTTCACGGCGCAATCCCCTATCAAAACTGTCGTATAAACCTTAGATCGCCGCTTTCGAACAAGCGGATATCATCAATTTTATATTTCATCATTACCAAGCGATCAAGGCCTGTGCCAAACGCGAAACCGCGATACTGCGACACATTATATCCGGCGGCTCGCAGAACATTCGGATGAATCATTCCGCATCCAAGCAATTCAACCCAGCCGGTATATTTGCACACCGCGCACTTTTCACCGCCACAATTGACGCACTTAATATCAACTTCGTATCCGGGTTCCACAAACGGGAAAAAACTTGGGCGTAGACGCAACACCACATCATCTCGCTTAAGCACCGCGTTCAAAAAAGTCTTCAGCGTAAAAATCATATTCGCGATACTGATATTCGTGTCCACGGCGAATCCCTCAATTTGATAAAATGTATGTTCGTGCGACGCATCCAGCGCCTCGCGGCGAAAACATTTTCCGATAACCGCCACGCGCACCGGCGGATCGCGTTTCTCAAGCATCCGCATCTGCATCGCCGACGTATGCACCCGTAGCAACAATTTCTGATTTTCGATTTCAGATTTTTGATTTGTTTCTGATTTTTGATATTTGATTTTTGATATTTGATTTTTGATATAGTACGTATCCCACATCTCGCGCGCCGGATGAGTTGACGGCATATTCAATGCCTCAAACGTATAATAATCATTTTCCAATTCAATCCCTTCCACAACTTCAAAATTCAGGGATTGAAAAATATCCCTTAGTTCGTTGGCGACAATCGTGTGAGGATGTAAATGACCAACTGTTGTTTTCTCGCCTGGCTCGGTATAATCGAAAGAATCGTTCTGCGCGGATAAAATACTTTCTCTCTTTGCTACAATTTTTTCTTCAATCATTTCTCGAATTTCATTCGCTCGCGGTCCAAAAACCTTCTTTTCTTCAAGAGAAACATCTTTTAATCCTTTCAAAATAGTTGTAAGCAAACCGTCTTTTCTGCCGAGGTATTTTTTCTCCAACAAAAAAAGTTCGTCGCTTGTCGCAACGTTTCCCAGAGCGTCATTAAAATCGTTCATATATTTTTCCAGTGCTTCGCTAGTTATTTTGGTATCGGACATATAAATTCAAAATGGAAAAATCAAAATGGAAAATGACAATGCAAAATGTAAAATTTTTAATTTTCAATCAAAATCTATCAAAAACGTCACACATTGAAAAAATCGACTTATAGCCCTTTATTCACATGGCTTCCAGAGGACCTCTTTGTGGGGACTGTCCCAAAATTGAAAAAATAATTGAATTCGGTGGAAAAATTTATTAATTTATTGGTAATTGGTAATTTTGTTTTTGCCTTTACTGTTTCTTCCTTAAAATAAAAAGTAGCTCTAAACACACAAACACCAAAACAAGAATTGCTGAATTCCACCAGCGCACCATATCAAATCCTTTGAGAATCAATAAAATAACAAGAAGAAGCGATACGAAAAAACTTTGACGGAATGAAACGCGCAACTGGCGGAACACACTGTCCTTCAAGATGCGTACACGAATGATGAAGCTTGTAAGCCCGAACAAACCAAATGCTCCTAAAAATAAACTCAAATAAAAAAGAAAAAATGAAAACACGCCCGCGAGTTCCGGATCGATTAAATACGCGTTCGCAAAAAACACTCCCCACGCAATCAGCGTAAAGAACAAAACAATAGTCAAAGAACGATTGAGAGTCATAAAAATGGATTAAATATAACTATTATCAGTTTATTATATCTTTGGCA
Organism: uncultured Gammaproteobacteria bacterium; assembly: GCA_964626355.1. Lineage (GTDB taxonomy): Bacteria > Patescibacteriota > Patescibacteriia > UBA2591 > CAZVCF01 > CAZVCF01. Next base: position 18,896 of record CAZVCF010000011.1, read on the forward strand.
TAAATCAATTTTCTATCAACTAAGAGTGAAAAAAATCCGAAACATAAAGCACAAAACAAATTCGAAATTCGAAGCACGAAATTCGAAACAAATTCAAATGACAAAAATTCAAAATCCAAAACGAAAATTAAAATTTGAAATATGTTTCGGTCATTTTGATTTAGAATTTAGATATTGTTTCGAATTTCGTATTTCGAATTTCGTGCTTATGATCTCATGACTTGTCATTTTACATTTTGATTTTTAAACTTTGCATTTATTTATATCTGCCGAAACTGGCATATATCTTTGAAGTCGCACCACTTACAATGCATACCGGGATCTGCGGTGAAATTGCTCGATTTTAACGCGATAATTGTTTCCTTAATTTTTTCACGCAATCGTTCCATATCCTTTTCTTTCCGCTCAAATGAAACAGGTTTATTTTCATTCAAATAATAATAGGTAAGCCGCACGATTGGCTCTTTAAATAATTCCGCGCCAGCAATCGCATAGAGTAAAAGTTGTTCTTTGTCTTTAAATAACAACGTACCTTCTTTCGGTGGCGTACCTGTTTTGTAGTCAATAATTTCCAAACCTCCTTCAATCTCGTCAACCCGATCAATTTGCCCTTTGATAATTTCATCGTCAATCTTTAACGTAAATGGCATCTCAAGATGTCGAACGCGCGGCGGATTATTTTTCACGATTTCAAAAAATTCTTTCAAAATTTTTTCGCCATTCTTTTTATACGCTTCCTCCTCTTTTTTATCCCGATAACCTTCCGATTTCCACGCAGAGTTGTATACATTCATTAATTCTTCTATTGTGGCGCGAACGGTATTTTCCTTTTTTGTTCCGGACGCGCTAAAAAACGTCGTATCTGAAACGACTCCCCTTTCTTGATGTAGATGAAAAAATTGCCGCAATGTCTCGTGCATTACTTTTCCAAAGGTAAATTGCGGAGAGGAGATTCTCGGAATCGAGAGAAGATGTCCGAATTTATACTGCAAAGGACACGTCTCAAACGCGCGCAATTGCGTAAAGCTAAATCGTTCCGGCATTTTAAACGGATTTTTTTCTTCTCGCGGCGAACCGTCGAGCGTTTTTGATGACCCCGTTTTTCTGGACGCGATCGCCAATTCAAGCGATTCCGGCAAATCGCTTATCTTCTTTTTAACATCATTTTTTTTGCCTTTCTTTTCTTCAGGCAACGCGAGTCCGAGTTCAACGATAAATCGCGACGGCTTTCGTTCACGCGCGCCGCCATAATCTTTTGCGCATGTTAAAAATATAGTGTCTTTCGCGCGCGTCAGAGCGACATAAAACAATCGCCGCTCTTCCTGTAAATGCACGTCTCCTTCCGGCACAATTTCCTTTATTAACTCTTTCGATATTTCAATCGGATCCTTGCGGGACATAGTCGGAAAAATTCGGTCAGCGAGATGCACGATGAACACATATCTGAATTCAAGTCCTTTCGCGGAATGTATCGTCAAGACTTTAACCGTTTCTGGTCCACTTTCAGAAATATCTTGCGCGATTCCTCCCTCGTCGCCCGCGTCAAGAAACGCGCGCATCATTCGATTGAACGCCATCACGCTCTTATCAAGACTCGTTGTTTCAAACTCAAGAATTTTATTAAAAAATTGCCTCGTCCATAACAAATTATCTATGCATTCCTGCTTGCCCTCACGCGCGCCTTCCGCAAGATATTCAAGATAACCGCTTTCTTTCAAAAATGCGTACGCCACAACGCTCGCGGAATCTTTTTTCGCGCGCGAAGAATGCGACTCGACGAGAAGTAAAAGTTTATTGATCGCCGCGAGCGATTTCTGCGATAACGCGTATGTTGCCGCGCGGCGCAACGCTTCATACAGCGACAAATTATTTTTGCGCGCTGAATGAGTAAGCGTTGAAAGATCGTCATTTGAAATTTCTGTAACAAAAAGGGGGGTAGATAACACGCGATACAACGCGCTACTCTCGTGATAATTGTCCAATAATTTAAGATAGTTGATGATATCAAGCACGGTTGGTTTCGCGTATAATCCACGCGCGGCCAAAAATTCGTGCGGAATGCCCGACCATCGCAAAACGCGGCTAAAAAGTTCCGCTGAATCATTTTTTCGCACAAGCACGGCGAAATCATTATAGGTCGCCTCTGGATTTTTTTCTTTTAATTTATTGATTGTACGCGCGACAAAAGCCGCTTCTTCTTCGGCAGTGTCAAACTGCTTATAGGCAATCTCTGCCTTTCCGTCACGCGTGGCTTTCAACTTTTTGACCAATTTTTTTTTAAAATGTTCCGATTGCGCTTCAAGACGATACGGATTATTCTGTTGAATAAACGCGTACGAAAAATCGAGAATTTCCTGGCGCGAACGATAGTTGTTCGTCAAAACAATATGGCTCGCGTCCGGAAAATCTTTTTGAAATTGAAGTACATTGTTATACGAAGCGCCGCGCCAACGGTAGATTGCTTGATCGTCATCTGAAACAACCGTCAGATTATTGCGCGGCGCGCTTAATAATTTAAGCACTTCATACTGCGCCACATTCGTGTCCTGAAATTCGTCAACGAGAATATACTTAAATTGCGCGCGATACTCTTCCAGAATTTTTTTTCTCGTTTTGAATAATTTCATTACATACAACAACACATCGCCAAAATCAAGACAATTATTATCAAGTAATACTTGCTCGTATTCTTTGTACGCGCGCGCCAATTCAGTAATCCGTTGCGCTTCTTCGTCAACGACGCCGCCACCGTGTTGCGTATCTAAATCCGCGCTCATTTTTTTTGCGAACGCGAGATACTCTTCCGGAGCAATCAATTCATCTTTCAATTTTGAAAAATGACTGATGAGCGCGCTGATAAATTTTGTCGGATTGCCGAGTGGCGCGTAATACTCCAAAAAATCAAACCGCTTAAAATTATCCCAAATCAACAACGCGGACTGCGATTCGGTAAGGAGACGAAAATGATTTCCGATGCCGATGTCGATTCCGTGTTCCGCGAGTATTCGTTCGCAGAAAGAATGAAATGTCATAATCCATGTATCAAACGATCCATAGGGCAACAACCGCGCGACGCGATCTTCCATTTCGCGCGACGCTTTATCGGTAAAAGTAAGCGCCAATAATTCGTTTGGTTTCAAAGTGCGCGATACTAACAAATGCGCGATGCGGCGCGTAATCGCCGTCGTTTTTCCAGTCCCCGCGCCCGCGACAATCAAAAGCGGCCCATCACCATGCGCAACCGCCGCTTTCTGATCATCAGAGAGATTTTCAAATATATCATTCATATTTTTAGTATACCCCTAAATCGCCTCTTGACAAAATCATTACACTGTTCTATTCTAAAAGCACGCTCATTAAATCACCTCGATAAAAAGGAAAATATAAATTGAATGCACAAAAAAAAGAAACGAGTCCGCTCGGTCTTGTGTCTATGATCGGCACTTTCGCGTTACTCGCGTTCATCGCCTATCAACTGAATCTCTTCGGCATTGTCACGCATGAACTATTTCTCTTTATCTCTGGAAACGCAAACGCGATAGAACGGGTTGACACGAACTTGCTTGCGATACTCGGTGTTATTCTTACCGTGATTGTTATTGAACTCCCCTGTTCAATAGGCGCGAGTATTATACAGAATCGCGTTCTCGGAAAAAGCAAGAATCATACTATCTCTAATTTTTTTGATACTATAACGTACGGAAGTCATTTCGCCTCTTTTTTTAAAGCAGTTGGTTTAGAAGAACTTCTCGCGCGATGGCTCTTCCTCGGTTTACTCACCAGAATTCCATTTCTATCAGGGACAATCGCTTTCTATGGATTATTCCTTGTAGGAAATGGGTTATGGTCGTACATTCATTTGTCAAACTATAAAGAAGTAAGTGACCGTAAATTGCTCCGCGTTTTGCCACAGTTTGTCGCAGGAATTTTCTTCGCGTATCTTTTTAAAAAATATGGTTTATTCGCGGCAGTGCTCGGACATTTTATGTCAAATGCGATCCTTTTCGCGTCGCATAAAATCCAGAAATTCAATAAAATAGATGTACTCATTATCGTCTATTCTGCTTTGTGCGCGGTGATAAGTTTTTCTTTAATGGAAAAACCTATTCGCGACGTA
>CAZVCF010000011.1:23022-23778 GCA_964626355.1 uncultured Gammaproteobacteria bacterium
ACTGCAATGGTTTGCGTATAATCCTACTTTCCAGCTCGAAGGTTGGCATTTCTGGGATTATGTAAAGGTTGATGTATTTATCGGTTCTGTTCTCAATATCATTATTAGTTTGCTCTTGTATGACAGAGGTGAAGCTGAAAAAACTTTGCCACAGAAAAAATCAAACGAAAATCCGACAACAATAGCAATGATTATCTCCGTATCAATTGTTATAGCGCTTTATATCGGTATCGCCTATGCTCTCTACGCGTTTCTTGGTTTCTTTATGACCAATACGCCGTATCGCGTGCTCATCATCGCAATTCTCTATACGTTTTTGCAAAAAGGCGCGAGCGGAAGCGCTATGACGCGATCATTCTGGAAAGGATTGCCGAATACCTATATTACAATGTGTATTCTGTAAGCGCTCGGTTTTTGGTTCTCTTGCGGATGGATAGCTATCACAATCATCATCAACATACCGGAACTTATTCTTACGAAATACGACGATTAATTCTATAACCCCTCATCCTGCAACACTGGATGAGGGGTTAATCTTTTATTGCGCAACGGAGATATGAATATATAATGAGATAGTGAAAAGTTGATAGTTAAAAACTAAGAGTGAAAAGTGAAGGATTAAAATCCGAAATCCGAATATCGAAATCCGAAACAAATTCAAATGACCGAAATTCAAAATTCAAAACAAGAATAAAACCAAAAATATAAAATCGTTTTGATCATTTAGATTTTGAATTTAGATATTGTTTCGAATTT
>CAZVCF010000012.1:0-23597 GCA_964626355.1 uncultured Gammaproteobacteria bacterium
TTTAATCAACACGGTGCGTTCAATGGCGAGCGATATTGTGTACACCGCGCAGATTGCCGGAAGAGCAATCGCGTCAACAGCGGAGACGGTCATAACGCGGATTAACGCGGATGGAGAGACGCGGATTAACGCGGACAGGGGAACGCGGATTAACGCAGATGGAGGGACTGGCGATTCGCTTCAATCGTCTACGACAACAACAGAGACAATAGCATCCCCGACCACTTCAACTCCGATATGGAGCGGAGAAATTCGTCTCGCATACGCAGGACAGAGCCCTGCGGATGCGGGGCATTCCGCGGCTGAGCGAAGCGCGATTACGGCGCAAAAAAATGAAATAGTCCCGTTGAAAGTTGTTTTGAAAAATACCGGTAATCAACAATGGTCAAAAGCGAAACAAATATCGTTGAACATCACCGCTGATGAATCGCCGTTTTATAATCCGCAATGGATTACGAAAAAACGGCCGGCAACAATTCAGGAAGATAAAATTATCAATCCGCAGGAAGAAATTATTTTTGATTTTCCTATTACCGCTCCTTCGCAAACCGGCGAGCAAATTTTTTCTGTTGTTGGTTCATATCAAGATGACATCGGCGATTGGAAACGGCTCACTGATTCTCCGGCGCGATTTACGATTGTGGTGCAAGATATTTCATCGGCTATCGGACAAAACGCGCAAGCGGGCGCGGATAGTTCTGCGCGAACAGATTCGAATGCGTCCGCGAGCGCGCGTCCGTCTTCCGGCGAGATAATCGGAAGTAATCAAACTCCCGCCACACAAGAAAAATTAACAACGTTTTCTCCAATCACTAATCAAAGCGACGCTACTCCGTCATCAATGAATACGAAAAATCTCCAAACAGGAATCATTCCTTTAATTTCATTTATTACCGGAAGCGGATCGGATCCTGGCAGTCCTGAACGGCAAGCGGAAGAAAAGAAGAAACTTAACGCCCAACTTACAATAGAAAATAACAATCAACTTGCAACGAACAACTTGCAACAAAACACGACGACAGGAAATAACGATCAACTCGCAACAATCAACTCGCAACAAAATGCAACGAGTTCTACGACGACTGCGACGACAACGGAAGAATCCGTTGAATTAACAATTTCTTCTCAACCGCTTGCGCTTACGAATTCTACAACCGCGCAATTTATTTTCATCGCGTTATCGTCGGACGCGACAACTTTATGCGCGTTGGATAACGGCGCATTTGTTTCGTGTGCGTCGCCATTTTTTTCTTCCAAACTTTCCGACGGAGAACACGCGATAAAAATACGCGCGCAAAAAGGAAACGCGTCAACAACAAAAACAATCAATTGGACAGTGGACGCGAACGTTGCGCAACCGTCAGGACTAAACGCGTCCTCAACGCAAACCGCTGAACAATTTCGCATTAACGCGCAATGGCAGGCGGTAAGCGATAATTCAGGAATCGCGTATTACATTGTTGAATATGGAAAAGACGGAAGTGAGTTTTCACCCGCCACAACAACGCAAACGGAGTTTTCGTTTACAACAACAGAAGAAGGATCATACACAGTACGCGTTTTCACAAAAGATACACTCGGCAATCAAAGTGAAAAAACACAGAAAGATTTACTCATCGCCGGCGATGAAGTTGCGTTACTCGTTACGGAAAAACCGAGCGGCACTATAACAACGTCAACCGCGCATATCGCGTTTTCGTTTTCGCCGAACGACGCGATCACTGAATGTAAATTAGATTCTCAATCGTTCGCGTCATGCGCGTCTCCTCGCGCGTATGCGAATCTTTCAGACGGGGAACATACCGCGAGCGTGAAAGTTCGTAGAGGAACAAAATCAACCAGCTCAACTATTATTTTTTCCGTTGACACGACTTCGCCGCCGAAACCGTCTGTTTTACTTTCTTCGCAGGAAGAAACAAACGGCCATCGCATACGCGCGGAATGGCAAACGGTTCAGGACAATTATTCAGGAATTGATTTTTATAAAATTGCGTATGGCGCGGTGAATGGCGCGACAAGTTCCGCGACAACGACTCAAACGAATTTTGAATTTGTTACTGATTCGCAAGGTTCGTATGATATTTCAGTGAGTAGTTATGATACAGTTGGAAATGCGAGCGACGCAGACACAAAACAAATTACCGTCAGTGATGCGGGAATTTTGTTATCAGTAACCGATTTTCTAAACGCGACAACAAGTTCAACAACCGCGCAATTTATTTTCACTGCATCGCCGTCAGATGCAGCAACTTCGTGTGCGTTAGATGCAGATTCGTTCGCGTCGTGCGCGTCCCCAGCTACCTATAACACGCTTACGGAAGGCAAACACAAATTTACAGTGAAGGCAACGCGCAAAACAAAATCGATTGAAAAAAATATTTTGTGGCTTATTGATACAACGCCGCCAGCAACGCCATCGCTTACTGTATCGTCCGCGAAAAACGGCGCGCAGTATCGCGTGAACGCGCAATGGAACGAAATAACAGACGCGCTTTCAGGATTTGCTTTTTACGCGGTTGAATACGGGAAAAACGGAAGCGAACTTTCATCCGCGACAACAACGAATACGAATTTTGAATTTATGACAAGCGAAACAGGAACCTACCGCGTTCGCGTTGCAAGCACGGATAAAGTTGGCAATCAAAGCGCGTTTTCTGAAAGCGCAGTAATTATTACGGAACCGCATTTGGTTATTAGCGAGATTAAAATTGCGGGAATAAATAATACGGATGACGAATTTATAGAACTCTATAATGCGACGGATGAAGTGAAAAATTTATCAGGTTTATCATTGCAGTATCGCGGCGCAGATGGACAATCAGTGTATAAGAAAAATTTTGAGAGTTGGCACACGGTTGCTCCGCGCAGTTATTTCCTTGTGGCAACAAGAGAATACACGGAAAGCGCGACACCCGACATGATTCATTCGTCGTTCCATTTGTCGGCAAACGGCGGCACGATATTTTTAGTGTCATCAACATCGGTAATAGATCCGTCAAACTCTGCGGATTTGCAAAAAGTGATTGATCGCGTCGCGTGGAAAGCTTCTAGCGCGAACGGAACCGTTTTTGCGGAAACAGAGCCGATAGTGGCTGATAGTATTAATGGAAAAAGTTTTGAACGAAAACCAGGCGGTGGCGCGAGAATGACAAATGGCAATGAAACAGATACGAATAATAACGCGAGCGATTTTAACAGTGTGAGTAGTCCTGATCCGCAAAACACCGCTTCATTATTTGAACCGCGCGATAGCGGTCAGACAAATAATACCGATCAGCCGTTGCGGCCGCGCAATCCGGATATAACTACCACAACAGATAGTCAATATCGGAGCGTTGGTTTTTCATGGCCATTTACAAAAAATACAACCGCGCGGCTTGCGTGGTATACTCCTGAAAAAGCGAATATCGCTGATGCGGCGAAATACGTATTTTTGGCGCAGGAAATCACCGACAAAACGCAAACATGCGATTTGAAATACGCGATTGACAACGGAATATGGAAAACGCCGTCGCTTGTTCCAGCGACTACGTCAAACACAATTCAATCAATTGATTTTGACACCCTGCAAGAAGGCAGATGGTATTGTTTTTGGGAAAAAACGTTTAACGGAAAATATTGGTCTCAATTTTCAGAATCGACAAAAGGAAAAACATACGCGCGCGGAGCGTACACTGACACAACTGCTTATCTTAATGATCCGAGAGGCATAATGGTGTATTGGTTGAAAGAGGAATTGACTCCGAAATTCAATTTGTATGTGGTGAGAAAATGGCGTTATTATCGGAAAGGACACGATGTGTTTTCCGATGTGATTAGCACATGGAAATTACATCCGGGCGTGGTGATAAAATTTGAAAAAACAGAAGGCACTAATGTTTCTTCGCTTGAAGAAATAAAATTGGACGCGCAAGGCACCGCGATCAATCCGATTGTGTTCGCGCCGATCAGCGATGATGCGATTGCCGGCGATACGGATTATCCGACGCAAACAGAAGACAGCGGCATTTTTAATCTCTCGTTGGCCGGAACAGGCAATATACTGGATTACACCTTATTGCGGAAAGTAACGATGTACGGATGGCCGTCGTTTGCCGGCAATGTCACGATGACGAATTCATTGTGGTCCGGCGTTGGAGCGTATTTGGAATTATCAAGCGGCGATTTTACTTCGTTTGTTTTTCGCGATAACGAATTAGGAGTAAGCGGGCTCAAATTCAATGGGAAATTTACGCTTGAAAATAACGATTTTTATGGGAGGTTGATTTTTAATGAGAGCGCTGATACGAAAGTGATTATGAAAGATAATAATATTTTTCCGGGTGTGGGCAATCTGCAAGTAGCCGGGCGATGGGATTATTCCGCGCCAACGCCTCCGCTTCTTGACGTAAAGGGAAATTATTGGGGATCAGGCGGAGCTATTTTCAATAATTTCGTCGGAAATTTACCTGCTTCAACCGAGACGCAAACATCACTCTATTTGGAGGCGACCTATGACGGCAATCCGATCCGCCGCACGCCGCCGCATCCGCGCGATCGGTTTGACCTTGAAGCCGATGGTCAATTTATTACAACGCCGTTCATTCGTTCGCGTCCGAAGTTTTTTGAGTGGAGTAGGTAGGAAAAATGAAAAATGTAAAAATCAAAATTGAAAATGACAATGCAAAATGCAAAAATTATTTTTTCTTAAGTGCAAAAATACAAGAAGTTCTTATTAGAACCTATCTCAAAAATCATTTCTACTGCGATTACACAATTTTGGCTACGACTGGTCAAAAAAAGTTCACGAGATACGCTGTCTATCGCTCACTTTTTTTGACCGTGTCTCGCTCAAAATTTTGTACTCTCGCTACGAAAGCATTTTTGAGATTGGTTCTAAATGATCTCTATTTTTTATGAACACGGTTTTTAAATCCATTTTAAAATTTTACACTGTCATTTTACATTTTGAGATTTACATTTTTCATTTGTAATGGTTCATAATTCAATTTTTGTTGTTGCTTGACAAAAATAATACGGCGTGGTATCTTGTTTGTATCGTTCTTTACAGTAAAAATTTAACTTAAAAGGAAAAGGAGATGCGATGATGCAATTGATTGACGATAAAACGGTTGTAGCGATTTTACAGACGTTGTTTAAGGAATTAAAAAACGGAGTTGAGCGAAATGAATATTACATATTTCCGCCGGAATCAGTTGAGATTCGCGCGAGAGGTAAAATTTGTTTTGATAAAGAAGAAACCGCGAAGGATTTAAGAGAGTCATTACAAGAACTTGGAAAAACCGTTCATAAACTGGTAACCGGCGAAACGTATCGCGCTGGACAAGATTCTCGACAGCAAACAGAAAGTATTAGCTTATGGTATTTTATTCTTCTTTTACTTTCGGGAAATTTGTACAGTATCCCGAAAGTAGAAATACTTTTGAATGATTTGAGAAAAGAACAATCGAGGTGGTATAGATTATTGGATGCAACGCGCAGGGCTGGCGCCAAGTTTATTCGAGGAATTTTTTCCGTCATAAAATTTTTTGTTTTTTTGCCGGTGCGGTTTGCAAAATTGATATACAGAATTTTTTGCGCGAGCATCGCTACACTGTGTGTTTTGTTATACATTGGTGAGGTCGCGGCGTATATTAAATTTAATTGGCTTTTTTCAGGCGGGTTGGCAATGGGTATTAGCGTTGGCGTAGGAGCTATCGCGATAGGCATGTTATGCCTGCATGACGATATACGATCGGTATATCGCATACCACTTTTTGTTTTTTTGAATACGTTTTTGCTTATCGCTCTTTCGTTCTGGTCGCCGATGGTTGAAAGTTTCGCAGATGGTGATGGCGATAGAACGTGTGTAGTGGATAACGCGGTAATCGTTGATAGAAAAACAGGAAAGTTTGTCGCGCGACTCCCTTTGACAGAGGATGACAAAACACTCGTATGGGATTCCTACATCATCAATCACTTGAAGTATAAGGTGGTTCCTGGCTTGCCGTTAAGTAACTCATCATTTGATATTACCTTGAATATTCCTATCAATGGAAAAATTATATATGTATTTACTGGAACAGTTAATTATGTGATCGAAGGAAAATCGTATCCGATTATTTTCAATACCTATGGAGGCGGAAAAGATTTTTATAACGCAATCAAACAGAAGATAGCGAAAGATATCCAGCCAAAATTGGCGCAACGAGCGAATATATTAATTGATCGATACGATGTTCCTATGGAAGACTTACAGTCGACACGATTTTCGATTATACCGACAGGTGCGGCGCTTGCGCAAAGATCCGATTACTATAGAAGGTTTGAAAAAGAATTGCGCGGTTATTTTGAAGAGGAATTAAGCAAGATGAATATAATCGGAATTACGGAGGAACGATAAAATGTTGGAACCATGTCCAAATAAAGAAATAAGAGAAACCAAAAAAATAAAGCCGGAATTTTTGACGCTTCCTGATGATGTGGAACGAGTGAAGAAGTTGAAAATTAAACTCAAAGAATATTACAAACGGCTTATGCCTTTCAAAGCGCCTGAGTTGCAGTTAGATACGATTTGTAAAATTACTATTTTAAGTCGGCTTCTTAAGGAAAAAGAAATACGCACGCGCGCACTGTACCATGAATTAAGAATAATGTACGGCGATGAGTGCGAAAAACCGTTTCTCAACGCAATCGGTGTTATTGATGATTATTGCAAAACTGGCGGCGCGACAGTGCAAAAAGGAACCGGATTAAAATGATGAAGTATTTTACGAATCTGAAAAAAGAATGGACGACCTCTGTTGAGTTGAAAGAAAAGACAAAGCGTTTAGAAAAATTCATTGAGCATATTCGGTTTGTGCTTGAAACGAATAAAAAGAATAAGGTTGATAACGAGGCGTTGCGTATGAGCGAAAAGCAATTGCGCGACGCGGAGCACGAAGTAGCCCTGATAAAGAAAAATATCCGCGCGCGTCGTTTGAATGCGTTGTTGGGAAGATAGCGTATGCGAAAATTTTTTAAAATAATATAGCCGCGATTTTGTTTAGCAAAATCGCGGCTATTAAATTTTATGCTGTAAGCGCTAGCACCGTATCGGCGAACTGATCTGTTTCTCTCAATTTTTCAACTTCATCTCTGTTGAGAAGAATCATTTTTGATTCGGGTCCGATAATAATCGCCCGCATAAAAATCATGCCAAGTAAAAAACGAATTTTGTCATCGTTTGGCTGGTACCATATATATATGGTACCAGCTTCAAATATATTTCTTCCGTCGCCAAATAATTCTGCGAACGTATTATGCGTATTAACGCAAGAATACGAAATATACATGTTTTCATTATTAGTCGTGGCAATATCTCCCCGTCGGATGCTTGTTTGCAGGACATCATTTGATGGCGCAATAACACAAATTTTTTTCTGCATTTCAATTCTCCTTTTCAATTTTTTTTTAAAGATCTCTGCGCCATGCGAGTACCCCCGGCGAGATTTGAACTCGCAACCTCGCGGTTCGTAGCCGCGAACTCTAATCCAATTGAGCTACGGAGGCATCGCATGGCGCAGTTTTTTAATCCTCCTTCGCCTGCTGGCTTCGGAAGGACGAGTCTTGGTGGAATTCTCTATAGCTTGTACGGCACTTTGAGTCCAGAGCTTGTTTGTGGTACATACCTTTCATTGTAAATTTGGTACCCTCGGGCAGATTCGAACTGCCAATCTTCGGCTTCGGAGGCCGACGCTCTATCCAGTTGAACTACGAGGGCCCCACTTCGCTCCGATTGCTATCGGAGCTTCGAGGGGCCATCCTGCGCATAAAGCTACGGATGGTAAACAAGCAAAACTTTTTTACTTGCTTGTCGTCCGAAGCCTTGGCGTAGGATGATCCTTCCGAAGCTCAAATATCAATTTGAGCGAAGGAGGAAACTACGAGGGCGTTTCAAATTAAAAACTAAAAATGAAAAACGAAAAATTGTAATGCGCACTTCTCGTGCTACTCGTTGATTTTAAAATTTTAGCAGATATTTCAACTGTTATAAAGATACACTATTTTCGAAAAAATGTCAACCCCGTTAGAAGTCCTGCCAGAAAAAATTTGAATAAAATTTTTTCTGCTACGAAAAAATAAGCCTTTCGATATATCAACATCATCTTGATGAGAACTGTATCCTCGAAACACGAACTTCTTTCTCTTCCTAATCTCCTAGTTTCCTAAAAGCTAATTTCCTATTTATGGGATTGACATTTTTATCATAACGATGTATCGTTAAAACAGTTTTTTAAACAAAATAGAGAAAGATACTATGAAGAAAGAAGAAACGAGTATACGGATTGGAGCGATGGTAATAGGATTTTCTGTTGGGGTGATTATTCAATATTTTTTTCCGGCGCTGTTCATCGTAAGTTTGGTGGTTATTGTTTTGACGGTAATTGTACTGACGTATTTTCCCATAAAGTATTTGCGCAAGAAATACGCTCGATACTATAAGATAGTAGAAGAAACAGCACCATTCAGAAGTAATAATTAAAGGAGAAAAAATGACACACGACGAAAAGATAAGCGACATACGCGATCATCCGGAAAATCATCGTCATAATTTTGAAGGATTAACTGCGTGTTGTATGCGCGATGGCGCAATCGATTTATCTATAATGGAAGCGCATTCTCAATATAGCGATCTTGGGACAAATGGCGGGAAGAGATGCGATGTAGTAGAAGGACCGTGCGCGTGTGGAGCATGGCATTAGGATCAAACGAATTTCTCAATTCCAATCTCTAATTTCTAAACAAATCGCCTACTCCGCTCCGATGGCCATCGGAGCTACGAAGGCCGGGCAAAATCCAAATATTAAAATTCAAAATAATAGCAATAACAGCGTTATCAGTGATGATATGCGCAGTACCCGCCTTCGCTCGCCAGAGTGGCGAGTTTCGGCGGAGTAAGGAGAAAAAATGAATAAAAGAATAACAGAAGGAATCATCGTATATATCATAGCAATAACAACAGGTGTATCAGCTGGTTTTATTGTTCTGTTCTCTTCTCAATCGTTAGTTGTTGGTATATTTGTAACTATGATTACGACATTCAGTGTATCGTATTTAATCTCTTATTATAGAACGCATAAATCAACTACCGAAACTCTCAAAAAATTGTATGAACTTTCTGAAGAATTAAAGAAAAACAATAACAGCGTTATCAATAATGATACGCAATGGAGAAAATAATTAATGAGTATAACCGTAACAACGTATCCGATTGTTGGCGCGGTCAAAGGCGCTGACGCAATTCTTGGAGCAGATAGAAATTGGGAAGCAGTAAATGCGACGCAAAAAGAATTTCTTGAAAAATTTTTCGCAACAGGAAAAGACGATGTAAAAAATATCAAAGAATTAGAAACGATCGCGTCATGGAGCAATGAAGAAATAAATAAATTTTTAAGCGATCGAGGATTTTCAATTCAACTTGAAAAATTTAGTCCTCGCGAATTTGGCGTGGCAACCGTTTTGAATGTATTGGTAGAATGGGCGCGAAAAGGAGCAGTCACTACTATACGGCCAGATTTGTTTCATACGTATCCGGGCGTACGTATCCCGAGCGAAGGCGCGGAATTTTTTCAAGCTTATGGACACAGCGAACCAATCGCGCTCTTAACAACCAAATCAGGCGATCGAGTATATCTGACGATTGCCGGAGGACCTCCGCCAGAGCCTTTCTCGATGGTTGACTATGTTCAGCAGTTGTCGAAATCAAAACAAATGCTCTATGGTGATTTCGATGGCGTGGTATTTCCAATGGTTCATTTAGATCAGCGCGTTGATATTAATTGGCTGAAAGGCATGGAAACATTTACCAAGAGTGGCAATCTATATTATATCAGCCAAGCGGTTCAACAGACGATCGTAAAAATGAACGAAATTGGCGCACGCGCGAAAAGCGCGGTTGCAATTGGCGTAAGATCTATAAGTATTTCTCTGCCAAAACCAGATTATATTATTAACAAACCATTCTTGATGTGGATCGAGCGAGACGGCTTATCGAAACCATTGTTTGTCGGATATATCACAAAAGAAGACTGGAAAAATCCAGGAAGTTTAGGAGAGTAAAATGAAAAAAATTGGAAGAATTATTCTTTCAAGCATGACAGCCGTTGCGATAAGCGTTTTTATCTATACGATATTAGGAAATTTTTTTATTTCGCTCGCAATAGGAGCATTTTCAGGAGGAGTCCTTATAGCTCTTTTACTGAAATCAATGAATACGAGAATACAATAAAGTTAACTATTTAAAGTAAAAAATAATCGTTGTGCTTTTATAGAAGCATACGATTATATAAAGTCCCCCTTCGCATAAAGCTACGGCGGGACAAGGAGAAAAATGAATAAAATATTATTTTTCGTTGGAATAACTTTGATACTTACTGCAACATTTTCAGGATTATTTGGTAGCACATTGACAGGTGATACGAAGATGATCGTAACAATACTTATTACAATCAGCGCGTTATCTGGAGCCACATTATTGGCAATAATCGTGTATCGTGATATCGAAGAAACAGAAAAAAGGATAAGAAACATGTATGGACCGCCATCTATACAAGGAGAAAATAAAATATGAAAAATATGAACGGTATTCAAGTTATTGTGACATGCTCTGGAGCGGCTATATTACTTGGAGTATTTGGCGCAGGAACGATTGCCAGTCTTATAGGCGGCGTCATCATTGGAGTCGGACTAAATTATTGGATATCTAAGAACAGAAACAAGAAATAATTTTAAAATTGATCTCCGTACCAAAATTTTTGGTGCGGAGATTTTTATTATTTTGGAAGTCAATTTAAAATATTTGGAAGTTCAACTTCCAAATATTTTTTGTTTTTTTAACTCGCCTGCCTGCCAACCGCGCAGGCAGGTTTCTCGCGTAGCGAGAGAAATTAAAATTTTTTTATTGCTAGTTGCTAGTTGATAGTTAACTCTATTTTTCTGTTGCTAGTTGAAAGTTAATTCTATAACGTTCTCGCGATCACTAATCCCCATATATTTTTTATTCCGCTATTTTTGAGAACGCGCGCAGCTTCGTTTATTGTCGCGCCGGTGGTGTAGACGTCATCAAAGAGAATAATATTTTTATGGCGCGCAATCATTTCATCGCGCGTTTCAAATACGTCGCGAACATTTTCCAGCCGTTTCTCTTTTTTCAGTTTTGTTTGTTTCGGAGTGTTTTTTATTTTTACCAGCGGACGCGCAATCGGAATACAAAAATCGCGCGATAATTTTTCACATAGATAGTCGGTTTGACTGAAGCCCCGTTTATTAAAATGGTAACGATGCAACGGCATTGGCGAGAGAACGTATTCATTAAATTGTTCAAAAAATCGCGCGCGTTCGAGCAATTCAACGAAACGCGCATACAGCATATCGATTGCCTTGAAATTATTGCGATATTTAAATGCGGTGATAATTTTTTCGATTACATGGTTGTTATAATCAAATCCATAAAAGAGTCCATCAATTGATATATCAAGTATTTCATTTTTTCTGCACGGACGGCAGATATCGCCATACGGAGAAATTTTTTTGCATACGACGCATTGCTGAATCGGCGCGCTTTCTATCATAGAAATACATTCATCACAGAGTGCACTATCTTTTCTCTCGCATCCAACGCAATAACGCGGGAAAAGCGCGGTTAAGAGCATACTCAATATTTTATAGGACTTACGGGTTTTGATGCAATTCAAGGAAAAAGCGAGGAGCGGAGTAAGCCGTATTGTAATCATACGGTGTCGAGCACCGTAGCTTTTGACGCAGAAGTGCGCCAAACACGTAAGTCCTATTTTAATATGTTGATAAAGCCAGTGCATAAGTAGTTTCATAGAGTATAATAATATCATTAAATAAATGCAAAAAATCCGCGCAGCGGATTAATGAGATGATTGCAAAATTATTTTTGCTGTAATGTGTCCTTTTTGTTTGAGACTTCGTCAGACGGGCGCGAAATGATTTTCTCCGTAATGCTATTACGGTTCAAATCATTTCACTGGTCTTCCTCGCCTCAAACAAAAAATCCTACATTCCGTCTAAAAATAGTTTTACAACCATCTCAGTTTCTGATTTTCACTTTTATTTTTAAATTTTTTTTCTTCTACTCACTACAAACTACTCACTATTTTTTAATTTTTTATTGTGGGTCTTTTCACTAAAGACGAAACTATTCTTGGCGTTGATATAGGAAGCACGAGCATTAAATTAGTCGAACTGCTTAAAAGCGGCGTGCGATATAATTTGATGACCTACGGATACGCGGAAAAAAATATCGGCGACCTTATTCGCGACGACCCCAATGAAGTTATAGTCACCTCTGGACAATTGTTGAAAAAATTATGGCAGGCATCCGGCGCGAAAAGCCGCGTTGCGGTTACCGCGTTGCCGAATTTTTCCGTATTCAATTCGGTAATCACGCTTCCGAAGATGACCGAAAAAGAAGCGGCCGAAGCGATTCAATGGGAAGCGAAAAAATTAATCCCTCTCCCGATTGAAGACGTTATTCTTGACTGGAAAATTCTTGAAGAAATGACCGTGACTTCGACGAAGTCCGAAACGTCGACAAAGCAGAAGGAAGCGCTGGTGCTCGGCGATTATAGTTTACTCGCATCGCAACGCGCGGCGCAACAGGACGCAATGGTTAAAAAAGAAAGGGTCTATAGAATTCTTCTGACCGCGGCGTCAAAAAATCTTATTAAACGCTATGTCGAGGTATTCAAATTGGCCGATCTTCAGTTGGCGAGTTTGGAAACTGAAGCGTTCGCGCTCGCGCGCGTTTTCCTGCAAAACGAAAAAGGAAATATAATGATCGTTGACACGAGCGCGGTGTCAACCGATATAGTGATTATTGAAAACGGCGTGCCGGTCATCAACAGAAGTATCGATATCGGCGGCGTACACATTACGCAGGCGATCGCCGACGCTCTGCATATTGATTTTGATATGGCGGATCAATTCAAAAAAGATATCGGATTGATGACCTCTGAAACGCCCAACGCGGTTCCACAGGTTATTGATACCGCGATGAAACCGATTGTCGATGAAGTTAAGTATTCACTCTATCTGTATAAAACGCAAACAGGAAAGAGTGTTGAAAAAATTATTCTCTCAGGAGGATCCGCTTATTTGCCGAATTTGACTGATCATTTTTTTGCAGCGACGAGCATCAAGGTTTTTATCGGAAATCCATGGGACCATATTGCGTACCCGCCTGAATTAAAATTGAGTTTAGAAGAAATCGCGCCGCGGTTTTCAATCGCCTTAGGATTGGCGATGAGGGGAAAGTAGGGTAGGGAATAAAAAATTCAAAAATCAAAATTCAAAAATCAAAATGACGATGCAAAATTAAAAAATGAATTTAAGAAAAGATTATGCTTTGAAATCAGCTAATAGATCTAAAATGTGGATAATCTTATTGCCAGGTATCAATAGCGGAAATCAGTTGAGTTAAATAAATTAGAAGTAGAGTAGTTTCTTCTTAATGTGTTAATGAAGATCGTTAACGTCCTTGCATACAGCGTATTGACACCAAAAGGCAAGAGATAAATGTAAAATTATACAATTTAACATTTTTAATTGTCATTTTGATTTTTGATTTTTGCATTTTGAACTTAAAACAGCATTTATTATCCTGCTTATATGAATATTTTTGGAAAGAGTAAAGAATGGGGTGAAATCTAACAGTTAATATAATAATTATCTTTTCGTGATTAATTTTCTTTCTGATGAGGTGAAAAAAGATATGAGACGCTCGAAAGGCGGCTTCAATATTGATTTAAACAAAAAATTACAGGAAGAAGAAATGAAGAAGAGCGCCGAAGAAAAAAATAAAGGATTTTTTGGCAAATTATTTTCAAAAAAAGATGCGCAGAAAATTGAGGAGAAAAAAGAAGTAGTAAACGTAGTGGCCATGCCGGAGTTAAAAGAGGAAAAAATCGCTTCGCCGTCTTTACGTATGTCTTTAGAGCGGGAAGAAAGCGCTGAACTTGATATGAAGAGCGCACAACCGACAGCAGATGCCGCGCAACAATCCGTTGCGCAAAAAAATGAGATGCCTGAATTAGTCGTATCCCAAGAATCGCGTCAACAAGAAGAAAAAATTGCGCCACAAGCGCCACCGGCGGAAAAATTTTCTGCTCAGGAGACAATCGCGCCGATCAATGAAAAGATACTTATGAAAAACGACGAGAATAAGACGACGCAAAATAACGTAACACAGAAGACAGAGAGTTTGTTCAAAAATACTCAAGAAGATCAAAAACAAAATGGCGCGTTCAATACACCGACACCATCATTCTCCGACGAGAAGAGCAAACAACCAGAAGTAAAGATATTGAAAGAAAAAAAGGTTCCTTCATACCTCATTCTTATAAGGGATGTAAAAAAGAAATCAGTTCTTTTGTATGAGCAAACGAAAGATTTTTTGCAAAAATTGTTCGTGTCAAAAAAGATGACTGTTTCTCGAACTGGCGCACAAGCGTTATCCGTTTCTCTTAAATCGGAAGAAGCGATTATCACGCGACATATTCTTGGCGAAAAAATTTTAATTTTGTTTTCGGTAATTTTTAGTTCGATTTTTATTGTGATACTTATATGGTTTTTTCTCGATTTTCAATATGAAATTATGGTGCGACGCATTGAAAGCGAAAGAAATAGATTTGAAGTAAAGAAAGCTCAAGTAACACGTTTTGCGGAAGGTAATGATTCGGTCCGTGAGCGCGCGAAGCGCTTGAACGCGTACAGTGGTCGCATTATAGGGATTTTAGATCATCGGGTACAAATGAGCAATGTATTTAAGGATTATATTGAGCGCTATACGTTGGTTGATGTGTATTTTTCGTCGATGAATATAACGGCAGATGGGACGGTTACGTTGCCCGGTTACGCGCGAACCATTTTGGCGTTTGGAAAACAGATTAATATATTCAAAGAAGCGGCAAAGAATGAGAAAAATAAATTTTTTGAATCGTACGATTTCGGCGGTATCGCGCTTCGTGATGGCGGCGTTAGTTTTACGCTTACCGTCAAGTTGAAGCCAGGAATTGTACGGAAATAGAGAGTTCGTCAACGAATAACGAATAGAGTTAACTTTCAACTATTCTTTAAGCGAAAAGGTAGTTCTCGGCCTTGCTCGAACTGCAATACAATAGTTATACTTCGAGCGAGCGAAGCGAGTCGAGAAGTTCGAATGAAGGTAGTTCTCGGCTCCGCTCGAAGACTAAATTTTGAGTTTTGAAATATCCTCATTATCATTTTGCATTTTGATTTTTAATTTTTAATTTGAACCGTGAGCCCTTCGATCACCAATAATTTCGCGAAAATTTTTGTAACATATTTTCGTTTATGGGCGGCGCTTGTCGTGTGCGGCATTTTTGTTGTCGGCTATCTCTTTTTTATCCAACCGAAATACGAACCGTTCAGAAATCAGCAGCAGTTTGACATAAACGTATGGCAGGAGGCGCAGACAAAGTTAGATATGTACTACAACCGACTTAAGGCGCTTGAAAAAGATTTGAATGAAATTGGAACACCGCGTTTGCAACGCGTTGAACGAATGTTACCGGGCGAACCGCGCATTGAACGATTGATGTATATTCTGGACACAATGGTCACGAATTATGCAATGAAGATCGCCGCAATCAGCTTTAATTATTCCGGAGATGGGGTTGTCTCGATTCGTCTCACTATCTCAGGGAATAATTATGCCGTTTTCAAAGATTTTCTTAAAGAGCTCGAAGAACATGATAAAGTTTTTGACGTGCAGGACATGCAGTTTTCTCTCAGCGGACAATTTCAGCTATCGATTAACACCTATTATTAAAATTCAAAAGGCAAAATAGATAATAAATCCGAATATCGAAATCCGAAATTCGAAACAATATCTAAATCCAAAATCCAAATGACTAAAACGATTTCTGATTTCGAATTTTATTCTTATTTTTGATTTTAAGTTTTGAATTTTTGATTTCGGTCATTTGAATTTGTTTCGGATTTCGTATTTCGTGCTTCGGATTTATTTCGTTGTGTTGTATTGTTTGAAAATTATTTCATTGAAAATTCATTGTAAATTTAAAATTAATAATTAAAAATTTATTTATTGAACGTCTATGGAGTCTCAATTTAAAATTAAAGAAGTAATTTTAACCGTTGTTTTGATTATAATCGTTCTGGTGACCGGTTATGTCCTTTATAATTCGTATTGGAAAAAAAACGCATCGGTTGTAACGGTTGTGCGCCCTGAATTGCCAACGTACGTTGATGAACCATTGCCCGATTTGAAATCGTTCAAAAAACTTCTTGAAGGAGACGCCAGATTTGGAAGTATCAGTTCTCCGGGGATTTACTATATACCGTTTGATGCCGATCAGATAAAAGAAGTCGGCAGGCCGAATCCGTTTATACCGTTCGGCGGAAAAGGACCATCGAAGTAAAATCAAAATGTAAAAATCAAAAATTAAAATGACAGTGTAAAATTAAAAAATTTTTAAATTTAAAATCATTTTGTCATTTTTTCTTTGTCATTTTGCATTTTGATATTTGCATTTTAAATTTTTATTATGGCTGTTACTTCAAAAGAATTACTTACTGCTTTTTTTATAAAGAACGGAAGGCTGTCGAAAGAACAGTATGCCGGGCTGAAAGTCGATGCGGCAAAAGCAAGCGCGTCGATTGATGAATTTATTGAATCGCGTAGTGTGTTTCCAGAAGAAGATATTGCGCAAGCAAAGAGCGAAATTTATAAACTTCCGTATATCGATTTGTTCAGTTATACGGTTACGCCAGAATTTTTTTCTATTGTGCCGCGCGAAGTCGCGCAGGCGAATCAGGCTGTTGCGTTTCGTAAGGAAGGGGATACGGTTGACATAGCGATCGTCGATCCGTCAGATTCGCATATATACGAAGTAGTCGATTTTATCGTAAAACCGCAGAATTTAAAGAGCCGTTTTTTTGTTACTACGCCTGCGGCGCTCAAGAATGTGCTCGGGCATTCCGCGCCGATTACGCATGATGTTGAGGCGGCGCTCAAAGAACAAAGTGAAGCGCAATTTAAGGCAAAAAACGTCGCCGAGCTTGATAGCACTATGGAACAATTGACCGGCGAAGCGCCGATCGCAAAATTAGTTTATTCATTTATTAAGTATGCGATTGACAATAAAGCGTCAGATATTCATATTGAACCGTTGAGCGACAAAACGCGCGTCAGGCATCGTATTGACGGAGTGTTGCGCAATACGGCGTTTATACCGTTTCATCTTCATGAACCGGTTATCTCACGTATTAAAGTACTTTCAAATTTAAAATTGGACGAAAAGAGGATTCCGCAAGATGGCCGTATTCGTATCACGATAGAAGATAGAGAAATAGATATCCGCGTTTCAACGCTTCCACTCTTAACACACGAGAAAGTTGTTATGCGTATTTTGGATCCGAAAGGGCAACCAACAACCCTTGAAGAATTGGGTTTCTGGGGAAAGATATTGGAAAATATTATGCGTGGCATCGCGAAGCCGCACGGCATGGTGCTGGTCACCGGTCCGACTGGATGCGGAAAAACAACAACGCTTTATGCGGTATTGCGGCAATTGAATAAGATCGGCGTCAATATCGTTACTCTTGAAGATCCGATCGAATATTATATGGAAGGCACCAATCAATCGCAAGTGAAGCCGGATATCGGCTATTCATTTGCGTCCGGCATTCGTTCAATCGTTCGACAAGATCCGAATATAATTATGGTGGGAGAAATACGCGATAACGAAACAGCGGAGCTCGCGATTCACGCCGCGCTAACTGGTCATTTGGTTTTTTCAACTTTGCATACGAATGACGCTCTCGGTGCGATTCCGCGTTTGGTTGATATGAAAGCGGAGCCGTTTTTGATTGCCGCTTCAATTAATGTCGTGATCGCGCAACGTTTGGTGCGAAAAATTTGCGATGGCTGCAAAGAGGAAATTCAACTCCCGGATCATGTGCGTGTGAGGATCGAGAAAGCGTTTGAAAAAAATGAATTTTTTAAAGCGGACGAGTATATGAAAGACGGCGCGTGGCATCTCTATAAAGGGAAAGGATGCGCGCGATGCAATCACGAAGGATATAAAGGGCGTGTGGCGATCATTGAAGCAGTTGAGATTACCGCCGCGATGAAAGATATTATTTTAAGCGGTTATAAATTTGAGCAAGCGGAAGCAGAACAGCGACGGCAAGGAGGCTTTACGATCGTTCAAGACGGTTATATAAAAGTATTACGAGGGATAACAACGATTGAAGAAGTAATGCGGGTCGCGGTGGAATAAAGGAGGTAGGGCGAGAGAGAAATCTATACGCGCAACCGCCTTTTCTTTATGACGCAGTCGACTCTGTCGACTGCAATATTATTGTCCCCACTGCCAACCCGATGTTGCGCGCATATATTTCTCTCTCGAGGAGTGAGGTAAAAGAAATAGAGAAGAAGTGAATAAAAAATAATTATTCATACTTCATGATTCTTAATTCATAATTCAGAATGAATGATTTTTCATTACGAGGCAAAAAATGTGGCTGGCGATACGGTGAGCGGCGTTTTGGAAGCGCCGAGTGAGCATCTTGCGCTTGAGAAGTTAAAGGCGAATAATCTCATTGTGCTCTCATTAGGCGAAAAGAGCACCCTTTTTTCGTCGCAACTCGCTTTTTTGCAGAGGATCACGCATAAAGAAATGGTTATTTTTACGCGGCAGCTCGCGGTAACGCTTTCCGCAGGCGTGCCGCTTGCGCAAGCGTTGGAACTCGTGATGAATCAGATGACAAATGAAAAATTAATAGAAACCGTGGCGAATATCGTTTCGCAGGTGCGTAGCGGAATTCGTTTTTCAGTTGCGCTTGCCGCATACCAGAATTTATTCAATGAATTTTTTATCAATATGGTTCGCGCGGGTGAAACTTCAGGAAAACTTGACGAAGTATTGAATTACCTTGCGGATCAAATGGAGCGAAATTATGAATTAACCTCTAAAATCCGCGGCGCGATGATTTATCCGGCGTTCGTGATGGGGTTTGCGATTGTTATTTCTGTTTTGATGCTTGTGTTCGTCGTTCCAAAACTCGCTGAAATTATTAGTGAATCAGGCGCGCGCTTGCCGTTGCCAACACAGATATTGATTACGACAAGCAAGTACGTAAAAGATTATTTTTTACTCTTTTTTACGATAGCTATTCTCATCGGTGTCGGAATCCGATTTTTTTTTAAAAGTGATATCGGAAAACACGTGTACGATGTCGCTCTTTTGAAAACACCTGTTTTTGGATCACTCGCGCGAAAAATTTATCTCGTTCGATTTACGAAAAGTCTTTCAACGCTTATTGTTGGTGGCGTGCCGCTCAATGCATCTTTGCGTATTGTCGGATCGATTGTTGGGAATAGTGTCTATAAACAAATAATAAACAATACTGTTGAAGCGGTAGAAGCAGGCAATTCCATCTCATCGGTGTTTATTAATTCAAGAGAGATTCCGGTGATTTTGTCGCAAGTAATGAAAGTCGGAGAAGAAACCGGGCGGCTCGACGAAGTACTTAATCGCATGGGTAATTTTTTTAATCAAGAATTGGAAGTGATGTTATCGCGCTTGACAGTATTATTGGAACCGCTTATTATAGTAATCTTGGGGCTTGGAGTCGGATTTATTGCCGTGTCGCTGATTATTCCGATCTATAATCTCGCACAAAGTTTTGGATGATTAAAATGTAAAATGTAAATCTCAAAATGTAAAATGACAATTTAAAATGTTAAAATTATTTTTTATCTTTTTTTAAATTTTTAAATTTTGCATTGTCATTTTGATTTTTGATTTTTGCATTTTGAATTTGTATCACTCATACTTTATAATTTAAAGTAGCATGAAAGTCAGTAAAAGATTTATTGCAGTGATCCTTCTCATCGCCAGCAGCAACTGGCTTTTTTCGTATTCTGTCGTATGGGGG
This sequence comes from uncultured Gammaproteobacteria bacterium, assembly GCA_964626355.1. Classification (GTDB taxonomy): domain Bacteria; phylum Patescibacteriota; class Patescibacteriia; order UBA2591; family CAZVCF01; genus CAZVCF01. Next base: position 19,972 of record CAZVCF010000012.1, read on the forward strand.
AACACGCAATCACCGCGCGTTGGCGAAGTATATTCAGAATATCTGGTCAAACTAAAAAATAATAAAAAAATATACAAAGTTGATTTTAGAGAACAATTAAAAGAAGATGAAGCGAAAACGCAATTGCGTTCGTGGAGCGAGTTGGAAACCGTAGAACCGAATTATTCATTTCGCGCCGCGTTTCTTCCCAATGATCGTTTTTTCGACGAACAAACCTATCTAACAACGGTGCGCGCGCCGCAAGCGTGGGATCTCGCGCTCGAGCTTTCGAATGAGGTCGTGGTTGCGGTGCTTGATACGGGTGTTGACATCGCGCATCCTGATCTTAAAAATAGAATATGGACAAATAAAAAAGAAATTCCGAACGATGGTATTGATAATGATAAAAACGGTTTTATTGATGACGTCCACGGATGGGATTTTTTGAGCGATATAAACGATCCGGGTCCGCGATTCAATGAATCATATACGCAGGCGGGCATTCATCATGGAACGGTCATCGCCGGCATTATTGCGGCGGAAGCGAATAACAGCGAAGGCGTCGCGGGGATTTCTCCGGTCGCGAGAATAATGGCAATTCGCGCGTTGAATAACGAAGGAGGTGGTAATCTTGACGCGGTTCTGCGCGGAATAGATTACGCGGTAAAAAACGGCGCTCAGATTTTGAATTTGAGTTTTGTCGGATCAAATTACAGTAAATTATTGCGCGACGCGCTCAAAGACGCATGGCGCAAAGGCGTTATTATTGTCGCGGCCGCTGGAAACGAAAACACCGGACAATCAGAGGATCTTGATAAATATCCCGCTTATCCTATTTGTCTTGATCAAGGAGATGCGGATAATTTTATCATCGGCGTTGGCGCGGTAATGCCGAACGATACGCGCGCGCTTTTTTCAAATTATGGAAATTGTATCGATATCATGGCTCCGGGTTCGCGTTTTTTCGGTCTTCAGGCAGTCAAGAAAGACGGAGCTGATTTTAAAGATCAATACGGTGGCTATTGGTCGGGTACGTCAGTTGCGGCGCCGGTGGTGAGCGGCGCGATAAGTATTCTGAAAGCGATTAATACACAGATTTCATCGAATAAAATTTTGGAAGTTCTTTTTGACACAGCTGAAAATATCGACGCTTCAAATCCGGACTACGAAGGAAGATTAGGGAAAGGGAAAATAAATGTGTATAAGGCAGTCGATTTTACTATTAGCAATTTGAAGGGGCGCGGGCCGTTTGAATATATTCTCGTATCTGCGCCAGACGCGAGCGGCGGACCGCATGTTCGCGGACTTGATGGCGCAGGGCTTGGCAGACTTAATTTTATGGCGTATGACGAAAAGTTTCGCGGCGGAGTGAATATCGGAGTCGGCGACGTTGATGGCGATGGTATCATTGATATCGTGACCGTTCCGAAGAGCAGAGGAACATCCCATATTCGTATTTTTGACGAATTAGGAAATTTGAAATATAGTTTTTGGCCGTCCGATGATCGATCGTACACCGGCGGAATGAATCTCGCGGTTGCCGATATTGACGGCGACGGGGTCAGCGAAATTATTGTCGCGCCGCGCGGCGGACGCGAACCAATGGTTTCGGTTTATTCGTACGACGGAACACTTCGTTCTCAATTCCTCGCGTTCGATGCTTCGTTTAAAAAGGAAGTATATGTCGGCGCGTTCGATTTTGAAAACGACGGAGTGAAAGAGATTATTGTTGGCGCAGGTGAAGGAGGCGGGCCGCATGTTCGCGTATTTGACGGCGAGGGAAATCTGAAATTGCAATTTTTCGCGTTTAATCAGCGATTCAAGGGCGGCGTGACCGTTACGGGCGGCGATGTGAATAATGATGGAATGGATGAAATAATTGTTGGAGTTGCATCAGGAGCAAATTCGTATATACGGGTTTTTGATCATTCAGGATTTCTCCTAACGCAGTTCCTTGCGTACGCGCCGAATTTTTATAACGGCGTGCGCATTGCGGTGGGCGATATCGATCGCGACGGCAAAAAAGAAATTATCGCCGCGCCAGGAAAAGGCATTGAGCCGGAAATCAGAATTTTCAATTATAAGGGAAATTTGATCAATAAGTTTTTGGCGTATAATAAAAATTTTAAAGGAGGCGTACTGGTTGCGGCGCCATAGGGATAGGGAATTAGCTTTTAGGGGGTTAGGAAATTAGGAATAAAAAAATGCAAAATGTAAATATCAAAATGCAAAATGACAAATCAAAATTCTAAAATATTAAAACGCACGAGAACATTCTAGCATTCTGCAGAATGTTAGAATATAAATAATTTTTCATTTTAGATTGTCATATCCGAAGTAAGAGAGGAAAGATAAAAAATGTTTTATCTTGCCGAACGAACGAGGATATATCGGAGATATTTTGCATTTTGATTTTTAAATTTTTAATTTGAAACGTGCGTTCATTTTTAGCCATAAGTATTATTCTACTCATCGTATCGATAGGGTTTGTGAAATTCGATATTGTTTTTATCGATACCTTATATCGTTTCGCGCCAATGGATACTAAAGCGTATGCGCATATTGCGCATCCGTCTGCATTGAAAACGCACGCGACCGCAGGCGATTTTTTTCGTTTTTTAATAGGCGATCGCTATACTCTATTGGAAGAAATAATAACTGAAAGCAGTGAGGCGGCGATTTTTGCGAAGACGGATTCAACGTTCAAGCCGGAAATTATTATCGCGATGAAAATGAAATCTGAAGATGAATCAATCGCGACCGGCACACAACTCCGTTCACAAGGTTTTTTCTCTATCCTATCCGGACGCACAGTCCTTGTAAGCGATACTCGAGAATGGCTTTCAACAGCGCAATTTGATAAGAGAACGATTGCGGCATATACTGACGAAATATACACTTCTTTCAATATAGGATCTTTGCGAACATACCTCTCTCGCAAGTTTCCGTCGTTTTCTTCAAAAGAATTGTTGGCGTCTTTCCCGAATGAATTGCTTGAAGCGCGCGGTTCGTTTAACGGACAGACTTTTTTAATTGAACCTCTTTCTATTACGCCACCATTGCTCGGAGACGAATTTGAGATACTTCCATTCTATTCTCCTGATGTTCGTTATGGTTTTTTTCGTGCGCGTATTCCGGAAACTATTTTAACTGATTGGCCGAGAGAAATAATTCCACAAAAATCAAATATATTTTTTGACAAAGACAATCATTACGTTGTCGCGTTCAAAGTGCTTGATAAAGAAGAAGCAATTTCTCTTTTTGAAAGTTCGCTTAAAGAGAAGATGGCGCGAACTAAGATGGAGATCGTGAACCGTCAGACGCCGGAGAAACTCTTTTTCAAAGAGTATATGATGGACATTAAGCCATTCGAAATCATGTCGAGCGATAGTGAAGGCATTCCAATGCGATCACTCGGAGTCGATGGGAAAGTATTCTATTGGACGCTTGACAACGGATTGATGTTTTTTGGCGATAATGGTATTTTTCTCTCAAAAATTGTAAAAGATAGTGCGCGTGACAAACGCGCGAGTGGTTTTGGACCGTTCGACACCTGTTTCCGAAACACAGAAACGGCATTGATAATGCCGTATACTTCTTCAAGCGCGTTGAGCGTGGCGAGTTACGGAGATTTTTTTAGGATATGC
>CAZVCF010000013.1:0-9301 GCA_964626355.1 uncultured Gammaproteobacteria bacterium
TATGCTTTATTTTGTCATTACTACAAAAGATGAAGTTAAAACGTTAAAAGAAACGTTGGAAGTGATTGTAGAGGATTTGGAGAAATTGAATGAAGTATATGAAGTTATTGTTGTCGCGCCGGATGAACGCACGAGAGATTTTGTTTCGGCATTATCGATACACAATACAAAGATAGTATTTATTCAAGACGAAGGACGCGGGAAGCCAATCGCGTTGAATGATATTTTCTGCTATATTGAATCAAAAAAAGCGCCTGAAGACGCGTTACTTTTTTTGAGCGACGGAGATGTGATTACCGAACACGGAGCAATCGAAGCAATTTTAGAAAAATTCAATGATAGAGGACTTACGGGTTTAGATGCAATTCAAGGAAAAAGCGAGAAGTGGAATAAGCCGTATTGTAATCATACGGTGTTGAGCACCGTAGCTTTTGACGCAGAAGTGCGCCAAACCCGTAAGTCCTATGATAAAAAAATTGGCGCGGTAAGCGGACATCCTATTCCGATAGATTCACGCGCGACGATGTTTGGCTATTTTGCGCATTTTTTAACCAACGCGGCTGATTATTGGCGAAAAAAACAAAGCGCCGCAAAACAATTTTTTGTGTGCAGTGGTTATTTATACGCAATCCGCTGCGGTATCGTCAATCATATGCCGGAAAATGTTTTAGGCGATGATCGTTATATTTCCGAAAAAGTGTATGAAACGGGATGGGGGATAGGGTACGCGGAAAACGCTTTCGTAAAAATAAAATACGCTGATAATTTTCATGATTGGTTTCTGCAAAAAGTCCGTTCCGCCGGCGCGTATGCGCAGACGATAAAACGCGCGAATAATAACGGGAAGAAAGATATGAGCGTCAGTAAATGGCGAAATATTTTTACTGAAACAGGGACAGGGATATATCTATTTTTTACGTATCCGCAATCCGTGAGAGAATATCTATGGACGATCGTCCTCTATATAATGCGCATCGCCATGTGGTTACTTATTTTTTGGAAAATAAAAATCAAACACTATGATTTTGATCGCCTTTGGAAACGGATTGAGAGCACAAAATAACATGCCAACAAACTTGAGAATGTTGGCATGTTATTTTGTAACTAATTTAATCTACCGAATAAAAAATTTCATAACAAGCTCTTGCGTATAGATTAGAGCCGCACGGATATCGTCCATTGATATCACATTCGCGCTTACAAGCACGGTCAATAGAATGAGCAAACCAAGAATCGCGATAAGCACAGTTCTCATAGTAAGGGTGTTTTAATATCCTAATCTCCTAATAACCTATTCTTAGTGAGTAGCGGAAATACCAAATCACAAATTCCAAATTACAAACAATATCTAAATCCTAATGACCAAAATCCTAAACCGTTTTGAATTTTGAATTTATTTATCATTTGTTTTGCCTGCCCGCCGAAGATTCAGCGCAGGCGGGGATTTTGTGCTTTGGATTTGTTTGTAATTTGGTGCTTGTAATTTGGAATTTTGTCTTTATTAATCTCTAACCCCCTAATTCCTTATCCCTATTATGCCAAAATTTCATTCATTAGAACAGCCAAATCAACCGAAAAAAGAAACACTCCAAAAAGAGTTGAAGGGAATGGAAATTAAACCGCGACTGACGTTTGTATGCCCGTTAGGTGAAAATCGGCGTGACGCGTTTGAAATGATTTCTGGAGAAAAACAGCCGACGCCTGATGAGGTATTGAAACTTTTGCGTAGCGATGATTTCGTGGAGCAGTTTTCGGGGATATACCTAACGCAAAAAATAAATATTTCAAAATTACCCTCTAATGCAATAGATCAATTCATCAATCGTCTTGACGAGATAAGTGCGTCCGATGACCCGAAGTCAATGCATCACGTGCGTACAGGAGCGATAAAAGCGCTTGGCAACTGTGGAGAAAGAGCATTGCAACTTATTCAGAAATATAGTGAGTCAAAAGAGGAAAATCAGCGAAAAATGGCGGCTCACGCGGCAGCCATAATTGGCGAAAAAGGATTGTCTATCGTGCAAAGACTTGCATGCGAAGAATCGCCCTTTGTCCGTGCGGAAGCGGTAAAAGCCGCGATACGATATGGCGATAAAGGACTTGAAATTATTGACAAAAGAATCGATGATCCGTCTTTTTTTGTGAGATCATCGGTTACGCAAGTATTAGGTGAATACGGCAAAGACGGATTTGAGCGACTTAAACAATTATTATACGATAAAGATAGCGATGTGCAGAGACAAGTAGCCGAATCTCTTGGCAAGAGCAAAATGGAAGGCGATAGGGCGATTTTGTTACTTGAAGAAATGCGTACGCGAACGACCGATCCCTATGCGCTCGAATCAATAGCAATTGCTTTGTATCGCCTTGGAGAAAACGAAAAAGCGTTATTACTTTTTGAGGAATTAACGAACATAACGAATCCCTACGTAAAGAGAGACGCTGAATTATTTCTTAAATATATTTATGGTGAAGAAAAAAATTTTTCAAAATGGCTTTTGGCAACGCGCAAGCCGCTTTTCGCGACACCTTTCCTGCATGAGCTTGGAGATAAAATAAAAACTTTGGAAAAAATAAAAGATGAGTTGCGGGATGAGTGCGGAAGCGCGTTCGTCGGATTCGTTGTTGTCGGAAGCACGGCGAAAGGATACGCGCATCCGGAAAGCGATATTGACTGGGCATTGTTCGCGGAAAAAAGGTCTATAGAAGAAAGATTAAAAGAAAAAGCAGATCAGTACGGCATTGAGTTTTGCAAACACGCGGGGCATTACAATGACGCGTGTAATATAGAAGAAGGGGGAGAAGCGCTTTTCTATGGATTATTTTTCGGCGATAGAGAACGGTTAAAAAAGTTGCAAAAAGATTTTATTTCTCATTGTACAGACGAACAATGGGAAAAAATACGAATTAATATTATGCTTGAAGAAACTAAAATAACAAAAGCAGTAGATCGTTATATGAATATAAGCGAAGAGGAAGAGGAAAAAATAAAGCACGCAATCGGCGTTTTGCGCACCCCGCCGCCGCTCGCTGAAATGAAGGAAATACTAAAACAGCGAACACGAAATTTATAAAACGTATCAGCATCTTTTGTTATTTGTTAAGAACTCTAAAATATAATAAAATTAAAGGTGTTTTGATTGTCTAGGAAGCTCATTTCCTAAAAAGCTAATAACCTACTTTATGATTCGCGTTCGTTTTGCGCCATCGCCAACAGGATATTTGCATATCGGAAGTCTTCGGACATTCCTTTTTAATTATCTTTTCGCGAAAGCACAAAAAGGAAAATTAATTCTGCGCATTGAAGACACCGATAGAAATCGTTTTGTGGAAGGAGCGGTTTCTGCGCTTTTAGAAATTTTGACAAAAATGGGATTTAAGTGGGACGAAGGTCCGTTCCTTCGCTATCGCTCAGTCAAAATCAAAAATCAAAAATCAAAAATCAAAAATAAAGAAGAAGAAAAAATTATTCAAAAAGGGAAGTATGGACCCTATATGCAATCGCAACGTCTCGAGACCTACCGAAGCGCGGCGCAGAAATTAATTGAAAATAACAGCGCGTATTATTGTTTTTGTTCGACGGAAACACTTGAACAAATGAAACGAGAACAAACGCAAAACAAAATGGCGCCGCGATACGATGGCAGATGTAAAAATTTAGACGCAAAAACCGTACAAGAAAAATTACGCGCTGGAAAATATGTTATTCGTCTTAAAGTTCCAAAAGAGGGGAGTATTGTTTTTGATGATCTTATACACGGCAAAGTTGAATTTAAATGCGCGGAGATTGATGACCAAATACTTTTAAAGTCAGACGGTTGGCCAACCTATCATCTTGCGAATGTTGTTGATGACTATTCAATGAAAATTACGCACGTGATTCGCGCGGACGAATGGCTTACTTCAACGCCGAAACATATTCTGTTGTATCGCGCATTCGGCTGGGAACCGCCGCAGTTCGCGCATATTCCACTCATTCTTAATCTTGACAAAAGCAAACTTTCAAAACGACAGGGCGATGTGGCAGTGGAAGATTATTTGCTTAAAGGATACTTGCCAGACGCGCTCATTAACTACATCGCACTTTTGGGATGGAATTCGGACACGGATACGGAATTATTTTCGCTTAAAGAATTGGCGAAATTATTTTCGCTGAAAAAGGTGCAAAAAACAGGAGCGATTTTCGATGTCAATAAATTGCAATGGATGAATGGATTGTATATTCGTCGGATGAAATCAGAAAAAATTTTTAGATTGCTTGAAAATGATTTTAGAACAAAATACGAAACGAATTATAAAAAATACAAAAAATCGCAGATTATGAAAATGATCGCGCTTGAGCGGGAACGCGCGCATACGCTCAATGAAATCGTTTCAGCGACGTCATTCTTTTTCGAAATAAAAAAATACGCGGCGGAATTATTGCTTTGGAAAAAACAAACAAAAGAAGCGGCGCGCGAAATTCTACAAAAAGAGTACGAAATAATAGAAAAAATTCCTGCGACGCGATTTACTCCAAAAAATATTCTTTCGTATTTGCAAAAATTAGCGGAACAGTATAGTAATGGAGAAGTGTTTTGGCCATTCCGCGTCGCCCTTACCGGCGAACAAAACTCTCCGCCGCCGCAAGACATCGCTTCAATATTGGGGAAAGATGAAGTATTGAAACGATTGGGCAGGACAATGGAACGAATGAAGTAAAAATCCGAAATCCGAAGCACGAAATTCGAAACAATATCAAAATCCAAATGACCGAAACGGATTCGAGTTTCTGATTTTACTCTTGTTTAGAATTTTGAATTTTTGTCATTTGGATTTGTTTCGAATTTCGGATTTCGTGCTTCGGATTTATCTTGATTCCTAACATCCTAATCTCCTATCTTTTATGAACAAATGCGAGAAAAAATATACTGTAATAGCATTAATCGTCTTTTTATCTTTCGCGTTCTTGCTGTATGGAAATGTCGCGCGCGCGGTGTCTATCGATGATCTTCAAGCAGAAATTAAAAAACAAGCGGACTCTATAAAAGATTTAAAACGGCAACAAGAAGAATATCAGAAAAAATTAGAAAAAGTGCGCAAGGAAGCAAAAACTTTGCGCAACGAAGTATCGTATCTAAACGATACGATCGCTAAAACATCGCTTGAAATAAAAGAAAAAGAAACAACGCTTAAAAAGATTGGTCTTGAAATCCAAGAACTGCAATATCGCATTGAAAAGAAAAAACAGGCGATTGGCGGAAATAGAGAAATTCTTGCTGATGTGCTTAATTCAATTTCTAGGTCAGCTTCAAGCAATCAATTGATCGCGTTTTTCTCGCATCGTTCATTGTCGGATTTTCTGTCGCAGAAACGATTGCTCGCGAGCGTCTCCAGCGACCTCAATAGAAATCTCGATAAATTGAAAATTATCAAAGAAGGATTCGAAACCCAAGAACGCGCGATGCGTGAAAAACAACAGGAAGAAATCAACGTAAAAAATGAACTCGTCTCGCTTAAAGAAGATTCCGCGGATACCAAAGAAGAAAAAAATCGCCTCTTGAAAGATTCAGAAGGCGCGGAATGGAAATTTCAAAATCTGCTCGCTGAAGCGGTTCGCGAACAAAAAAATACTGAAGCGGAAATCGAAAATCTTGAAAAATCGGTGCGCCGCCAATTAGCGATTCAGGAAGAAGAACGATTGTCAGCACTTGAAGAAGGGGATACAATTGTTTTTTCGTGGCCAATTCCAAAAAATAAAATAACAACCTATTTTCACGATCCGGAATATCCATTTAAAAAATATTTAGGAGAACATTCGGGAATTGACGTCCGCGCGTCGCAAGGAACCGCAATCCGCGCGCCAGCCGGCGGTTACGTGGGGAAAGTGCGCAACGGAGGACTTAAAAGATACAGCTATATTATGCTTCTGCATAAAAATGGACTTGCGACCGTTTATGGACATGTGAGTAAAATTTCCGTGCGAGAAGGGGATTACGTAAAACGGGGAGACATCATCGGCAATACTGGCGGATTGCCAGGAACGCCCGGCGCGGGACCCTTTTCAACCGGCGCGCATCTTCATTTTGAAGTACGACAAGACGGACTGCCAGCTAACCCATTGGAATTTATGGCGCAGTGAAAATAGGAAATTAGGGGGTTAGGGGGTTAGGAAATTAGGAGACTATAGAGAGTTGACATTCCTGACACTATATGCTATATTAGTACCATAGAAGTGATGTTCTTTACAATTAAATAAACGCAGTAAACAAAGGAGGTTTGAATGCTTTTATTGCTTATTTTAACTCCTCATCAATCGCAGTATAGTCCTGTACTCTATATTATTCTTATCCTCGCGATTATCGCTTATTTCTTCGTTTTGATGTTTGCGTCAAAAATTTTCACCCGCGCTCGTCTAAAAGAACCTTACACGCATTTTTTGACCGTGCTTCTTTTCTACGAGACGGAATATGATATTTTCTCTAAAAATCAAGAAAAATACGACGAAGAATTTGCCTACGCAAAACTCTACCGCCTTGAATATTTTTATGAAGAAATGATTCGCGCGATCTCTCAAATGACTAACGAACAACGAAAAACAATAAGCCAGAATATAGTAATTGATCTTAATCAAAAAATTCAATTTTTAGACGAACAAAGAGAAGATATAACGCTATTTAAAATAATGAATTCTTCTCCTCACGCAATTCGTCAAAAGGAAAAAAATGAAGTATCTATTTAAAAAAATAATTGGCATACTCACTCTCTCTATGAAAATATTTTTATTGAGAGTGAGCGTTAATAGGGCGTACCGACGTCTATCAAAAAGGAATCGGCAACGCGCGAGACAAAATCAAAATAAATCGCATTTTATACGTGTTCCTCACCGCGCAAGCTTTGCCAACTGACTGATTTCTCATACAACAATAGTATGTCCAATCCAAAAAATGGGTTGGACATATTTTTTGCAAAAGATATACTATCCTCATAGAGAGAGTAATAATGTTCTTTTAACAATTGAAAGGAGGTGTTGTTGATAATGGGTAAATATATACTTTTCATACGACAACATTTTATTCCCTTATTATTTATCCTATTCTGGGTAAGTGGTACATTCCTGATAACACATTGTTCAAGAGAATCCCAACGCGTTGATCGAACAAAAAAAAGAAACGAAGCGGTTCGTGATTCACTTACAACGCTCGTGGATAGTTTATTGAAAGAAATGGCGTCAATTAAAAAAGAATTGTACGCGATGAACAACGTCTATATGCCGGATACCGTACTGTGGTGCGGCCAAATCGTTCCGCTTGATCCAGTCAGTCATTGGTATATTCGAAATAAGCTTGAAGAGACATTGCGTTTTTATGCTGGCTATCGAAGCAGACGACAAAGGATAACGACTTATTTGATACGATCGGAAATTTATTTTCCGTATCTGGATAGTATGTTGACGCTCCATCGTCTTCCGAACGATTTGAAATATATTCCGATTATTGAATCAGAATTTAATCAGCGCGCAAAATCATTTGCCAAAGCGGAAGGTCCATGGCAATTTATCGCTCCAACCGGACAAGAATTTGGATTGATTATTTCACCCTATATTGATGAACGTCGCAATTTTGAACGATCAACGGAAAAAGCGTTAGTCTATCTTGCGGAAATGTACGACGGGAAATATGTTCAAGAGGGAGATAGTTCAAAGCTTGTCGCTTATGGTTTTCATGATTGGTTTTTAACAGTCGCGGCATATAACGCTGGAGCGAGGAGAATCAAAAAATCGTTTCCCGACACCAGCGCGGCAAAAGATTCAGTATGGTTTTCGTCAACCGCAAAAAAAATAAAAATGAGCAAACCGACCAAAGAAGACAGTAGCTATTTTAATTTAGATCTTCCAGATGAAACGGCAGTATATGTCTATCGGGCAATTGCCATCAAAATCATTATGGAGCATCCTGAAAAATTTGATTTTAAACGGCGTCCGTATGAAGGCGTTGAAATGGCAACGATTGAATACAGCACAAAGAGGAAAAAAGAACTATGGCGTGTTGCCCGCGAATTCAAAACGCCGCTTAAAGAATTTGAGGAACTAAACGCGCAATTTGACAAAATTGTATTGCCGGGCTCGTATTTGCTGATTGTCCCGAAACAGCGATTGAAAGGAATTATACTAAGCGACAGCGCCAAAATCAATCTTAAATGGGAATTCAAAATAAATCGTGTGAAGTAAAAATAGTAAGGCTCTTTAAAAAGGAGCCTTATCTTTTTTTGGGGTTTTGGTACAATAGAATAAATAAATCCGAAGCACGAAATCCGAAACAAATTCAAATGTCCAAAATCCAAAACAAGAATAAAGTCTGCTATTCTAAACCGTTTCGGTCATTTGAATTTTGAATTTAGATATTGTTTCGAACTTCGTGCTTCGGATTTCGGATTTATAAAAATAGGATTTGGTGCTTAGGATTTAAGATTTTAACTATTCACTATTAATTATTGTTGTATGCGCCGCGATTTCAAACACAGTTTTGGATTTAAACTCTTAATCACTCTCGTCATCTTTTCAATGATGGCATTTTTTGGCAATGTTTTTCTCGCGAAACCGGTTATCGTCAAGAAAACACTTCTGCAAAAACAAAAAGACAAAAATATCGCGCCTCCCCAAGCATCTTTATCAACAAACTATTTTATTGTAGAACAACCCATAGTAGATTCTATTGTTTCGCGGACATTTATAGTAAAAGGGAAGGCAAAAATGCCACTAACCGAAGTGGCTATCTTGCTGAAAGATACCAGTGGAAAAATTATTTTTGAAGAAAATCAGCCGGTGGTTAATTTTAACGCCAACGCTATCGGCGAATTTGGCAAATGGATTGTTGCGCCAGCTGATCTATCGAAGGCAATCGTGGAAGTCCGCGCGCGTTCCGACATTGAAAAAATCGCGCAAGAAACTATGCAGATATCCATTCAATTCTAAAAATTCTACGAAGTAAAATACAACCTGCGGAGGCTCGACCTCCGCAGGTTGTACCTCCGCAGGTTGTATTCTCGCTTTCATTTGAACTGCGGAGGTCGAGCCTCCGCAGGTTGTGGCCTTTCTGCTTGCGGAGTCCAAAATTGTGTAGCATTATTATAGGTAAATTACGAAATTATTGACTTTTTCGAATTGATTATATATACTTTTTATATATCTACCGATATATTGCTTCGTTCGCTCAGAATAAAAAAGAATAAAATACATTCTTTCTTTATTCTTCACTCACTTCATCAATATATCTACCGATATATTGCTTCGTTCGCTCAGAATAAAAAAGAATAAAATACA
>CAZVCF010000013.1:9401-13888 GCA_964626355.1 uncultured Gammaproteobacteria bacterium
TTCTTTCTTTATTCTTCACTCACTTCATCAATATAGTTCATTATAATCCAAAAATCCATAATAAACTCATAAAGAAAGGAGTGGAAATCATTTATGCAACAATTATATATATTGTATTTCGATAATACGAATGGCTCGCATCAGAAAGAAAAACAAATCGCGGAGACATTTCTAAGGCTTAAATATCATGTGATTCAAGGTGAATTAGGAAGAGGAGCTTTTATCGATATGTTGCAAAGAGAATACGGCAGAGTCAGCAATTCAAATGTCGTATTAGTTATGACTTTTGCGCAATATCCTGATCGTATATTAGAATACAGCGCAACATCGCTTATTTCGTTCGCCAAAGGCGCGGGAAAAGAAATTATAGGAGTTGTTGCTTTCCAACGCGGAGCGGGGTACGCACCATCAACCTCGAACGTTGGAGAACTCGATGAAGTGCTTCGTATATGCGCGAATGAGATATTTTCCCAAACCGATCAAGCAGTCGCTCGTCTTATCCAAATGGCAGACCAAAAAATTATCCAACAATATAATGAACAGACCGAACAAGGTACGCAAAGCAGAACGTATTTCGATATCAAGACAGGAGAACTTGAAGAAAAAAATGATTAAAAAAATAATGCAAAAAGTGTTGCGAGGAGGAATCACGATGTATCCGTATTGTCCTGATAAAAGATATGCTGTTTTACAGAATGTCGTCGATGTTATACCGCTTAGCGGCGGAAAATGCAAAAGCGAACTGAAAAAATATTATTGGTTTTATAAATATCGCGACCAACATATTAAAGACATGCATCGAAACAGCGTTTGTGTAGCGACAAAATGCCCGATCGTTGATATCACAAAAGTCGTTGAAGCGCTTATTAAACGGCATCTTAAAAAATGCGCAGAATGCAAAGAGTATTTTGAAAAAATAATATAGATATCATTTCAGTTATACTGGTAACGTAAAAAGATAGTGCCACATGTATCTGGGGTAAAAAGGAATAGACCAGTGAGAGATTTCTTGCGCGAGCAAGACTTCATGCATACGTCACTAACCTCTCTATCTTTTTGCGCGATTTTAAAAAAAGAAAATAAAATGTACGAATATAGGATCTATAAAGAAAGAAAGAAAATAAAATCATTTTTATTTTTCTTTGTCGGAGGCGGAGAAGAATGGGTAACACATGAGACCTATTTAGGCATTGTTGATGAAGCATACGCGCGCACGAGATTCAATGAACTCAAACAATTCGCTGAAAACCAACTTCCCGGATTAGTCCGTAATTTCAAACTCCTCAAAATAGAAGTCATCGCATAATTTTTAAATATGCCCGCACCGACAAAATATCGGTACGGGCATTAACCTCGTTAAAAGTCCTGCCAAAAAAAATTTTCAACTTGCGGAGGTTCGACCTCGATAGATTGACATTTTTTAAGGATAGTGTTATACTAACAACGCTCACTGATTATGAGCGTATGCGTTATTTAAAATCAATACAAATAAATGCGGCTTGTCGAGACAGAAAACATAAATCCCTGTCAATTATATAAAAATAATGACGAGCGCGCAAAAAAGGAAAAATCGTTATGACAAAAGAAGATCGAATCTATGTCGAAGACGATACGCTTGGAAAACTCGCTAAAAAGCAAAACGAGCTTTTTCAAAGAATTAAAAAGGGCAGTATCGAAGACGTTGATGCTATATTAGAAGGCCTTCAAGAGATGATTGAAAACAAATGGAAACCTCTTTTGATGCAGGCGAGTGATTTCGAGCACCTCAATGTTGATAGAATGTCAAATCTAAGAGAAACCCTAAAAACATTGCCGGAAAATTTCATAGTCGCATTTGATGTAGATAAAGAAATTAAAACAACAACGATACGCGCTGGCGCAAAGAGGGTCTACGGAATACACCTTAGGCTCGGAAGAACTACGCGAATGTGTTGTCTAAAAGATATTCTCTCAAGCGGTTATGACTTAGCTGATCCAAGAGAAACAATCAGTTTTATTTTAGAAACAAAAGAAAAACTTGGATTCTATCCTGGATCAACTGTATATTGTTTAGGTAAATCAGTCGGGTCTATTTATGACGAGAAACTTTTTTTACGATTTCGCCTGAATCCGCAAGTAAACCAATGGACAGTAGATACGGTAAGAAGCAATAAGGCAGGCTCTTTGCCTCGATTTGAATCCGGCGAATATATAGTAACGGCAGTTCACGAAGATTTTGAATATTAAAAATTTATTATAAAGAAAAAGTCCTGGTGTTTATCAGGGCTTTTGTTTTTTTTAAAAAAATATAACATTAGGTTGACCTGACTTGTTAATGAAATAATCATACACTATGCCATTGAATAATGAAGAATCAGCGCGCATGAAAAAAGCAGAACAATTGCGCGCGAACAATAACAATCCCTATCCAGCGCGTATCAAACGCGATAAAACAATCGCGGCCGCGCTTGGACAATTTGACGCGCTTGAAAAATCGCAAGAAAAATTTTTAATCGCAGGAAGAATACGTCTTATCCGTCTTCACGGCAAGGCGATTTTCGCGCACATTGAAGATGAGAGCGGAACTATACAACTCTACTTTAAATATGATGTAGTAGGGGAGAAGCAATTTGAAATTATCCGCGATATGGTTGATATGGGCGATTTTTTGTCGGTCCATGGTTCGCTCTTCAAAACGCATAAAGGAGAAAAAACGATCCTCGTTGAACGATTTGAAATCATTTCAAAAGCGCTTTTGCCTTTGCCGGAAAAATGGTCCGGACTTGAAGATATTGAAACCCGTTTTCGTAAACGATATTTAGACCTATTAAGCAATAAAGAGGTTAAAGAACTTTTTTATAAACGGACAAAATTGATTAAATTACTGCGTCAGTTTTTTGATGAACAAAATTATATTGAAGTTGATACGCCGATTTTACAGCCGCTTGCCGGCGGCGCGACCGCGAAACCGTTCATCACGCGCCACAACGCGCTTGATATTGATTTATACTTGCGCGTCGCGCCTGAATTATATTTAAAGCGATTGATTATCGGTGGATATGAAAAAGTGTATGAAATCGCGCGCTGTTTTCGCAACGAAGGCATCGATCGCGCGCATAATCCAGAATTCACACAAATTGAATTCTATGAAGCGTATCGAGATTATACGTACCTAATGGAATTAACTGAAAAATTATTCGC
Organism: uncultured Gammaproteobacteria bacterium; assembly: GCA_964626355.1. Classification (GTDB taxonomy): domain Bacteria; phylum Patescibacteriota; class Patescibacteriia; order UBA2591; family CAZVCF01; genus CAZVCF01. Next base: position 12,582 of record CAZVCF010000013.1, read on the forward strand.
GTTTTTAATACAAGAGATCAATGGTTCGCTTGACGTCGTCTACGACAAGCAAAAAATCGATTTCAAGCCGCCGTACGAACGATTAACCTATCGCGAAGCGATTAAAAAATACGCGAACATTGATATCATGGAATGCGCGACAGTTGAATCTCTGCAAAAAGCCGCGTCGCAATTAAAAATTGCGGTTGAAAAAGAATGGGGATACGGAAAAATTCTTGATGAGATTTTCAAGGAAACCGCGCGAAAAAGATTAATTGGGCCCGTTTTCATTACCGATCATCCGATTGAGCTCTCTCCGCTCGCAAAAAAGAAAGAAGACAATCCGCGATTCGTTGAACGGTTTCAATTGATTGTTGCGGGCTTTGAATTATGCAACGCGTTCTCGGAATTAAATGATCCGCTTGATCAAGAAGCGCGATTTATCGCGCAAGAAAAAGACCGCGCGCAAGGAGACGAAGAAGCTCAAATGAAAGATAACGATTTTGTTGAAGCGCTCAAACACGGTATGCCGCCAACCGCCGGCGAAGGCATTGGCATCGATCGTTTGCTCGCCATTTTATGTGACATCCACAACATCAAAGAAGTGATCTTATTCCCAACTTTGCGTCCAAAACAGGAATAAGCGCGAGATGGATTAATTGAACCTTAAAAGGGGCGATAGCTATCTTATATTTTACTCTATCTTATACTTCATTATTTTATAATTATTTTATATTTTAGTTTAACTCTTCTCTAATTCGCGCGAATTAGGGAAATGTTAAAATAAAATGAATTACCCCTTCGCAAGCGGACGGGGTATCGAGTGGAATCTTGCGACAAGTCGCAGAGAATAACACCCGATACAGATTAAAAAACTCAAAATTAATAACTATGATCGCCTAAAAACGAAGAATTCACTTTCAAAATTTCAAAAAGGGATACTACATTATAATATAATCTTATGACGTCAAAAGAACTGGAAAAAATCCTCAAGGGCTTGGCGAATAAAAGAAGATTGGCAATTATTCGTCTCCTTGCAAAAAATAATTCATTATGTGTCTCAACCGTCGCTTCATCAATTAAATTGTCTTTCAAGGCGACATCAAAACATTTATTGATTCTTAAACAATTAGATATTGTCGAGAATTCACAGAGGGGCTTAGAAGTATATTATTCTCTTGCGGAAATACCGCCGCAACCTGTATCTATTTTACTAAAATCTATCTCTAATTCGCGCGAATAGGAGAATATAAATACAATAATAAAATCAAACATGACAGGACATTGACACATTATGTCTTTTATGTTATGTTAAGAGCACGGTGATA
>CAZVCF010000013.1:13988-18487 GCA_964626355.1 uncultured Gammaproteobacteria bacterium
ATGACAGGACATTGACACATTATGTCTTTTATGTTATGTTAAGAGCACGGTGATAATTACCGTGCTTTACAATTTAATCATAAAAAAACCTAAAAGCGTTGCGGAGATCGCAACCGTGAGGGATATGATGATTATCCTTTGCTATCCTTGAGATAAGGAAATAAAAATGATATACGAGTTATCGAAAACACCGCTTGTTGTTATTAAAGCGGTTGAAAAAGAATTAAAAAAATATTTTCATGGAGAAATCGAGATACTTTCTATCGATTTTAGAACGACTGATAGGAAAAACGATACACAAAAAATATCGAACGGACAAGTTAGATTCGTTATAGATGATATTAATCTAAAAGAACGTGCATTCACCGGAAGCGTTCAGCAGGAAATAGATGGATTCAAAAATAAATGGCTGGTTACAATAGAACTCAATATATCTGAGGAGGAACGAAGATATATTGAATATTTGAAATCTATGGGATGCTACGAGACTAAATAAAAAAATATCGTCTATATAAATATATCAAAAAATATAAAGGCGACTCTTTAAAGAGTCGCCTTTAATCGTATTATGCTTAGAACACGATTAATTTTGGTTTGATACTTTCTCGTTTTATATTTTTCAAATTGGCTCTTTCAATATCGTAGTCATAATTTTTTAAACAAGCATATCCTCGCTCCGCAAGTAATCTATTTGTGAACGCTTCAAGTAAATCGTATTCACGCGGATTAGATCTCCAATCAGCTGATAAGATATGATTGTCTTCGATATATATTTCAAAAAATACCTGTTTCCCTCTTCTATTTTTTATTGTCAGCTCCGTCGCACTACATAAAGACGGTGGTTCTTGGCAAAAAACGAATGTTCTTGTTTCTCCGTGAACGTCTGGATCGATAATAACTGCCCATTCCGCCGTTTTGCTTTCTATCTTTTGTTCTAAATTATTGATTGTTGTTTGAACAAGAGGAGTTAACGGCGTATCAATCGTAGCCTTCGTTGCTCTATTTTTTTCTTCCCAGCGAATCTGGAATACAAACAAGACGACAAGCGCAATAAATGATAAACAACCGATTATGATATTTTTCATCATTTTTCCCTTCTACTCTTAAAATTTATCATTTTAAAAGTATATTTTATTTATTTTAGTTCTCAACGCATTATAGAGAACTACAAAGAGTATAGCAAAACAGTTTTAAAAAGTCAAGTTTTTTTATGTTGTGCACAACTTTTTGTATCCTACGTTGCAATGCGATATAGTTAAAATGTTCTTAAAAAAATTATCGCGTTGATATAAAGTTAAGGTCAAGGAATGATCAATGTTGCACTATTATAGCTGTTCAAGAATAATAGAGTGAACAGATGTAGTATTATAACATTTATTCTCTACGACTTTAACTTTTTTATTGTCTTATATATTCTAATTCCCAAATTCTATGCAAAAATCAATACGTCAAACGGTTCGCGAGGCGAAACAGAAAGTCGAAACGAAAATGGCGATGAAAGTCGTCAAACGTGACGGATCCATCGTTGATTTCAACACGGAAAAAATCGAACGGGCTGTTTCAAAAGCTCAGCGAGCAACCGGTATCAAACATCCGAAACTCGCGGTGCATATCGCGCGAAAAGTTGCGTACGAAGTAAAAGCAACGTACACCGAATCTCACGCTCCGACTGTTGAAAATATTCAGGATCTTGTTGAAAAAGCGTTGATCAACGAAGGACAGGCGCCGATTGCCAAGGCATATATTATTTATAGAAAAGAACGCGAACAAATCCGCGAAGAAAAGAAAAAAATTTTGGAAAAAGACACAACCGACGAAGTTGATAAATTGTTTGACGTTAACGCTTTACGCGTGCTTAAAGCGCGTTATTTAAGAAAAGACGAACGAGGAAGATTGATTGAAACGCCAAAACAATTATTTACGCGCATTGCCGTGCACACCGCATTACCGGATATTATGTACGATCCGATAATTTTCAGTAAAAAAGAAATCCTAAAACAACATGAAGTCCCGTCGCAGTTCGATCATATAAGTTGCGAAGGAAAATTTGCAATAGGAAAATATCAGTTGAATCAATGGCACATTGAAGCGCTATGGAGAATGTATGGCGTTTTTAATACTGAACAGCACATAAAAGTGCCGTGGCAAAAATTTTTAAAACTGCTTGATGACGGCGCGTTCGTGTCGTATGAAAAAAATATAGACGAATTTTATGAGAGTATGGTTCAGCGGAGTTTTATGCCGAACACACCAGCAATCGCAAATTTCGGCAATGTATTGGGTATGGGATCCGCATGTTTCGTTCTCGGCGTTGATGATTCAATGATATCTATTATGGATACGCTCAAAGACACGGCAGTAATTCATCAATCAGGCGGCGGCACTGGATTTAATTTTTCGCATCTCCGTCATGAAGGAGATTTTGTAAAAAGCACGAGTGGCTATGCGTCTGGTCCGGTAAGTTTTATACAACTCTACGATAAATTGACAGAGGTAGTAAAACAGGGCGGCATGCGCCGCGGCGCGAATATGGGAATATTAAATTCCGATCATCCGGATATTGAAAAATTCATCACGGCAAAACGCGGCAATCAAGCATTGCGCAATTTTAACATCTCTGTTTTTATTAAAGCCGATTTTTGGAAATATTATAATAATAATAAACCATATCCATTGCGCAACTCGCGCACCAATGAGATTATCCGTTATGTGAATCCAAAAACACTTTTCGATTTAATCGTGTATCAAGCATGGGAGTCGGCTGAACCGGGCGTTATTTATGATGACCATGTTAATAAGTATAATCCACTCTTAAAATCACTAGGACCAATTGAAACAACAAACCCATGTGGCGAAGTATTATTGTATCGCGACGAATCATGCAATTTGGGAAGTATTAATGTTTGGAATTTTTATGATCGAGAAACGAAAGAATTTCAATGGACTGATTTGAAAAAAATCATCAAAATGACTACTCGTTTCCTCGACAATATCATTGATGTGAATAAGTTTCCTCTTCAGAAAATTCAGGATATGACGCGCTACACGCGCAAAATCGGCCTTGGCGTTATGGGCGTCGCTGATGTTTTATATGAAATGGAATTGCCGTATGATTCGGCAAAAGGACGCGCGTTTGTCGATCAGTTAATGGAATACGTCAATTTTTATTCTAAAGAAGAATCTATCGCGCTCGCAAAGGAACGCGGTGTGTTTCCGGCGTATGATAAATCATTCTATCCAGATAAACGAATGCCCATACGCGGTTTCGATCATAAAAAATCATGGCGACTTCCGTGGGACACGCTCATCGCGAAAATAAACAGATATGGCATTCGTAACGCGTATTCAACCGTTGTCGCGCCAACAGGGAGTATTTCAATGATTGCTGGATGCTCATCGGGAATCGAACCGGTTTACAGTTTAATGTTTGAAAAAAATGTAAAAGTTGGCAGTTTTTCTTATATCAACACAGTATTTGAAAAACGGATGCGAGAAGAGGGTCTTTACGACGAAAAACTTTTAAGCGATCTTACGGAAGGCAGTGGCGGCGTTCAGCATATCTCCTATATTTCTCCAAAATTAAAAAAAGTGTTTGTTACCGCGATGGACATTAAACCAGAGGATCATATTCGTATGCTTGCGGTCGTGCAAAAATGGGTTGACTCATCGGTATCCAAAACAAATAATTTTCCCGCGAACGCGACCATTGAAGATATGCGCGAAAGTTATTTGCTCGCGCACAAACTCGGCGTGAAAGACGTCACGGTCTTCCGCGATACGTCTATTAAAGATCAAGTGCTTGTTGCGGTAAAGAAAAACGCAGAGTCGTCCGGTGATATCGAGCATCACTCGCTTGCGGAAAATATAAACAAGAGTAAACTATGCCCTGAATGCGCTGTTGAATTGATTCGCGGCGAAGGGTGTCTTACCTGCCCAAGTTGCGGTTATGGAAGGTGTGAATAGGGAAAGCTTCTTAGGCCATAGCTTTTTAGCTTCTTAGGGTTAAATTAAAAATTAAAAAACTTTTGATTTTTGACTTTGTTTCTCATTTTTCACTTTTCACTATTAGTTATTCACCATGAATCCACCTTCAATAAAAATTTATACTACTCAATGGTGCGGATATTGCAAAATGGCAAAAGAATTTTTTAAAGAAAAAGGAGTTCAGTATGAAGAATATGATGTGGGAAATGATCAGAAAAAAGCAGAGGAAATGATGCAAAAATCAAACCAAATGGGTGTACCAGTCATAGATATTGACGGCACAATTATTGTTGGGTTCAATAAGAAAAAATTAGAGGAACTAATCAATAAATAGCACACTTGCCCCGTTAGAAGTCCTGCAAAAAAAGGAGTCTTTTAACAAAATACGCACTTCTAACTGGAGCCTTCCCCCGCTCCAGTTCTCTGCACAATGTTCGCATAGATTAGACTAAGCCGCAGGCGTCAACGAGGCACAAAGTTCGTATAGACAGAACACTCGCTGGAACTGGGGCGGG
>CAZVCF010000013.1:18587-21779 GCA_964626355.1 uncultured Gammaproteobacteria bacterium
CAAAGTTCGTATAGACAGAACACTCGCTGGAACTGGGGCGGGGTTGACAGGAAAAAGGGGACGATTTACTATTACCCTAACGAAATAGTTCTTTAAAAACAGGAAGAATTACAAAAATATTACTCTGTGTTTTTATAGAGGTAACAAGGAGAAAAAATCAATGAAAAAAATCATTGCTTTATTTGTGATGTTGTTTTCTTTTACTCTAACAAACGGCATCGCGCAAATTGTAGAGATAGACTATACAACAACCAAGAAAACAGATACGGTAGCCGTTGATTCATCTTTAAAAACCGAAAAAGATGGATTTGTTGAACGCAGTCTCAACGCAACAGGAAGCGCTATAAAAAATAGTTTTTCCGCAACGAAAAATTTTTTCAAAACATCGAAATATTCAATTGAGTTGCCATATGGAAAAATTTCGGTGGATGGTTTGAATGAATACGTTGGCGATGAAGTCCGATCCAAAGACATATTTTATAAAGTAAATAGCGGAACCTATCGTGATGTATATGGATATACCTATAAGTCAATCTCTCTTAATGTTCCGTCAAAAATTTTATATCAGGGCTCTTTTTTGCTTAAAAGGGAAACATGGGCTTTTGGTGTTCGTGGTTCTCGATTCAACGTAAAAAGTGATTATGTTGCCGGAAAAGTTGTCACACCTTACCCCGGTATCACAGATTGGGTATATGGTGACGGCGACTCGCTCTATTTTAACTATCTACGTTCAGAAATATGGAATGCGAATATGAGACCGGTATGGAATGATCAGGAAGAAGGTTTATTAAGTCCAATCGACTATTATTTCTATAATGAATTTAAGATATGGTCGATTGACGTTTTCTTTTTATTTGATGTATATAAAAGTGCTAAAAATAAGGTGACCTTAGATCTCGGCGTTAAATTTATAAAACCATATTATAAATTAACCGCGGGAGTATTGCAGCACGCGTACATGACTGACTTTGATTATGGTTGGGATTTTGAAAATTTTATCGTTATTGAAAGTCGGCATAAAGCGCAATACAGTAGTCCATTTAAAAACAAATTTTTAAAGAAAAAACTTGACGTATTATTGGGACCGACAGTTGGTATTATCTATACCTACACGCCAAAAAAATCTTTCTCAATCATTCCTTCAGCGCGATTCGGGTTGGCGTTTGGTAAGGAACGATCATATGGAGATTTCGACGATAATGATTACATACGCCTTATCAATACCTACCATGGCGAGAACGTCGATCTACATTATGATGGATATGCGTTTTATTCTCGGACACAATCTATCAAACTTCCTGTCTTTGAAACTGAATTGAAAGTAGAATATTCTATAACAGATAATTTTGCTATAGGAGCTGTAAGCGCGTATAGCGGGATCTATAATATGTCAATGGGGTCGCGCTGGAACAATCCATGGAAGCAAGGCGCATGGATAACAAAATATAAAGATGTCGAGTTTTTTAGCAACGCAGTCACTATAAAAATCAGTTTCTAAATTTTTAGTTTTGCTTTTTAAAAAATCCTCTGTTTGATTCAGAGGATTTTGACTTTTTAGGTTATTATAGTATCATTATTAGTGAAGAATTAAGAACAAAATTCAACAGTTATCCTTCGAGCGAAAAGGTAGTTCTCGGCCTTGCTCGAACTGTAATACGGTTATACTTCGAGCGGAGTCGAGAAGTAATCCATAGTATCCTTCGAGCGAGCGGAGCGAGTCGAGAAGTGCGCATCACAAGTTTTTAAGTTTTTATTTCTTTTTTTATTTTTACTTTTTAACTTGAAACATGGCTATTGAAGTAAAACGCAGAGATAATGAAACGCAAGAAGCGATGGTGCGCCGTTTTAAATACGCGATTACAGCGGCGCGTCTCATTGACACCGTTAAAGGGCGGAAGCATCGTCAACGCGCGTTAAGCAAACGGACCAGAAAGGTAAACGCGTTAGTCCGTGGCGCGCGTCGCGCGAAATATGACTATTTAAAAAAGATGGGTTTAGATGAATAACGGGGGAGAAGAGAGAGCGAAATCGTAGAGATATTTTTCAACATCGGGTCGGCAGTGGGAACCTTAATTTTTGCGACCGCGAAGCGGTCGCGTTATTAAAGAAAAGGCGGTTGAAAAATACCTCTACGATTTCGCAGGAAGTAAATAAATATGAGAAAATAAATAAAGTTATGAAGGTAATTGCAATTATTCCTGCCTATAATGAAGCACGGAGAATTGCGTCAACGATCGACGAAGTCAAAAAGTACGTTGATGAAATTATTGTTGTTGATGATGGATCAAGCGATGAAATAGGGGAGATTGTTCATTTATTGTCCGTCGTTTTGCTCCGCCATATTGTTAATCGCGGACAAGGCGCGGCGATTGAAACCGGAAATCAATGCGCGCTCGATCGCGGTGCTGATCTCATCGTTCATTTTGACGCTGACGGACAATTTGACGCGCGCGATATTGCGCGCGGCGTTGATCGTATCACGAAAGGAAATAGTGATGCGGTGTTGGGATCGCGATTTCTTGACATACAATCAGATATACCTTTTTTCAGAAAAATAATTTTGTACGGCGCAAAATTATTCAATCGCTTCTTTTTAGGAATAACTTTTACCGATCCGCAGAGCGGATTTCGAATCCTAACGCGGCAAGTCGCGGAATATCTCACTATCGACGAAGATCGAATGGCGCACTGTTCGCAGATTCTAGAACAACTTTCAAAAAGCGCATTTCGTATTGAAGAAATACCTATAAAAGTTCGCTATACCGCGTATTCAAAAGCGCGCGGACAGTCGTCGCTTAACGCGTTCTCGATCGCAGGACGGTTACTTTTCAATAAATTATTCAAACCGTAATGGCGGCGACACAAATTATTATCATACTCTTCGCGCTCGCGGTCATTGGACTGCTTGCTGTCCGTTTTAAGAAAAAACAGCTTTCACTTTCTAAATTTCTATTCGGTATACTACTCTGGGGCATTATCGCGCTCGGAGCTTTTTTCATCAAAAAATTTGATTTTTTTGCGCAAACGTTCGGCATCGCGCGCGCCGCGGATATCGCGATCGCGTTTTCCATCGTGCTTATTTTTTATATTCTATTCAAAATTTTTACGCGCATCGACCGCATTGAACGCGACATCACAAAAATCGTTCGAGAAAGAGCGTTAAATAATAAATCTAAATTATAAATCCGAAAT
>CAZVCF010000014.1:0-2013 GCA_964626355.1 uncultured Gammaproteobacteria bacterium
GCTCCTCGTCTCGCTCGCGTTCTCGAACATTCGCGACGAAACGGGGTTTTGTAACCATCTCATAGTGATTTGTTAATTTTAAAAAAGAAAAACTCGTACGGCTTTCCGCCGTCCCGCTCTGTAAAAAAATAAAACCGTTTATAAAACACTTAAAAAAAATAAATTTTAAGTGGTTGATGGTTGATAAGTTAATAATAGTATATAGTCAAAAAAAAAGTCCACAACTTTGGCTGTGGATAAGTCAAACACAACGCACAATGTTCGAGCGTCGCGCGTTGATATGTTTTAATAACAATTCTCTATGTGAACGAATATTCTCACAAATCATTTTTTATTTTGACCATTCTCGTCAATAATCTTTTCTACTTTCTCTCTTAATCGTGGGTCCAATTCAGACGCTTTTTGAAGATACGGAATGCCTTTATCAATATCGTTTAAACGCCGATAATAATCGAACGCGCGCACGTTCGCGGGAACATCATCAGAATGCTTTTTAATATAGAGAAGCAATATATTGACCGCGTCTTGCCATCGTTCTTTTTTTTCAAACGCTTCTGCAACAAGCAAAAGCGGTTCGTCCTCTTGATTAAAATCATAATTTCGAGCAAGCAACATATCAAGCGGCTCAATCGCTCTGTCATATTGTTCCATCACTAAATACGCGTACGCAAGATACCACCAGCTTTCGTTTGCGCCCTCATCAAGATCAAGCGCCTTTTTATATAATGCCGCCACCTCATCTTTCTTCCCCTGATGTAATTTCGCGCGCCCTAATTCCCAATAGAGATATTGGCTCTCATAGCCGTCTTTGAGATATTTTTCAATTCGCTCAATAACTTCTTTTGTATAACGATCATCGTACAGGCTCGTATAAGTATTCGCTAATTGCGCAAACCAAATGCCATAACGGATATTCAATGGATCACTGATAATATTTTTTCGCATTTCATCAATCGCAAAAGAAAGATCGGACGATGTTAAATGTGTTTTCGGCGCATCTCTTGTAGTATCTGAAATATCGCTTAAACGTGACGCATACTGTTGAAGTATATTCTTTGCCAGTTGTACGCGTGTTTCTAAAAGATACGGCGACGAATATAAGAGGGCTTTCCTATACCAATACATCCCTGACCGAAAATCAACTGGGAGGGTAGCGTTAGCAATAATAGTCAATCGCGATGAGAGAAATGGTATAATATTAAATCGATACACAGCAATCGACATAACCGCAACCACTATGAGCGCGAAAACGTAATTATAATTATTCGTGATGGGTCTGTTGTCGTCATTTTGAATTTTTTGCGCGCTACGCTGTTCCTGATATACAGAATTTAATAACCCGATACCAAAAAAAAACATCAAAAAACTCGTCGGCGTATCAAGCGTAAATAAATTTTGGAAAAAATACGCGAAAAAAGACGAAGCTAAAACAAATATTTTTTTTGAACGAGTCGCGCGCCACAATCGAAACGATATAAAAAAAATCACACCGAAAATTCCAAGATACGCTATAAGACCGACAAGCCCTGTGGCGACCAACGTATCGATAATAATATTGTGAGCGCGATCGATCCATATAGTATAAGAAAGTTTATAAGCAACAGCGTCCTGATTGCGATACTTAAGAAAAGCATTAAGATAATTCTCTTGCCCCCATCCAAGTAACGGTTTTTCTTTAAATGCTTCCCATCCCGTGCGTATAAAATATACTCGCTGTTCTTTAAGCGCGGCGGGATGAAGTGCGCGGAGCGTCCTTTGCACAAGGCCAGGCATTACTTTCGAAAACCATACAGCTTCTCTCTGTTGATAAAAAACTGCCGCTATCACTATCGCTGCACCGCATAAAAAAAGCGGAACTTTTTTCCGCGTATAACGCATGACATGCATCCCGTAAAGAATAAGCGCAATGATACCTGTCACAATAAGAGCCAGAAATGCGCCTCTTGTATTCGTTTTTAAAAGTGCGATAAATACAACACCAATAATGAAAAGATCAAAAAATTTTCTTTTTTT
>CAZVCF010000014.1:2113-9184 GCA_964626355.1 uncultured Gammaproteobacteria bacterium
GTGAGAAAAATATAAAAATGTGACAGTGTCCATATGCCGGTCATCCGCTCTTGGAGCGACCAAAAACTTAACTGCAGATTAACACCAAAAATTCCACTCACTATAAAAACAAATAAAAAAATACTCGTACTGATAAAAAATGGATTTGACAAAGAGGGACGATATTTTTTATTCGTACTCGCAAGGATTATATATATTCCAAACGCAATTTCCATTAACACTTGAAAAATAATCGCCCGACTAAAAATATTCGGAAAAAGCGTTTTCCGATAATAAAAAAGTGGTATAAAGGCGATACTATAGAGTATCAAGAAAAAAATCGTTCGTCTCAAAATAAATCCTATTTTATCCATATCCTCATTTGATTAAATAAATATGATTTTAACTATTCGAAAAGATACTATTATTACTTTTGTGGCAGCATTTTTTTTACTCTTAAATGCAATAGTGAGCATCACCAGTCTCGTGCTGTATCGTTATTTCCCGAGTCTTCATAACCCTTTTGAAAATCCTTTTTTCGCTGGTTTAGTGATTAGATTTTCTTTCGCCGCAACAGCGGGAATCATATTTATAAGCGCTTTTGCCGCAATCCGTCGATGGAAACAAAATACGCTAATTCAATATCATTTTGAGAGAATGCTCTTTCTTATGTTTCTCCTCGCTGGAATGAGTTTTTTTGTAGGTATGCTTATGAAGAACGCAATCCACTATGTCGTAGGTGATGTTATACGCATACTGCTTGTCCCTCTTGTCTATTTTTGCAGTCTCTTGTTCTATTATGAAAAAGGGGGCGGTATACTTATTAAAAATATTTACTATATTTATCTTACTGCGGCCTTATTTGATATACTAATACAAATAACTGATTTCATCGTACTCAAACAAATTTTTGTACTCACCATGGGTGCGTTTCATTTTCCGCTCCTCTATCTCTCTCTAATAAAAAATAAAAAAAAAATTCATTGGATTATAATGATTCTCCTTATAGTAAGCGGCGCATTCTCATTCAAAAGGGGTAATTGGGCTGTATTGATCTTAATACCTATAACACTTATGATAACCGAAATACAATGGCGATCAAGATGGAAAATTATAAAAACATTCGTATTATTATATGTGTCTGGTATGCTCATTGTTGCCATTGTAGGAATAGCACTCTATGGAAGTCTTAACGCTCAAATTGATATATTTAAAGCACGGTTCGGGTTGGCATGGAATGCGATATCGATCGTCAAAGCAAGGAGCGCGGACAAAGAGACAAATCTTCACGAAGGTAGAGCTGGTGAATTGCTCGCTATCCTAAGACAAATGCGAGGAGAATCTTCTGTGCTCTCTTGGATGATTGGTTTCGGCGCCGGCGCAGAATATAATTCAGCGCTTACTGTTGCGCGCCTTAATCCAGACGCATTATCTCAAAATGATACCTATATTTATGGAAGTAAAAAAAACTATGTCCATAGCGTACATAGTACTTGGCTCGCATTTCTTTTTAAAACAGGCATTATAGGAGTACTATTCTTTCTATTTTTTATTATCGCAATCTTGAGTATCCTCTGGAGAATCCTCTATAAACGTATTATGCTCACCGAAACACAGCGTATGCATATGCAGGCGATTCTTAGTTATTTTTTATTCTATTTATTAATCGGACCGATTGGTAATGTTACTTTTCTTGGGGATCTTAATTTTGCAATATTTCTTATAGTAGCAGGGTGGCTTATCCGCGATATAAATTCCGTACATCAAGACCAGAAAAATCTATAGCATCTACTCTATATATTCTGCATTATCTTGAATTACGAAATGTCATTTTTAGTCCATTCTCGCCTACTCCGCCCCGATGGCCATCGGAGCTCGCAATGACAAGGAAACGCGCATTTCGTAATTCAAGGTTGTTAAGGTTGTTAAAATAGTCCCTTCAAATCACTTATGATGCTATTTTTTATTCTATCAAGTCGAAATTTTTTGATAGTATCACCGCATTCACTGTTCTTTGTTGCGTTGTCAGTAATTAGATTATGTTTCAATTTAACATTTTTTGTTCTCCAGAACAAGTCTTCCCTAACGCTCTTGCATTTACTGTCCTTTATCGCGTTGTTAGTGATTAATGAATCGCGCGGACCATGGATCAGAAATATACCATAATCATTCTCTGTCAAATTATTATTCGATATAATTATATTTTTTCCTCCGCCCCAATTTCCATCAATGGAAATGCCGCCATTTGTTCTATAAATCGTATTCCCATTTATTATATGATCGTTCCCATATATCAATATTCCCCAATGCTCTCCTTCTCTATGATTACCTTGGACAATACAATTTCTAGAACCCGCCGTTAAAACTATCGCGTCCCATCCATCCCGCGCATAGTTGTTGATAATTTGACAATTTTTCCCAGAAACGGAAATCGCTTCTCCTGGATTATCTTCAACAAAATTATTAGCGATAATTATATCCCATACATTATCCGATACGCCGATTCCTTGCAAAAAATTGCTATGGATATAATTTTTTTCTATAATAACCGTTTTTATATTATTATATACATGTATGCCATTTTGGTTACTACTCTGATTAAGCCTATTACCGTCTACCTCTAAAGAAGATATTATTATATTTTTATAAAAATTTTTATCATCGCCAATAGTTATGGGGGATAGATTGGCTAATGGATCTAAAACCAATTTAGTCAAAAATCGAGAAGAGCCAATTAATTTTATGTTCGATTTTCTAATAGATATAGATCCTCTTAGGCGAAAAGTCCCCTCCGTTAAATAAATGATTCCTCCCGCCGACGATAAACTCTCTATCGCTTTATTTATTTCTTCTTCGTCATTTTTTCCATCTGTTATATAATCTGCCTCATTCTTAGAAGAAAGGCTTGCGTCTGAAGCAGCTACCACTTTCTTCATTATAGTATTTTTCTGTTTCGTCTGTTGTGATTCTTCTATTATTACTGTTTTCTCTTCCCATTTCTTTAAATCTTGTTCTACTAAATCTCTTTTTAATTCCACCTCGTCCGCGAAACGAGACCGTACCTTTGTTAGTTGCGCTACTTTATAAAATAAATAAAACAATAAAATCAAACCTATAATTAGAATAGGTAAAAATAAAAATTTAAAAATAGTAATTTTTTTCATAAAAACAATCTAAAAAATAAAAAATCAAGAACCGATTTTCATTGAAGGTATTTCTGAAATAACAAAACGTAATTTACCAAAAGCGGTGCGTTGAATTTTATCCACGTATTCAATTTGAATTTGAATTGCATCGCCAAGTCGTTGCCGCGCCTCCATTAATAATAATTCTTCTTCATTATAAGTATCGTAATCATGCCCTTTCACAATACGAAAAACAATATATGAAGGATTATTCTGATAGATCTGCGCTTCACGAACATGAACTAAATCTTTAAAAATATGATCTAATCTTCCTATTTTTACTCCGTTAGGCAATACAACATAATCTTCTTTGCGTCCATCGATATATGTAACTGTTCGCCACCATCTTCCACAGGTACACGGCAGCGAACTTACTGTTGCAATATCACCGGTATCATATCGAATAAGAGGAAATGCCGGATTTGTCCAATTTGTACCGATTATCTTAGATGATGATGTTGAAAAAGTAAATGGAACAAATTCTACGAACGAAAAATCTTCATCGACATGCAAACGGTAATTTTCACATTCACTCATATCCGCGACCCCTTCTGCCTGTCCATAGTGTTGAATAATCGGAACTTTAAAAACGGTTTCTATAATAGTGCGCTGATGAGAAAAAAGTGTTTCAGTGCTTGTAGTGAGCCATCGCAATTGCGGTGGCTTTAACGCATATTCTTGCAACAAACGAGCAAAAAGCACAAGCACAGAGGGATAGCCGTGTATCCAACGAATATGATACTTTTCCAATATATCTATATAAGAACGCACCGTATCTTTGGAAAGATGATAGATGCTCATAAGCAATTGTCTTCCAGGATAATTAATGCGCCAAAATGGCGGCTGCGTTTGCCCTTGAGAAACGATCGTTCTCCCGCAAAAATACCCGCACCATTCATTAAATGGCATGTCGAATCTCATGCGATGACGCCACCATACCGCCCCTTGTTCTTTCTCTGCGTCTTTTGTTCTAAAAAATATCAAACCGCTTCCGGTCGTGCCGCTCGTATGCGATACGAGTAAACGCGATTTTTGATACCGAGGCACTCTGATTGCGTTACTATTTTTTTTAACTTCTTCTTTAGAAAGAATTGGTAATTTTTTTATTTCAGAAAAAATATCGCGCGCGTTAAGATTAACATTGTAAGCGTCAAATCTATCTCTCCAGAATGGCGCTTCACGCGCAATCGCTAAAAAATTTCTCAAACGTTTTTCTTGATAAAGAGAAAAACTGCCGCGTTCTAATCGATCGCGATATAGTGCTTCGGAAAAAAATTTCTGGAACGAAGAACCGTAGCGTCGATACTGCAAATGGAATCCTTCAAGCGATACAAATATATGCTGTAAAAAAATAGGGGATCGTAAATATAATGATCCGAGATTAATATAACGCATATTTTTATAGAGTAAATTCAATATATCCTTTCCAGCCGAAATGTGGCTTAAAATGTAAAAATTCTTTATATTCAACATCAGTAAATCTACCCTTCCATGTAGCATATACGCTCTTTATAACAACTTCTTCGGGCTTGATAGTAGTTAAAGGAAATAGCGAGGAGGTGAACGCTTTAGAAATGATCGGTATTTTGCGCCAGTCAAATCCCATTATTCGAGCACTCACCATATCTACTATAACCGGATCGCATCCGTACAGTATCACGTCGCTCTTTATCGCCTCGCCTTGCATTGGTCCATCGCCTTCCATACCGATGATACCGTCGATAATGGTATAATATCGTTTACGATTTTTTTGTAAAACGCCATTTTTGTCTCCGTACAACAAGCATCTATTAAGATCAAGCGCCATACGCCACGTGGTATCGTTACCATGCCAATTACCGCTTCGAATGACTTTTTTACCACTGCCAAATATAAGAAGACCGTAGCTTCGTAATAAGCGCGCGATTTCTAAACCAATAAATGGAACCGAGAGAATAAGTAAACGTGCCATTCTCACGACTTTCTGTTCTGCTCGATGCAAAAATGAACTATCTGGAAACTGATCGCCACGACCGATTGGCGTTCCTTCGGTATAATGCGGAAGCCAATTTTTATCTGCGTTAATACCGACTAAATTTTTAAGACTTAAGGTCACGCCTGTCTTCTTATGCGTTTTCAATTTTGGAAGATTAATGAAGACATCTGCATGGATCGGCGTAGCGCATAAGAGATATTCATGCACAGTATGTTGGTGGTGCTTATTCACCGTATGTATATCATAATCAGCGCCATAATATTTTCCTTCCCCCTTAAAACCATAAAAAAAACTTTCTTCTCCCAAATTAAATCGTATCGCGCCACATGGATCCCCGGAAAGTTTTCGACGTTTAACAATCACTCCATCTCTATTCAACCATTCTTCGTTTCTCAAATCAAGTAATTCGATAGGAATGGTATAGCGACGACTGCATTCGCGTATCATAGTATCTAATTTCGTTTTCTCGATAATTTTTGAGAAGGATGAATCTGCTTGTGGCGCATCGCCAATACTTATTTTTCCTTTACCTTGTAATTTTCTCGCAACATAAACGCACACGTACATAATCAATTCAGGCGAAGTGATCACTTGTTGCCATTCAAAAATATTATCTTCCCTTGATTCTTTAATGAAATTCGGTTTAATCATCACCCAATCGCCAGGATGTATTTCGATAAAAGAAAGATCGAGTTGTTCAAGCGATCTCACAATACCCACTTCATTCATTTCCATACTTATCTTTAATTAAGTAATATAAAAATGGTATAACAAAATGAATAAAAAATAAATCTTCTACCGTCGAGAATATTCTATCAAAACTATTGAAACGATAAATGTTATTTTCGCCAACACTCTTTAGTCATGCAAAAATCCCTATAGGGAGTATCAAAAAAAGTCCCACTGGTTATGGGACTTTTTTAGTTTATAAATGCATGTTAAATGGATATATCTTTTCTTTAACACGACGTTTAACCTCTTCTTTTAACTCTTTCGTCGTGACACACGCCGTGCCTTTTTTCTGAACAACAAGATACGATGCGATAATGGCGCAATGCGCTGATTCGATTTGATCTGCTCCACAGGCAAGCGAAAGAGAATACACCGCATTAAAGGTATCTCCTGCTCCAACAACATCCGGATTTTCAACTGGCAGAGTAGGAATATGCGTAGAAAGATTCTCTTTCGTGCATACAGTACAACCAAATCGACCGCGCGTGATAATAACATCGCTTTTAAGATAACGCGCGTATTCACAACCAACCTTTCCAATTGCCCCATCGTCATCTTCTTTAAAATTGCACCCGGTGAGCTCAGCCAATTCGAAATCATTCGGTGTGATCGCGCTCACGCCATTATAGAGACGGAAATAATCGCGCCCTTTTCCCATCTTTGGATCAACAATCAACGGTATTTTTTTCTCTATAGAAATATTTCGCATTATATCAATCAATTCATACGTCACCGTCCCTTTATTATAATCGCCGACATTCAAAATATCGAATGGACTATTAAATTGGTCATTTGTTTTGGGAAGATATGGTTTAATTTCTTCTAAATCAACACGTACTAATTGTTGAGATGAAGTATGCGCGTATGATGCTTCAATACGCAACTTAACTGTTGTTTGACGCGCATCTACTTCTCCGATCCATCTGATTTTTTCTGTTTCGATTATTTTTCTAAAAATCGCGCCAAACGCAATGCCGCATTCAGGGCGAATAGTGTCATCACCAATAACACCCCACAACGCGGTCTGTGCTCCAAAAGAACGAAAATTACGAGCAACGTTCGCCGCGCCTCCGACTTGAAATGAGAAATCGTCTGCCGTAGCCAATACTTTGATAGCTACCGCTTCAGGCGATAATCCGATTCCGCGTCCTAAGATCGTCCAATCCAACATAACATCACCGCACTCAAGAACCGATTTAT
>CAZVCF010000014.1:9284-19305 GCA_964626355.1 uncultured Gammaproteobacteria bacterium
TAAAGAACTATTTTTCAATTGGAATCAATTGTATAATCTTATTTTTTATCTCATCAACCGTAACTAATTTTATACATTTATAATCAAACGGGCACTTTTTATAATAACACGTGCACGGAAGCCGTTTTAAAAACATTGAAACATTTTGATCCAAACCATACGGGAACCATTTACCGTTTAATTCGGCTGATGAGAAAATTGCGATAACTTTTTTACCTGCAAAAGCTCCCATATGCATTAATCCGGTATTATTCGTAATAAGCAAAGTTAAACGATTGATAATCGCGGCCGATTCAAGCAAAGAAGTCTTACCGCATAGATTAATAACGCGATCGTTCACTGCGATTTCATTCTTTATATATTCACCTTTTTCATAATCATCAGCGCCGCCTAAAACAACTATTTGAGAATTGTTATATGTTTCTAAAATAAAATTCCCTGTTTTTACAAAATTATCCAATGGCCATTGATTATGCTCCCGTTTTGCTCCAGGCACAAAACCAAAAAGATATGAAGCGTTAATATGATTATCATTTATTATTCTATCAGCCGATTCTTTAATATCCTGTGAAATAGGCAAATCATATTTCACCGTATCACTGATAGGAACATTCCATCGTTTAAGCATATTAAGTAAACGCTCATGCTCCCTATCAAATCGGTATACGTTCGACTGTTCATATGCCCACAATTTAATCGTACTCAACTCAAATCCAATCGCCTTTTTTGAACCGCACAATTTTGCAAAAAACATATTTCTTAAAATCGTTTGCAATTCAATCAATTCTTGCGGAATATTTACCCATATATCAAACGACTCATTTCTTATTTTTTTAATGAAACGTTTCAAGCGTATTATATCACCAATATCTTCTGGATAATAGACTTCTATTTTATCGAAAAAGCCAGCTTGACCGATTAATTCTTGCGCGCCCGGCGCTCCATGTTTACTTGGCGATGTCAATAAAGTAATATGCGCGTGAGGATATGCTTGGCGCACCGCGATAAAGAAAGGAATTGTACAGAGTATGTCGCCAACATTGCCAATTCTATAGATACAGATTTTTTTTACCGAAGATGGTATCGCGCGCGGCCATAAAATGTAACTGATTATTTTCAGTAAAATATTTATCGCATCATAACAGAATGCAATCGTATATGCTTTAAAAAGGATGACATAATGATGCCATCCTTTTTCTTTTTTTATTAGAGGAAAAAATTGTCGTTTTCGCATACGTCAATTTCATCTATATTTTTACCGCTTTCGATAAAATCTTCAATCCAGTTATTTGCTTCGTTATAGAAACAAACAACGTTCGCGCATTGCGTTTTCGCATCAAACGTAACAAGATTTTTATAATTCTCTGAAACGGTACTCGCGAATTTTTCTTCACTCGCAAAACCATCCGCTTCGCCGACTTTCGCTTTCTCAAATCCACGATATGCGGGACAATGGTAAACACCATTCGGCGTCACAACCTGACGAAAAATCTGCATGTGGCAATGATGTGGTTGTGATTTAAACTGATCGGTTTTCCCATCAAAAAGCGCTTGCAAATTCTTCGTATAAATAACGCGAAAATTTTCATCAGCGAACTGTTTTGCTTGTTCGAAACTATTTTTAATTCTAACTAAAACATTCTTTGTAAATTCTTCGTTCTCTGTATGAGTAAGCGTTTCTCTATCCTCCAACTTTAACATACATGGCTTAAAAGTGATATAGTTGAAACCGCTTTGTTTTGCTAATTGAGATCCTATCGGCATTTCATCAATATTTGCCGGAAGCAATACGCCATTTGCCACAATACCTTCCCATGCGACTATGTATGAAAAACCGATTTCAAGTTCTTGATTCGCTTCTCGCAATTTCGAGACATTTTGACAAATGATCGTTAAATTAACATTATTTTTCGGGAGGTGAAGTCCTAAAAACGTCTTGTCAGTGCCGGCATCAAGGGAAAAACGCACCCAGTCACCTTTTTTAAAATAAGAAGCGACTTCAATAATCTTCTCAATATAACCTCCGTTCGAAACAATACCGATCTGCAATCCTTTTTGCGTGAGATATTTCACCGTTGCGCCAAAATCGCGATGTACGGTCGGCTCTCCTCCGCCAATTAAAATAACTGATTTGAGTCCATTATCAACTAATGTATCAATCGTTTTTTGTATGGTCTCGAATGAATATTTTTTGCCGCTATTAAGAAGCTCGATATCAACACAATACGGACACCGATAATTGCATCCTGTTGTCAAGTCAAAATTGATGGAAATAGGACCAAATTTTGGCATCTCCGCTTCATTATCAATAGTTATTTTTCCTGCGCGTAATTTTCTCTGCCATTCAATATATCCTTTGAAATGCGCAATCACCGATTCTTGGTGCAACTTTCTGCTAAAATTATATCGATTTTTTTCTGTCTGCGCTTCCCGCTCTTCGGGAAGTTCATTGATTGCTGACATAAATCATTTCCTTCTTGTTTGATGTGATATACGATACGAATAGTACGTTCTATATCTACATCGTTAATATCGTTTAATAAATCCTATTAATCTACATGTCAATCTATTTTTCAATCTATTTTAAGTGATTTTTCAATCAGCTTGATTGTTTGCGCGATGATCGCAACAATGCGATCAATTTCATTTTTTTTCACTGTAAAGGGCGGTGCGACCATTATAGCATCGCCATTTACGCCGTCAACAAAGCCAATGCAAAAATAGAGTATCAATCCATTTTTTTGCGCAATTTGAATGACTCGTTCTGCAACATGCAATGTGCGCTCAAAAGGCATTTTTGTTTTCTTATCTTTAACGAATTCAATCGCAGTCATTAATCCCTTGCCTCGAATATCGCCGACGATTTGAAATTTTTCTAACCCTTGCAGTTTTTTAAGAAGATATTTTCCTTTTAGAGCGCATTGATCTACTAACTGATTTTTTTGAATATATTCCAGAACAATTTTTCCGATTTTTGTGGTTGTTTGATTATTAACGTAAGTAAAACCGTGAACAAACGCTCCAGAACCGTTACGAATAGCATCGAATATCCTTTGAGTGCAAAAAACCGCTGACAATGGGACGAAACCGCTCGAGATGCCCTTACCGGCAATGAGAATATCGGGGCGCACATTAAGATGTTCGCACGCGAACCATTTTCCCGTCCTCCCGAAACCACTCATTACCTCATCAGCGATAAGAAGAATGTTATGTTTTTTGCAAATTTTTTGGATGATATCAAAATACTCCTGCGGCGGAACAACTGCGCCTGCTGACGCGCCAAGAATCGGTTCAACAATAAACGCCGCTATTGTTTCTGGATTATTTTTTCGTATGACAGTTTCTAACTCGCGCGCGCATTGAATATGGCACGATGGATATTTTTTTTGATACGGACAATGATAACAAAAACTTGCTGGCACTGATGGAAATTTTAAAAGATACGGTTTAAAAATTTTTCTGAAAGATTGTTTTGGGGTCACCGATAGCGCGCCGAACGTCGCGCCATGATATCCCGGCACCGTAAAAATGACTTTGTATTTCTTTTTATCCCCTCTATCGTAGTGATATTGTCGCGCGAGTTTCATCGCTGTTTCAACTGCATCGGATCCGCCGAGCGTAAAATATACTTTTCGCAATCCTTTCGGCGCGATTTTTATAAGCGCTTTCGCATATTCTTCCATGTCTCGCGTTGTAAATTGGCTCGCATGCAAATACGTTATCTTTTTAAGATGCGCTCCTATTTTCTGAGCGATTTCTTTAATTCCATGACCGATGTTTGCCACCAACGCTCCGCCAACCGCATCAATATATTTATTCCCGTTTTCGTCATAAAGATAAATGCCCTTGCCATGCGTAATAAATGGATAACGATAATCCAAGCGCCGATGGAACACAGCGCTCTGTGAAATACTAAAGCTGTTTTTTTTTGCCGCAAACATAGATATTTTTTTATAATTCTATGGCGATTGCGTAATTCCTGATTAGTTTTATACTATTATGCAAGGGGTTACAAATAGGTGTGTTAAAAAATACTTTTCTTTATCTATTAGTATATATGGATATTAAAAAAAATGGAATATCGTTTTTAATTCCTGCGTTTAATGAAGAGAAAAACATTCGTTTTGCGCTTGAAAGTTGCAAATGGGCTGATGAAATTTTTGTGATTGATAATTATAGCGTGGATCAAACGGTTGCCATCGCAAAAGAATATTCGAATGTAAAAGTCATACAACGCCCGTTTGACGGTTATGCCGCGCAAAAAAATTGGGCGCTGGACAATTTGCCATGGTCAAACAAATGGATTTTTATCTTAGACGCGGATGAACAAATCACGCTGCTCCTCAAAGAAGAACTTATCACTCTTATCGCCGATTCATCAAACGATATCGACTGTTGGTACGTGAATCGAAAATTTATTTTTTTAGGAAAATGGATTAAACACTGCGGATGGTATCCTTCGTGGAATTTACGTTTTTTCAAGCATAGCAAAGCGCGCTATGAAAATCGCGCAATGGATGAACATATGATATCGTCGGGAAAAATCGGATATCTTAAAAACGATATGCTGCACGAAGATCATAAAGGCATCGAGGCATGGATTGCGAAACACAATCGTTATTCGACCCTTGAAGCAAATGAACAAAAAACAAGAAAAAGAAGTGATATCAAAACGTATCTTTTCAGTGTACATCCAATCGAACGCAAAAGGGCTTTCAAAAAACTATTTTATTCTCTTCCTTGCCGTCCTCTCCTAAGATTTCTCTATATGTATGTTGTACGCTTAGGTTTTTTAGACGACTCTGCGGGATTTATTTTTTGTATCTTGCGCGCCGTTCAAGAATTTTATATTAATATCAAGCTGAAAGAATTAAAGCTCGATCATAGCAGCGCATTATCTTTCAATAAAGAAAACATGATAAATTATTGGGATAAAAATCCTTGCGGCATAAAATATTGCCCCTATCCAGAAGGAACAAAAGAATTTTTTGAATTTACTGAAAAACGGCGCACGAGACTTGAGCCGTTTGTTGCCAAATTTGCTCAATTCAATCATTGGGGAGAAAAAAAAGTTCTCGAGGTCGGATGCGGAATCGGTATTGACACTATTTATTTTGCGCAAAACGGCGCGCATATCTATGCGATTGATATCAGTCCTCATTCGGTAGAACTCACTAAAAAAAGATTTGCGTATAAGAATATGCAAGGAATAATCGCGACAGGAGATGCTGAAATGCTCCATTTCCCTGACAGTGAATTCGACTTCGTCTATTCATGGGGAGTACTTCACCATACAAAGAATACCGATAAAACGATTGAAGAAGTACGGAGGGTACTTAAACCCGAGGGGAAATTTTGCATTATGTTATATCATAAAAAATCACTTGTCGCGCTTCAACTCTATATACTGTATGGTCTTCTAAAAGGTAAATTTTTCGTAAATTTCAATACTCTCTTCGCGCTTCACCTCGAAAGCCCTGGAACAAAAGCATATACAAAAAATGAACTGCAAAGGATGTTCAATCAATTCAAAGATATAAAAATCTCCACAGTCATCACTCCTTACGATATGCGTATCGGGAAAATCACCTTTTTCCCCCAATTTTTCACAAAAATTTTCCCTCAATCACTTGGTTTTTTTGCAATCATAACAGGAAAGAAATAACGTCATTTATATCAAAGGTACCCTCTATGAAAATATTGCATGTCGTTTCATCGTATTGGCCAGCGTTTGAATTTGGAGGACCGATTCAATCGGTACATCTTCTTAATAAATACCTTGTAAAGAATAATATTGACATAACGGTATATACCACAAATGCCGGACTAAGAAAAAAAAATATTCCGCTTAAAAAAGAAGTGGTGACTGACAGGGTAAAAATTTTTTATTTTCCGTATTATGGATATGTGCATTATACTTTTTCGCCTGCGCTCTTTTTTGCATTAAAAAAAAATGTTAAAAATTTTGATATAATACATATCACTGGCGTATGGAATTTTCCGGTCTCGGTTGCGGCATTTTGGGCTCGATGGTACAGGAAACCATACTGTATCTCGCCACGAGGATCATTAATGAAAGAACCTCTTGCATTAAGAAAAACTCTTCTTAAAAAAATACTTCTTGCGCGTATCGTAAGACGCGATTTTGAATCTGCCGATATCGTTCATTTCACTGCCGATGCGGAGGAAAAAGAATATCTACAAACTGGCTTAACGTTTAGAAAATCGGTTATTATACCAAATGGTTTTGAGCCAACCGTATTCAAAAACGCGCATGACCAAAAATCATTCAGAAAAAAATGGGGCATAACCGAAAATCAAAAAATTATTTTATTTCTCGGTCGTCTTAATTGGAAAAAAGGATTTGATACACTTATACCATCGTTCGCAAGAATAATACAGAAAATTCCTTCTGCGTTGCTTGTCATCGCAGGCGGTACGGATGAAAACTATAAAAAAACGATAAATCAACTTATTAAAAAATATAATGTGCATACCAGTGTCGTCTTCACTGGCATGCTCACCGGCGAAGATAAGGTCGCGGCATTTCAAGAAAGCGATGTTTTCGCGCTACCAACCTATTCAGAAAATTTTGGAATGGCAGTTGTTGAAGCGATGTATTATAAGCTTCCAATAATTATCACTGAAAAAGTTGGTATTTCGCAACTCATTATGCAATATAATGCAGGCATTGTAATTAAAAAAAATGAACAAGAATTAACAAATGCGCTTATCAAAATATTAACCCGAGCGTACGATACAACGGAAATGATATCACGAGGCAAACATCTTGTAGAAACAGAATTTAATTGTCAGAATGTTGCGAAACGACATATCGAAACATACAATATGCTCTTGGAAAATCGTTAAATTATATAAAACGGACATGAAGAAAATTCTTATTACCGGCATTGAAGGATTTGTCGGATCGCATTTGACAAATTTTTTATTGCAAAAAAAGAATGTGCGGCTTTATGGCATATATATCAATCCTCTATCCGAAAAAAAAGAAAAGATCGTATATTATAAATGCGATATACGAGATGCCGTTAAACTTAAAAAAATTATTAATACGATACACCCTTCGATCGTCTTCCATCTTGCAGCGCAAATTTCTGTATCACAATCAATAGAGAACCCGCAAAAAACAATGGATATAAATGTAAACGGCACGCTCAATCTTCTTGAGGCAACAAAAAAATATAAACCAAAAATACTTTTAGTAAGTTCAAGTGAAATCTATGCTTCGTCCGCTCGTCCGCTTACAGAAAAATCAGCGATCGAACCACGCAGTCCGTATGCTTTGAGTAAATTATTCATGGAATATATAGGACAATATTATTACGCGCGCTATAAACTTCCTATTATTATCGCGAGGAGCTTTAATCATACGGGACCAGGGCAAAAACCAATCGCGATATGTAGCCGATTTGCAAAAAAAATAGCTGAAATTGAGAAAGGCATCATACTGCCGATTATAAAAATTGGCGATCTTACTATACGACGCGACTTCTTAGATGTGCGAGACATCGCGCAAGCATATTGGCTTGCGCTCAATAAATGTACACTCGGACAGATATATAATATCTGTAGTGGAAAAAATTATTCCATCAAACAAATCGTTGTAAAACTGCTCTCATTAACTGATATCAAAATTGCCCTCGTAAAGGACAGTACACTTCTTAGAGAAGATGAACCAAAAAAAATTATCGGCAACAATCAAAAATTTATCAAATGTACCTGCTGGAAACCAAAAATTGATTTTTTAAACCAAACACTCCCCGATCTCCTCAACTATTGGCGCAAACATATATAGAAAATAGAATAAAGAAAAATAGTGAGTAGTTTGTAGTGAGTAGCTGAAATCCCAAATTATAAATTCCAAATCACAAACAATATCTAAATTCAAAATCCCAATGACCAAAATTATTATTTTGAATTTAGAATTTCGGTCATTTGCCCGGCCTTCGTAGCCGAAGCTACTTCGGCGGAGTAGGCAATTTGTTTGGGATTTGGTGCTTGTAATTTGTGGTTTTATCTTTATTTATTCCTAATCTCCTCATTTCCTAAAAGCTAATTTCCTATTCCTATGTGCGGTATTGTCGGCGTAATTACTAAAAAACGAGATGTGCCAATCGATGTAATGACTGATATAATGACGCATCGCGGACCGGACGATAAGGGCATTTTTACCGATGCCTTTGATGATTATTTTCTCTCTTTTGGGCAACGGCGGCTTGCGATTATTGATCTATCGCCCGCTGGGCATCAACCGATGCCGAACGAGGATAAGACTCTCTGGATTAATTACAACGGGGAATTATATAATTTCTTAGATGTAAAACATGAGCTTATCTCATATGGTCATATATTCAGGTCAAAGAGCGATACTGAAGTAATCCTCAAAGCGTATGAGCAATGGGGTGAAGAATGCGTCAAAAAATTCAATGGAATGTTCGCGATCGCGATTTGGGATAAAAAAAATAAAAAACTTTTTTGCGCGAGAGATCACGCAGGTCAAAAACCGTTCTATTATACAGTGCTTCTCGACGGCGGCATTTTGTTTGCTTCAGAAATCAAAGCAATCTTAAAATCAGATCTGATCACCGCTGAAGTGAACAGCGACGCTATTCCCGGCTATCTCGCCTTCTTGAGAGTCCACGCGCCGCTCACGATGTTTAAAAATATCTATAAATTAGAACCGGCGCATTATTTTGTTTGGAAAGACGGAAAAATCACTCAAACAAAATGGTGGGAACCAATCAGCGAAACAAGTACATTCTATGGATCATTTCGAGAGAGTTGCGACCAATTTGACCTACTTTTCAAAAATGCGATTAAACGGCATATGATTGCCGACGTGCCGGTTGGCGCGTTCTTAAGCGGCGGGCTTGATTCAAGCTTGATTGTCAAACTCGCAAGCGAATATTCGCTGTATCCAATGAAAACATTCACTACCGGATTAAAAGAGAAAGATCTTATTCAAGAAAAATTAAATAAAAATGAACTTTATTTCGCGCGACAATTGCGCGACGCGCTTAAAAATAAAATTGATTACCGAGAAATATTGCTCGAACCGCATCTCATGAACCTTCTCCCAAAAATTATTTGGCATCTAGACGAACCGATTTGCGATCCGGCTGAAATCAACGCGTATCTTATTTGCGCAGCCGCGCGTGAACAGAATGTTACCGTCGTTCTTTCCGGCATGGGCGGAGATGAAGTCTTCGCGGGATATAATCATCATTTAGCAAGTTGGTACATCAGTTATCTCGATCATTTAGGAATCGCCGGCGAGTCTATTATTTCTTTTTCGCAATTCATCGCTCTGCATCTGCCCGCAACCAAATTATCCTTTTTAACACCATACCTACGTTATATAAAAAGAAAAGGTAAATTTCTTTATTCCGATAAAACCGCTCGTTCAATTGGATTAACTTCGTGGCAAACTGATAAAGAAATTTCTCAAATGCTTTCCGTCGATCTAAAAAATTCTACAGCATTCCGATATTATCAAGAGAGTAAACTGCGGCATTTTAATCGCTTCCCTCACCTTGATCTTTTGTCAAAAATTTTATATACTGATTTCAAAACATTCCTTACGGAACATAATCTTATGTACACTGACAAAATGAGTATGGCGTCTTCGTGCGAAGTGCGCTCTCCTTTTCTTGATCGAGAAATAATAGAATTTGCCTTTTCATTACCGCCGCATTTTAAAATCAACCGTTTCCGCACAAAATATATTCTCAAAAAAGTCGCTGAAAAATATCTACCGCGCGAAATCGTATGGCAAAAAAAAAGCGGCTTTTTTGCTCCTATTCGCTCATGGAATAAGGAGATCGATGTTCTCGCGCAGGACATCCTCTCGTCTTCGCATATAAAAGAGATGGGATATTTTGACGCACAGTATATTACTCAACTTATACGCGATCATCAAGAAAATAGGAATGATACCGATTATCCTTTATGGTCATTACTTACTTTTGCATTGTGGCATCGAATATTCATCGAGCATAAA
>CAZVCF010000014.1:19405-21157 GCA_964626355.1 uncultured Gammaproteobacteria bacterium
GGGCATTTTAAAAGTAGTTTCAAAAATAAAGCTGTCTCTCGAAATGGCGATGCGCTTCCTTGGTACACTTATCCGATAATTGACTTTCTGAGAACACGAACCTTCTCAGATAAAATTATTCTTGAATTCGGGGGAGGGCAATCAACACTATGGTGGGCTCAACGAAGTAAAAAAATAATTACTTTTGAAGATAATAAGGAATGGTATACGACACTCAAAAAGATAATTCCTTCAAATACAGATCTTTTTTTAGTTTCAAACGAATCTCCTGAAAAATGTGTAAGTGGGGTTGAAAATATTTTAAAAACACTTGATGTTCCGCGATTCGATATTATTATTATTGACGGTCTATATCGTAGAGAAATGGTTGATATCGCTTGTCAAGTCGTTTCACGAAACGGCGCAATTATATGTGACAATAGTAGTGTTGAAAATGATACTAATGGTTACGGATTCCATGAAAGTTTCAAAAATCGAATGTTTATGAGGGCTGATTTCTTCGGTCATGCGCCCGGAGTTATATTGCCTCACTGCACTTCTATTTTTTTTACTGAAAATTGCTTCCTATTTGATAGTAATAATGAAATTCCGCATAGGATTTAAACGATAAAAAATTCTCAAATAAGAATCTTGGTAAATAAATTCTCCTTCTAACAAAATCACACTAAAGTAGATTTAAACAATTATGAAACAAATTTTTCAGCATATTAATGATGGGAAAATACATATATTAGATGTTCCAGCCCCTTCTCTTGAAAAGGGGCATATTTTAATTAAAAATTATTTTTCCGCGATCAGCGCGGGCACCGAACGCGCGCTTATACGACTCGCTCAAAAAAACATTCTTGAAAAAGCAAAAGCGCGGCCTGATCTCGTCCAAAAAATAATACAAAAAATTAAAACCGAAGGGCTGTTGTCTGTTTTTCATCAAATAACTGAAAAACTGGATTCAATGATGCCGCTTGGATATAGTAGCGCCGGAGAAGTGATAGAGGTGGGCGACGATATAAACGATATCAAAAAAGGAGACACAGTCGCTTGTGTTGGATCAGGATACGCGAATCATGCGGAGATTGTGGCTGTGCCAAAAAATCTGGTCGTAAAAATTCCACCAAAAGTCGCTTTTGAAGAAGCGTCGTTTGCCGCGCTTGGCGCTATTGCGCTTCATGGAATACGTCGAGCGAATCTTACGCCCGGAGAACATGTCGCGGTTATCGGTCTTGGGCTCATTGGCCAAATAACCGTGCAAATCCTCAATGCGTATGGTTTCAAAATTACCGGTTTTGATATTGATGAATCAAAAATAAATCTCGCTCGACAATTCGGCGCTTCAGAAGCATATCTCGTTAACAAAGGAACAATTCCACAAAAATCATTATTTGATGCAACCATTGTTACCGCCGCAACAGCATCAAACGAACCGCTTGTCTTCGCCGGAGAAATAACACGAAAAAAAGGACGAGTCGTGCTTGTCGGCGACGTCAAAATAAATATACCGAGAAAACTGTACTATGAAAAAGAAATTGATTTATTAATTTCATGCTCGTACGGTCCTGGCCGCTACGATAAAATGTATGAAGAAAAAGGAATTGATTATCCGCTTCCCTATGTGCGATGGACCGAACAACGCAATGTGGAAGAATTTTTGCATCTGCTCAGCGCAAAAAAAATCACTATGCGTCCGCTTATCAGCGCGGTCTATCCTATTGATGATGCGGTGAACGCGTACGATCGCGTTCTCAATGATCCATC
>CAZVCF010000015.1:0-20866 GCA_964626355.1 uncultured Gammaproteobacteria bacterium
TATATCGATTTAAAAAATATCTTTGCGGTTGATTTTTCCATTCCGCTTAATTCCACTAATCCGCTTATCGTCCGCACCACGCTCTTGCGCTATCTTCCGGAAGACACAACGCGCGAAACAGAATCGCTCAACGACACGATCGGGAGATGGTTGAGGATATAACTAACTGCTAACAACTAAAAGTGAACAGTTAATAGTGAAAAGTTAAAAACGAGAATATAGAATTATGAAGTATGGATCATCGTAAATTAAAAATGTAAAAATCAAAATGCAAAATGACAATTCAAAATTTTAAAATATAAAAAGTATAAGAACATTCTAACATTCTGCAGAATGTTAGAATATAAATAATTTTACATTTTACATTGTCATTTTTCATTTTGATTTTTTAATTTTACATTTATCCCTAACCCCCTAAAACCTAACCCCCTCTTCCCATGCCTTTCACTTGCGCACAATTAAAAGCCGAATACGAATTCCTCCAACGCCTCATTAACGAGTATAGCGTAGTCTATCTCCGCGTCCGCGATTCCGGGGATCTCACGGAAGTAAAACAGCTTAGGGGGCAGAATTCGAACCTGCATCAGATTGAGAAGTTCAAAAATGGTTGATTTCAAGGCGCGACGACGAAGACGTAGTCTTGCACTACTTCGAGGAGGAGCAACGCAGAAATCAGCCATTTTTGAACTTCCCTACTGGGCGAAGCCCCGCTTGCTCATATTCGGCGTTGCTCGTCGCTCACGTACCGTTTAGGTACGCATCGCTCCTCGCGTCTTGAATCTGAGCAAGCGGAGCTTCGCTCAATTGATGCAGGTTCGAATTCTGCCCCCTGGAAAGGAACTGAAACAGAAAAGAGACGAAGTATGGAAACTGCTCTGCGGTGAACAGTACGAAAAGCTTGAAAAAGAGTTCAACCGCCAAGTAGATACCCTTGTAAACAAAGGTTTTCCTGTATTAACGAATAGAAAGGAACACGAATTCAGAGAAATCTTCACTCCCCTTAGAAAACACCTCAGACAACTATCACGAGAGAAGTTTCCCGAAGGACATATTCCTTTTATCATTGTTCCGAGCGAAAAACTGCTTTCGCTGAAAGAAAAGATTCCGCTGATGGAGGTGGAGGGGAATAAGGGATTTACCGTCACTGTTCTTTCAGAACTAAAAACCATAGATAGTTTGAATATTCCTGAATCAATGGCATATCTCATTATCGATATTGAAGACGGAAAAGCGATGCTCGGTAAAGGTGCAGACAAAGCAATAGATCAATTTAGGGCAGAAGGTCGTTCTCCTTTTACCGCTGATGAAGGAGTCGCATTTATTCTCCAATATCCGGAAATCCTCGAAGACCACCATATAGACCTGCCTGGTTCTCGTCACGGTAGCGATAAAGTCGCGCCTTTATGGATTGCCATGCGTGGCAAGCATAACGGAAATAGACCAGTGCTCGACTACTGGAGCGGTTCAAACAACTCATTTCCAAAGTGGGGTGCGCCTTCCTGCCTTCGCAGAGCGTAATAGAATATAGAATTCGCTTTTCATCAACGAATAACGAATAGAGTGCGAATCTACGAATAAATAAATTGAAATTTGTTTCAAATTTTTAAATTTTGAATTGTCATTTTGATTTTTGCATTTTGATTTTTTAATTTATTATGTATGCTCGCGAAATTGTTGTCAGCGGCAACGCATGGGTTAAATGCGTTTCCTGTTGAAGTTGAAACAAATATCTCTTCAAGTTTTCCTTCCTTTTCAATCGTTGGACTTGCGGATAAGGCGGTTGATGAAGCGAAGGAACGGGTGCGCGCGGCTTTGGAAAATTCTGATTTTCCGCTTAAGTTTAATCAACGAATCGTGGTCAATCTCGCGCCGGCTGATTTGAAGAAAGAAGGCACATTTTACGATGTGCCGATTGCGCTTGCGCTTTTGGTTGCGGACGGTATTTTAGATAAAAAATATATTCCCGAAAAAGCGATTTTTGTCGGCGAACTTTCTCTTGATGGACGCGTCAGATACAGTAAAGGAATTTTGCCGATCGCGGTTTTCGCGCGCAAGGAAAAATATGTTCTATTTTTGCCTCGACAAAATATACAGGAAGTTTCTTTGGTAAAAGGGCTCAAAATAGTCCCAATGGATTCATTAAAAGAACTTTTGTATTTTCTAGGCAACAAAAAAACGCGCGAGGAAATCGAAATGAACGGCGTTGGCGAACACGATTTTCCAGTTGAATACGAGATTGATTTTTCGCACATCGCGGGGCAGGAATACATCAAGCGCGGTTTGGAAATTGTTGCCGCCGGAGGACATAATGTTTTAATGAGCGGTCCGCCCGGAACCGGAAAAAGTCTGCTTGCTAAATCATTGCCATCTATTTTGCCGCGCATGACCGAAGAAGAAATTATCGATGTGACAAAAATATACAGTGTTGCCGGTTTGTTGCGCGAGGATCGTCCGTTTATCGCTGATCGTCCGTTTCGAAGTCCGCACCACACGATTTCCGACATCGCGTTGGTGGGCGGCGGACAGCATCCGCGTCCCGGCGAAGCGTCGCTCGCGCATTGCGGAGTGTTGTTTCTTGATGAGATAGCGGAATTCGGACGAAGCGCGATTGAAGCTTTGCGTCAAGCGCTTGAAGATAAAATAATTTCCGTCGCGCGCGCGAAAGGACATGTCACCTTTCCCGCGTCATTTATGCTTGTTGCAACGCAGAATCCGTGTCCGTGCGGTTATTTGAATGACACGGAAAAACAGTGCGTATGCTCGCCATCGCACATACTTCGCTATCAAAAAAGATTGTCGGGACCGTTGCTTGATCGCGTTGATTTGTTTTTTGAAGTGCCGCGCGTTGAGTTTATTAAATTAAAAAGCGAAGCGGCTTCTGAATCATCTGAAAAAGTTCGCGCACGCGTTTCAGCGGCGCGTGAACGGCAGTATCAACGGTTTGAGAACGAATCGCGGACAAATAGCGGAATGAAATTAAAAGAAATTAAAAAAATATGCGCGCTTAACGCTGAATCGGAAAAATTATTTGAAAACGCGTTTAAAAAGTACGCACTTTCGCCGCGCGCGTATCACCGTATTTTGAAAGTCGCGCGCACGATCGCTGATCTCGCGGAATCCGAGCGCATCGAAACGCCTCATCTTATGGAAGCATTGCAGTATCGGATAAAGGGAGAAGAACGATATTTGTAATAACTAAAACTAATAGTGAAAAATGAATAATTAAAATCCGAATATCGAAATTCGAAATACGAAACAAATTCAAATGACCGAAATCAAAAATTCAAAACGAAGATACAATTCAAAATTTAAAAATTTTAAAAATAAATAATTTTGCATTTTACAGTGTCATTTTTCATTTTGATATTTACATTTTGCATTTGTGATAGCCCATATCTCATAATTCAATTAGATGATCCTCGTTTACATCCTGATTTATCTCGCTTTCGCGTTTTTTCCCATCTTTTTTTGGTGGATATTTTTGCGCGCGATCGATAGCCGCGAGCCGGAACCATTCGGCGCGCTGTTTCGCGTATTTATTACTGCGGCGATTTTGTTGATACCGATGGTCATCGGGCAATTCGCTATTGGATCGTTTGTGAACGGTATTTTCGCCGGTTCGGCAATCTTATATATTTTCGCAAGTTCTTTTTTTGTTGATGCGCTCTTTGAGGAATATACAAAATTTTTCGTTCTGCAAGTAAAGATAGTTAAAAAAACTGTTTTTGATGAATATATTGACGGCATCGTGTACGGCGGAGCCGCTGGTTTAGGCGTGGCATTCGGAGAAAATATTATTGGCATCACCACCGCATGGTCGCAGGAATTTTCCGGGTTCACTGGAATAGCCGGTAATTTTCTGTCAGTCACTTCGTTTATATTTGATCGCATCGCATCGGCGAATTTATTGCACTTGATGGGTGGCGCGTTGTCCGGCCTTTTTCTGGCGGCGGCAAAATTGCATCCAAAACTATCGCGCTGGCCGTTTTTAGTTGGTCATGGCGGCATCTGGCTCGCGATTCTTTTTCACGGATTATATAATTCAGTCGCGCGGTTAGATGTGCAATGGTATTATATCTTAATGGCACTGTTATTTACCATTTTTTATATTGTCATTGTTATCACTTTGCGTCTTCTTCGCCGCACGCCAACAATTGGAGGAAAAACATTATAAAATTTTACGACATGACCTTAATGATACCAGGCGCATAATCGGCGATATATTAATTCAGACTACCTAATTCAAAATGTAAAAATCAAAAATTAAAATATCTCCGATATATCCTCGTTCGTTCGGCAAGATAAAACATTTTTTATCTTTCCTCTCTCACTTCGGATATGACAGTGTAAAATTTAAAATGGATTTAGAAAAGACAATATAATGTGGTTATATGACTAATGACGTCTATCGAGATGCAAAATACAAAAACCTCGAAAAATATCCTTACGATTAAGGGTAAAAAATAATTTTACCATTTTTTCTTTGTCATTTTACATTTTGATTTTTACATTTTACATTAAATCTCTATCGGTGTCGCGCACCAGTGTCGGTTCATTACTATACTTATCGAATTCAATTGATAGTATATATAGGCCATTGACATATTCAACAGAATATGTTATTCTCTTTTTAGTTATTTGTTGCGGAAGATTCGTTCTTTACAACAGATAAAAGGAAGCAAAAGGAGAAAAAATGAAAGAAAAGAAAATTGGATTGTATGGTGTGGTTCTTTGCGCGTTTTTACTAAGTATCGCTATAATAATTATCGTGATAACTGGTTGCGAAGATCTCGCAAAGGCTCAGAAAGAGCAAGAGAA
The DNA here is from genome assembly GCA_964626355.1 of uncultured Gammaproteobacteria bacterium. Lineage (GTDB taxonomy): Bacteria > Patescibacteriota > Patescibacteriia > UBA2591 > CAZVCF01 > CAZVCF01. Next base: position 4,819 of record CAZVCF010000015.1, read on the forward strand.
GAAACAAAGCGTAGAGATGATTAACAGACAAAAAGCGTTTATACAGTATGCTATTAGAAATGCCGGAACAAACGGAAATTATACGATTTTGACATTCGGCAAATATTTTAGTATAGATTTTATCGCAACGCCGGATCGAGAATATAAAAAAGAAAATGGTCTCTTAAATATGTCGATCGTATCGGAAACATTAGATACGTTTGAAAAAAATAATCCTGATAAAATCATAACGAATTGGCAGGTGGTATATGACGACGGCGATCACCAATATATAGTCGGTCTCGTTATACAGCACAAATCAAGAGAAGATAGATAAAATATCGCGGCGCGAAACATACGATTTCGCGTCATGAACAAAAAAGGAAAAATAAAATGAACACGTATACGAGAAAAATTATATCCATCGGCGTGGTATTTATTGGAATTTTTATAGTTGGACAAAGTTTGGTGGCGATGTTTTCAGGATGTTCTAAGAATAACGACAGCGGACGGGTCTCAAACAGTAAGATCGAAAAACAAAAAGTTGATATCCAAAGTGCAAGAGTGCATAAAGTAACTACATACGGAAATTTCTCATATAAAGGAGATTTTTCATATATAGAACTTGATTTAATGGGCGAAGCGCGCGAGAAAGAAAATTTAGAAATTATTCTATCCGCGCTTGATGAATTCGAAAAACAAAATAACAGAGATGTCGTCACCTTTTGGATAGATAAACAACAGTCAGGTCAATTGTCTCTTGAGAGAGTGTTTGGTGTATTTATTAAGTCAAAATTAAAATAAAAGTTAAAATTAAGAATCGTCTTTTTAAGACGATTCTTTTGCATTTTCTGCTATTCTTGATATACTAAAATATAGAGATGTTTACCAAATCCAGATTTCTGCTCCATGTTCGATAACGCGGCTACGACTTCGTCGCTCCTCCTCGCGGTATCTTTCTCCTTGATACCGCTTCGTCGTCGCTCCTCGTCTCGCTCGCGTTCTCGAACATTCGCGACGAAACTGGGTTTGGCAACCATCTCATGTTAAAATTAACTATTTATATGACGGCAGTATATATCATTCTTGGCATCGTCGCGGTTATTATCCTGTGGTTCATTTTTACCTATAACCGTTTTATTGTGTTGAAAAATAGAGTGCAGGAAGCGTGGTCGGATATTGAAGTGCAATTCAAGCGCCGATATGATTTAATCCCTAATTTGGTGAATACAGTGAAAGGATACGCTGGCCATGAAAAAGAAGTATTTGATAAAGTGACGCAGGCGCGCGCGCAGGCGTTAGGCGCAAAAACGATAAAAGAGCATGGCAAAGCGGAAAATATGTTAAGCGATACATTAAAAAGTCTTTTCGCAGTCTCGGAAGCGTATCCCGAACTGAAAGCAAATACGAATTTTTTGGAATTACAGCGCGAACTCGTTGACACGGAAGATAAAATTCAAGCGGCACGGCGATTTTATAACAGCAATGTGATTGAATTAAATAATAAAACTGAAACCTTTCCTTCAAATATTATAGCCGGCATTTTTAAATTCCAAAAATCGGAATTTTTTGACGCGGACGCAAAAGAAGAAAAGCCAGTCGCGGTGAAATTCTAGAAATAGGTTTTAGCTTCTTACCTTGAATTACGGGACGTCATCGCGAGCGAGCCTCGAGGCGATGTGTGGCGATCTCATCACTGAACAAATGCGTTGGATTGCCGCGTCACTCACTCCGTTCGCTCCTCGCAATGACAGTTATTCGAGAGTTTCGTGATTCAAGGTTCCTAGCTTTTTAGGAAAAAAATATGGCTAACACATTATATAATCATGCGGAGAGTAATACTCGTAAGACCGTGCTGTTATTCACGGTATTTTTTGTTTTGATTATCGCGTTCGGATTTTTATTCGCGCGAGTATTTAATTCGCCTGTCATCTTATTGATCGCGGTAATATTTTCCGTCAGCATGAGTTTCGCGTCCTATTGGTATTCGGATAAGATGGTCCTCGCGATGAGCGGAGCGAAAGAAATAAAAAAGCAGGACGCGCCAGAATTATATCGCATTGTGGAGAATCTCTCGATGACCGTTGGCGCGCCAATGCCGAAAATATATATCATCAACGAGCGCGCGCCGAACGCGTTCGCGACCGGACGCAACGCGGAACACGCGGTCGTGGCGGTGACACAAGGACTTCTTGAAAAATTAGAGAAACGAGAATTAGAGGGTGTGCTTGCGCACGAACTTTCGCACATCAAAAATAAAGATATGTTGGTATCAACGGTTGCGGTGGTTTTGGTAGGATTCCTCTCTATTCTTTCCGACTGGTTTATGCGAATGAGTTTCTTTGGCGGTTTTCGGAGTCGTAATAATGACCGTGAGAACGGTCAAGCCGGCGCGATATTGATGATTATTGGTTTTGCTGTTGCGATTCTCGCGCCGATAGCAGGAATGCTGATGCAATTGGCGATTTCTCGAAAACGGGAGTTTCTTGCTGATGCCTCCGGCGCGCTTGTCACGCGCGATCCAGAAGGATTAGCGTTCGCGCTTCAAAAAATCGCGAGCGATACGCAAGCAATGCGCTCCGCAACAAACGCGACCGCGCATTTGTATTTTGAAAATCCATTTAAAGCGGATGCGCACCCTGCGCATGCGGGGCGCGCATCATTTATTGTAAAATTGTTTATGACGCATCCGCCGGTTGAAGAGAGAATACGAGCGCTCAGGAAAATAGAAAATAGAATGGAAACAGAATAATTCAAAAAGTAAAAGATAAAATAACAAATCGCAAAATTATAAATCCGGAATTCGAAGCACGAAATCCGAAACAATATCTAAATTCTAAATCTAAATGACCAAAACGATTTCTGATTTCGGCTTCCGCTCTTGTTTTGAATTTTGGACATTTGGACATTTGAATTTGTTTCGGATTTCGGATTTCGATATTCGGATTTAATTCTTTTTGTATCAATTTTTTGAATAAAATGAAAAAACCTTCAGCCACTATTGCTGATTTGTTAAAGAGCAAAATATTTTTTATTGTTATTTTTATTATCTTTGTATTTCTGGCGATTAGTCTTTCGAGGCATATTAAAAATTATATTTTCATACGAAAAGAAGTGCGTCTGTATGAAACGAAAATAGCCGCGGAGGAGGAAAAAAATAATACGCTGAGCGAAAAACAACGTTATATGCAATCTGACTTTTTCCGCGAAGAAACTGCGCGATTGAAATTTGGCTTGCAAAAAGAGGGAGAGCAATCGGCGATTATTAAAGGCAGGGAATCGATCGCGACTACCACGTCAGCGTCAGCTTTTCAGCCAAGCATTTCAAATTTCAAAAAATGGTGGAGCTACTTCATAAATGCAAAGTAAAAAATTGCCCCGCATCCGCGGGGTGCCCCGCGGATGCGGGGCAAAATCATAACTCCTGAATAAATTTTAAAAAAGATTGAATAATGTAAGATTAAAAATGTTAGATTTAGTAAAAAAAAAATATACTTATTTCGTATTTTATTTCGCTGGCATAACGATTTTTTATATTGTTTCATGGATTGTCTATCGCGGAATGGCATCGGCGCATATCATTTCAGGAATAATAATTATTCTTTTTCTCTTTTTGGCGATAAAAAAATTTGATTACGCGCTCGTAGTCGTTATCGGTGAATTTTTAGTCGGACAAGCGGGGATTATGATGGAGTTTTTCGGCGTGTCGTTGCGGCTGATATTTTTTGTAATCGTGATGGCGATATGGCTCCTTAATAAAATCAAAAATCAAAAATCAAAAATCAAAAATTTATTTTCCTACTCACTACTCACTGCCAACTACTCACTCTATCTTTTTGCGATTATCTTTTTTCTTCTTGCGATTTTTTCGTTCACGCGAGGAGTCATTAATGGCAACGATCTGCGGCTCGCGCTCGGTGATTTGATTTCATATAGTTTTATTTTTCTTTTTTTGCCGCTGAAAGAACTTTGGAAAGATGGAAATTCTCGCGCGCGCGTACAGCATTTAGTATGGGCGTCGCTTGTTTTTATTTTTTTATTTACTTTTCTCAATCTTATTATCTTTGCGTGGGGCATAATGGAAGTGCATAGCGATTATTATTTTTGGTTACGTAAGCTCCTCATCGGAAAAATTACTAATCTGCAAAACGGATTTTTCCGTATCGTATTTCCGTCGCATATTTGGATATTTTTTCTTATGATTGTTGCGTGGGCGCGCGTTTTTTATGATATGATTCGGCAAACACGTTCATTTTTTAAACAACATTTGGCAATCGCCGCTCTCACGTCCGCGATTATGATTATGAATTTCGGACGAGCGTATTTCGTCGGAGCGATAGTTGCGCTTCTTTTTTTATTCCTTATACTTCGTTCTCCGAAATGGCTGAAAGGAATAGGAATATTTCTACTCGTTGTGTTTATTGAATTATCGGTGATTTTTTTGATAAGCAGTAAGGGGCAATCGCTCGGACTCTCTGATTTTTTTGGACGACTGCAAACGATTACCCGTCCCGAAGAAGAATTAAGCGGTTTGACGCGGCTTGAAATTTTAAAACCGCTCTTAGAAGGAATCAATACTCATTGGTTATGGGGGGTCGGACTTGGTTCAACGATTAAATATGCAAATCCGCTTGATGGGACGATTCGTGAAACCTATCATCTTGATTGGGGCTATCTTGAATTATGGTATGAATTAGGTGTTATCGGCTTTACGGCGTTTAGCGCGTTTTTATTTTTTCTCGGAAAGCGGCTAACGCGCGCTGAAGATGAAAAAGAACGATGTATTGCTGTTGCTCTTGTCGCGCTTGCAGTCGCAACCTTTTTTGGTCCCTTTTTATATCATTCGATAGGTTCGTTTCTTATCGCGACGATGATAAGCTATCTTTATTCTCGTACGTAAATATATAAATAATAGTAGAGTCGAGAATGCAAAATTAAAATATCAAAATGCAAAATGACAATGTAAAATTTAAAAATGAATTCAGGAAAAGACTTTATAGATGGGTAATGTGTCTTATCCGTTTTATCGACGCGTTGTCAAAAGATTCTATATGCGATGTGCTTGACAAGCAATCATTACGAAGCGGAACAAGTATTCTCGCAAATTATATTGAAGCAAATTCAGCGAGTTCGAGAAAAGATTTCATCAATTTTTTTCTCATGAACTTTGCACTTAAATCAGCGAGGGTAAAAAATAATTTTACCATTTTTCTTTGTCATTTTACATTTTGAGATTTACATTTTAAATTATTATGGTTCAAATTCAAATTGTAACGTGGAATAGCAGAAAATTTTTGCCGTATTGTTTTGAGTCGTTGCAAAAACAGACGTATAACGATTTTGGAGTTTTGATTATTGACAACGCATCAACCGACGGAACGATAGAATATATAAAACAATTTCCGACATTTCAAATTGTGCGCAATACAAGCAATAAGGGATTTTCGTACGCGCATAATCAAGGATTCGCGCTTGCGAAAAACTGTTCGCATGCGCTCATTATGAATCCTGATATTATTTTGGAGCCGACTTTTCTTGAAGAGTTGATGCGCGCCATTGAGTCGGAGTCAAACGTTGGAAGCGTAAGCGGCGCGCTGATGCGCGCGCATTTTGGCGATGAAGAAATCAACGAGGTTCTCAAAACAAAAACATACGACACGTGCGGCCTCGAAGTCGGTTTTCCTCATCGTTTTTATAACGTTGATGATCCGTTGGTGTGTGGCGCGCACAAAAAGGAAGAAGTTTTTGGTTTGAGCGGCGCGTTGTGCCTTTTCAATTTATCAGCTTTGCGACGGAGCGCGGTTTCATATACGAAAAACGGCCGCGAGTATCAGGAAATTTTTGACGAAGATTTCTTCGCCTATAAAGAGGATATTGATATCGCGTGGAGGATGAAATTGTTTGGATTTCGCGCGCTGTACATGCCGTCCGCTGTCGCTTATCACTTCCGTTCGGTTAAACAAAAACGGAATATATTTGATTTGTCGCGCGATCATCGCTCGCGGTCGTTTCTCATCAATTATTTATCCTACCGAAATCATATCTGGATGCTTATCAAGAACGAACACGCTGTTAATTTATTTTTATACGCGCCGCTTATTATTCTTGAAGAAATCGGCAAGTTTTTGTATCTTTTATTTTTTAATCCAAAGGTATTAATCGCATGGATAAGCATTACTAGAAAGATTCCGTTGATGATGCGCAAACGACAGCAAGTGATGCAACACGCCTTGTTGTCGGCGAGAGAAATAAGAAGGTGGCTGTAGTATAAATGCAAAATTAAAATATCAAAATGCAAAATGACAATGTAAAATAAAAAAATTATAAATTTTAAAATTATTTTAACATTTTTTATCTGTCATTTTACATTTTGATTTTTACATTTTACACTTTTATGCTTTCCTTCGTTATCGTTAATTTTAACTCGTCGCGATTGGTTAAGTCGTGTGTTGAAAGTATCAAAAAATGGGGTGCTGGAGAATACGAAATTATTGTTGTTGATAATACTTCAAGGGAAGAGGATAAAAATGAGTTGAGAAAAATCGAGGGAATAAAAATTATTGAACTTAGTATCAATAGAGGATATGCCGCAGGAATAAATTGCGGCGTTAAAGCGTCAAAAGGGGAATACACGGTATTGATGAATCCTGATGTGGTTTTTCAGTCTCCGCTCGATTCCATTTTTCCATTTTTCAACAAAAACCCACGCGCGGGCGCGGTGGGTATTCGTTTGTTGAATAGAGATGGCACGATCCAACAAACCTGTTTTTCTTTTCCAAACATATTCGTGCCTCTGTGTCGTCGCACCTTTTTTGGAAAGACGCGATTTGGAAAAATGGTTTTAGAAAAATATACTATTGATTGCGCGAAAATTATGGAACCGCGAAAAGTCGATTGGATTATGGGCGCGTGTGTTTTTATGCGGCGAGAAGTGTTTGAAAAAATCGGTGGAATGGACGAACGATACTTTTTATATTTTGAAGATATCGATTTATGCAAATCGTTATGGCGCGCTTGGTATGAAGTATGGCATTTTCCTCAAGTAGTCGCAACCCATCAACACAAACGGATTTCCGCAAAAAAAGGATTTAATAGATATGTATTTATTCACATCTGGAGCGGAATCAAATATTTCATGAAGTGGTTTTTTAAAAAATAAACGGAATGGGTAAATTTAAAAGAGCGCTCTATTCCCAGAAATCCCAAAACGTTTCATTGCGGAAGAAGAAAGCATTCTGCCGCGCGGCGTTCGTTGCAATAGGCCAAGACGCACCAAATACGGCTCATAGATTTCTTCAAGTGTTTCGGGTTCTTCGCCGCACGCGACCGCGAGACTTTTAAGGCCGACCGGGCCGCCGTTAAAATGTTCCGCGAGCATTTTAAGCATTTTTCTATCAACCGCGGTTAATCCTTCTTGATCCACATCAAGAATTTCAAGCGATTCTTTCGCGTGTTCGGGAGAGATTGTTTTGATGTTGTTAACTTGCGCCCAATCTCGCACGCGCTTAAGTAGACGATTCGCCACGCGCGGCGTAAATCTGCTTCGTTGCGCGATTTCTCCGGACGCTTGTTCATCGATCGCGATTGATAAAATGCGCGCGGAGCGCGCGATAATTTTTATTAAATCTTCAACCGGATAAAAATCAAGTGAATAACTTGAACCAAACCGATCTCTCAACGGCGAAGAAAGCATACTCGCTTTCGTGGTTGCGCCAACGAGCGTAAATTTTGGCAGATCAAGCCGAAGCGTTCGCGCGCCCGGACCCTTCCCTAAAATAAGATCAACTTTGTAATCCTCCATTGCCGGATAGAGCACTTCTTCAACGCTTCGATGTAAGCGATGAACCTCATCAATAAATAAAATTTCTCCGTCTTCAAGAGAAGTAAGAAGCGCGACAAGATCTCCTTGTCGCGAAAGCACGGGTCCGGCGGTTATATGAATTTTTTTTCCGATTTCATTCGCGATAATATTGGCGAGTGTTGTTTTGCCTAATCCCGCGCCGCCGTAAAAAAGAACATGCTCCAACGCTTCGCCGCGTTGTTTCGCCGCTTCAATAAAAATAGAAAGATTTTGTTTCAATTTTTCCTGCCCGACAAATTCTTTCAATGTTTTTGGCCGTAATGTCTGCTCTGGTTCATTTTCTTTTTCTTTCAAAAGAGAAATGGTCATACTTGACAAAATTATTAAGATAGGTTATCTTAACTATACAAGATATATATATATTTATGAAGATATAGCTCTCTATAAACTATAAGTTCATTAAATAGCCTGCTTAATAGTAGGCAAGGAGAAAAAAAATGAAAAAATTTTTTTTGGTTTTTTTAGCAATAGTTTGCCTATTGGGGATTCTGCTCCCTGCGGCATACACATACGCCGTGCTTAGTGACCATATTAGTATTGGCGATAGTAGAGACGCTTCTCTTGGAGAATTTATTCTTGGCTTTTTATTCTGGCTTGGCGGATTAAGTATATCTAGTGATATCATAAAAAAGATGGAAAGAATCGTAGGACAAAATAATTAAAAATATAGGCGACCAATAATTATTGGTCGCCTATTGTATTTTGAGCGAATTATTGCCTGTATAGTAAAAAAAGATATACTATATATTAACATACAACTTTCAACAAAAAATAATATATAGTTAATTTTGTTGATAATTGATAGTTGTATGTTGATAGTTACCATGCGCGTGTAGCTCAGCGGCAGAGCAGTTGTCTTATAAACAACAGGTTCGGTGGTTCGAATCCACCCACGCGCACCAAACTGGGCTTTACGATTTTTCAGATAAGAGGTGTATATATAAATTTGACGTATATAATCCATAACCATAAACTTATAGTATGATATATAGATTATCGCAAACAACTACCATAACGACTACAACCACCGCTGGTGGCTGATGTTTGTTGTGGAATTATTTTTATATCATCTACACAACCGACTTCAGCAACGAAGCCGGTTTTTTCATTATTTCAATTTATCAATAATTATGACGGGACTTACGCGTTTGGATGCAATTCAAGGAAAAAACGAGGAGCGGAATAAGCCGTATTGTAATCATACGGCGTTGAGCACCACAGTTTTTGACGCAGAAGTGCGCCAAACGCGGAAGTCCTGTATGAAAGTACTTAAATTTGGCGGTTCATCGGTAGCTCACGCAGAAAATATAAAAAAAGTAATTCAAATCATTATTCAATCTTTCAAAAAGAACAAAGATTTGATTATTGTCGTGTCAGCGTTCGGCGGTGTTACTGATAAACTTATAAAAATAGCCTATCTCGCATCGGAAAAAAACAGTGCGTATAAAAAATTATTGAAAGATATTTTTGACCAGCATAATCAGGCGATCGAAAAACTGATTAAATCAAAAAGTCAGAAATTAGTATTGGTAGAAGTTGAAAAAAAGTATAATGAACTCAATGAATCGTTACGGGGAATTTATTTGTTGGGAGAATTGTCCTTGCGTTCATTAGATAATATTATGAGTTTCGGCGAACAGCTTTCATCATATATTATTGGAGAAGCGATACAAAATCAGAAAATTTTTTGTAAATTTGCGGATGCTCGCGCTCTGATAAAAACTGACGATACTTTTGGTTCGGCAAATGTGCATATTCAGAAAACGTATGAACTGCTCTCAAATTATTTTCAAATTAATCAAGGGCTTTCTATAATGGGCGGTTTTATCGCATCAACCGACAGTGGAGTTACTACAACGCTTGGCCGTGGAGGCTCTGACTATACCGCATCTTTGGTTGGCGCGGCTGTTGACGCTAAAACTATTGAGATATGGACCGACGTTGACGGAGTGATGACCGCGGACCCGCCGGCGCTGAGGTAACTGCCGGTGGTATACTTGCAAATATCGTAAATATTTTCAAATAAAAATGGGCTATATCGAATAACTATATGAAATTATCAAAACGAAAATTCGATCAATTACTGCGAGACAATCAGTTGATGGTGAGTTTAGTCGGCATGTCTAACATTGGCAAAACATATTGGTCGGAAAAATTTCAGGATGTCGGTTTTAAACATATTAATTGCGATAATTTGATCGAAAAAAAACTTTCGCCAATTTTAAAAAAACACGGCTATTCAGGCATAAAGGATATTTCGCGCTGGATGGGTCAACCATACGATAAACAATTCACTGTCAATCAGGAAAAATATATGTTTTTAGAGATGCGCGTTATGGAAGATATTTTCGCACGCGTTAAAAACAACAAAATCAAAAACACTGTTATTGATACAACTGGTGGTGTGATTTATACCAACAAAAATATAGGCGATAGGCTTAAACAATTTTCAATGGTGATTTATATTAAGGCTTCTGAAAACATGAAAGAAGAAATGTTTAGGCGCTATCTCAAAGAACCAAAACCGGTTGTCTTTGGAGATTTATATAGTTCGAAAAATAATGAAACAGATATGCAAGCTCTCAGTAGATGTTATCGTGAATTACTTAGTTTACGGAACACGCTCTATTCTGAATGCGCCGATGTCATAATTCCTCGCGAAGCCATTAAGGAAAACGCAAACATTCATCATCTTATTTCGCTCATCAAACAGTCATTATGAAATTTTATAGCACACAACGAAAAAGTCCGATAGTCGGACTTTATGAAGCGGTGATGAATGGGCTCGCGCCAGACGGCGGATTATATATGCCGTTCTCTATACCTCGTTTGCCAAATGATTTTTTTAAACAAACAGATTCGATGTCATTTCAAGACATCGCCCTTGAAGTAGGTAAAAATTTTTTCGCGCCAGACGTACCGCACAACACACTAATGAAAATCATTAATGAATCTTTTAATTTTGACGTCCCTCTTGTTAAACTTGACGCGCAACTATATGTATTTGAACTGTTTCATGGTCCAACCTGCGCTTTTAAAGATTTTGCGGCTCGATTTATGGCGCGCTTATTCGGTTTTTTTTCGGAAAAATCGCAACAAGAGATTACTATTCTTGTCGCGACATCAGGAGATACAGGTAGCGCTGTCGCGCACGGATTTTTAAATGTAAACGGCGTTAAAGTAATTATCCTATACCCGAGTGGTAAAGTTAGTTCACTACAAGAGAAACAACTTACCGGTATGGGTGGAAATATCACCGCATTAGAAGTTCAGGGAACCTTTGATGACTGCCAGCAATTAGTGAAACGAGCTTTTTTGGATAGAGAGTTAAAAGAAAAAATGACACTTGCTTCAGCAAATTCTATAAATATAGCGCGCCTATTGCCTCAGTCATTTTATTATGTGTATCTGTGCGCGAAACTGAATGAGCAAAAAAATCCTCTTGTCGTATCGGTGCCAAGCGGCAACTTTGGCAATTTAACAGCTGGGATTATCGCCAAAAAAATGGGCGCGCCGATAACTAAATTTGTTGCTGCGACAAACAGTAATAATGTGGTTCCCCTCTACCTACAAACAGGCGATTTTAAGCCGAAACTTTCAGTTTCAACCATTTCAAATGCTATGGATGTAGGGAATCCGAGTAATTTTTCAAGAATGCTTGAATTATATGATAATAATATTGTAAAAATGAAAGATGATATCTATGGCGCAAGCTTTTCTGACGCGGAAACAAAAGAAGCTATTTCGAATGTTTTCAAAAAATATAAATATAGTATAGATCCCCATGGAGCGATCGCGTATTGTGGGTTAATCGATTTTATGAAAAATTTTAAAGAAGGTGTGGGAGTATTTTTAGAAACAGCTCATCCAGCAAAGTTTTTTGAAGAAGTCGAGAAGATCGTAGGTGTGTCGGTGCCCATTCCGGAAAGACTCAAGGGTTATATTGGACGAGAGAAGCGAGCTATTTTGTTGCGTAATAATTTTAATGAATTTAAAAGTTTTCTTTTTCGACAATCGTAATTATGGACATCACACTATGAAACCGCACTCCATAATTCATTAGTGCGACGATTTGCTTGTGTTTCATAAAAAAATAAACTCTCTGTATAGTCTAATACCGTTCGCTTATTTTTTTATTCCAACACTTCGCAACTCATTCGCACTAATGAATTCTTAATGCGGTTTCATAGTGCGATGTCCATAGAAAACCCTCGATTTCACTTAAACGAAATCGAGGGTTTTTTAAAATAAAGGGTTTTATACCCAAGAGTAAAGCTCTGGACACGGGTTCCGTAGTAGAGCTACGGGGTATTAACCCTGTGTTTGCTTGTTCGCTCGGAAATGAAAGAGTACTTTCATTTCTCTCGCTCACTGCGCAAATAAATTTTTTATTCGAAGAGTTGACTAATTGATCCGCTATTATGATGGATATGTCCAATGGCGCTTGCAAAAATGTCAGTAGATGATACTAATGCAAATTTGCTTTTTGGATCGTCCAATCTTAACAATGCCAATTTTTCAGGCGGCTGTTCAATAGTGTCGCTGATATATATTTTTTTAATCACTTCTTCCGTAAGCAGTTTTTCGATCCCATTTCCGGAAAGCACGGCATGCGGGGCGCATACCAACACGTTTTCAACGCCTTTTTGTTCTTTAAGCGCGCGCGATACAGAAATAAGCGTGCCGCCAGTATCGATCATATCTTCGACAATAAGCGCGATTTGATGAGGTTCAATATCGCCAACGATTTTAATTTTTTCTACTTTACCGTCGTGTAATGAACGGCGTTTATCCGCATGCGCTAAATCGAGGCCAAGACGATCCGCAACGGCCCGCGCGCGTTCGGTTCCTCCGGCATCAGCTGCAATCGCTACCACATTAGGGCTGTTTTTAAATTCAGAAAATTGTTTTACAAATAGTGGTCTGATATAAATATGATCAACGGGAATTTCAAAAAATCCTTCAATTGCTTTTGCATGAAGATCCATCGTAAGGAGCCGGTCCGCTCCAGCGGCTTCGATAAGTTTTGCGACTAACTTCGCGGTAATCGGCACCCGAGACCTGTCTTTGCGCTCTTGACGCGCCCAGCCAAAATACGGTATCACCACAGTAATCCGTTCGGCGGAAGCGCGTTGTGCCGCATCAACCATTTGTAATAATTGAAAAAGATTATTTGTTGGTTGATTAGTTGATTGCACCAAAAACACATCAGCGCCACGCAGATTTTCTTCAAATCGCACCCGTTCTTCACCGTCACTAAAAGGATGTATATCAATTACGCCCGAAGGGACGCCGATTTTTTGACACATTTTTTGCGCAAATAATCGGTTGTTCTTTCCGCTAAAAATTTTAAGATCCATTTTTTTATTCTCCTTTTTGAATCTTTTTAGAGAACGTTTAATGATCAATTATTAAGATAATATATCTTTGTTATTTTGTCAAGCTTCCTTATAATAAATTTATGCGAAAGGATATATATAATCAGGCGATAAAAATTCATAGAAAATTGAAAGGAAAAATCGCAGTGAGCGGAAAAATGAAGATTGATTCCCAAAATGATTTGAGTTGTGTATACACGCCGGGCGTTGGCGCTGTTGCAACATACCTTGCGGCGCATAAAGATAAGACACGCGATATGACGATTAAAGGAAATAGTGTTGCGATTGTTTCCGACGGTTCCGCGGTGCTCGGGCTTGGCAATCTTGGTCCGGAAGGGGCAGTGCCGGTGATGGAAGGAAAGGCGATGATTTTTAAAACGTTTGCGAACATTGACGCGTTCCCGATTGTGCTCGCGACGCAAGATCCCGACGAGATAGTCGCTACGGTAAAAAATATCGCGCCGATATTCGGCGGCATCAATCTTGAAGACATTGCCGCGCCACGGTGTTTTGAAATTGAACGACGGTTGCAGGATGAACTCGATATCCCGGTTATGCATGACGATCAACATGGCACTGCGATGGTTGTGCTTGCGGGACTCATCAACGCGTTTAAGGTTGCGCGCGTATCATTTCAGAAAGCGCGTATCGTGATTATTGGTGCAGGCGCGGCAGGCAACGCCATTACGCATCTTCTGTTGCAGTATGGCGCGCGCGATGTACTCCTTGTTGATAGTAAAGGTATCATTCATAGCGAACGGAAAGACATTGATTTGTATAAAAAAGAATTGGCGCATAAAACGAATATCCGCCATATACAGGGCGGTATGAGTGACGCGTTAGTTGGAGCGGACGCGGTCATCGGCGTTTCGCAAGCGAATCTTTTGACAGCGAAACATATTCGTTTAATGGCAAAAAAGTCGATTGTCTTCGCGATGTCAAATCCGATTCCTGAAATTATGCCTAATGAAGCCAAGAAAGGCGGCGCGTTCATTGTAGCGACTGGACGATCGGATTTTCAAAACCAAATCAATAACGCGCTTTGTTTTCCCGGAATTTTTCGCGGCGCGCTCGATCATCACGTTAAAAAAATAACGCACGAAATGCAAATTCGCGCGGCAGAAAAACTTGCTGGTTTGATAAAAAATCCAACGCCGTCTTTGATTATTCCTTCTCTTTTTGATCCGCGAGTGGTTAAAGCAGTTGCAAACGCGATTAAATAAGATAGAATAAGGATAATAAGTAGTTGGTAGTGAGTAGTGAATAGCGAAAATCCCAAATCATAAATTCCAAATTACAAATTACAAATTCCAAATCACAAACAATATCGAAATCCTAATGACCAAAATCCTAAACCGTTTTGAATTTGTAATTTTGAATTTTGGTTATTGTTTGGAATTTGGTGCTTGTAATTTGGGATTTATTAAAATAGAATTTTTAATCCACACTACATTTATCATTAACCTTCTTTATGGTTGACTTTCTATCGTCTCTCCCCTCGTTAAACGATTACGGATTGCTTGCGATGCGTATCGCGATGGGTGCGATTTTTTTAACGCACGGAATTCAGAAGTTTGGCATGTGGCGAATGGCGCCGTCTGCGCAGATGTCCGCGTCAACGATTAACTTAATGCGTTTATTATCTATCGTTGAGCCATTGGGCGGAATCGCGATACTCATCGGATTTTTGACACAGTTCGCCGCGCTCGGTCTTGGAATTATTATGATCGGCGCGATCGCGATGAAAATAAAAATCTGGAAAAAGAAATTTTCCGAATCTGGCGGATGGGAATTTGATTTAATTCTTCTTGCGGTTGCGATTGCATTGTTTTTTATCGGTGGCGGCAATTTCGCGCTTGATGCTTTTTTATTCTGAAGTACCCGAACCCCTTTTAGAGATAGTTGACCAGGAAGTGAAAATTCGAGCTGTATTTTTCGATTTTTTTTGTTCATATATTCTACCATCTATACATTCCTTGCCTCTCAAATACTCCCATCGCAGAGGAAATGAAAGAAACTCGAATTTCTACTTCTTGGTTGACATTTTTACGAGAAACTATATTATTGAGATGGTTTTCAAAACCATCTCAATGTTCTTTTATGCCAAAAATGCTATGAACGAATTTACACCCGACCAGGTAGGCATGTATGAAGCGTTCTTCTTAGATGATTAAGATAAAGAATAAAGTCCCGATTGAAATCGGGACTTATATTTTTTAAAAATATTAGAAATTTTCAGGTGGTTGGTAGGTTGAATTTTTGAAAAAATCTTTTGAAAGGTATTCTTTTTTTAAATTTATCGTTTCCATTTTTTCTTTTTTTGTTCAACTGCGGAGGCTCGGCCTCCGTCGTTGAAGATTATTTTTTTTCTTCGTCAGGTACTTCTATTTTTTTCAGCAATTCGTCTGATTTTTCTTTGTAATCTTTGAAACCCGAGCATAAGAAGAAAGCCCTTTCATACCCTCTTGCAGCTTCTGCAACCTTCACAATAACCAATCTGTCAATCTTTTTTGGGTCCTTAAAGATTTTTGGCGTCCTTATTCCTGCTTTCTCCAATAGGTAATACTGATTTTTTGGAACATCCCGCTCTTCCAGCTTCACCATGTCTCTTGTCCCATAAATCGGAACCAGAAATTTATTTTCAATATCCTTAAAATTGCAGTAAACCCAAAAATACCGGTTATGGACAAATATGGTGTTTCTTTTTCTCAATTCTTCCTGCACTTCCTTCTTTGTTATGTCGGAGAATTTGTCAACAACAATCACATCATCAACAAATCCCAGATTTTCCCTTCTCCTGTAATATTTTGTATATACTTTTTCCCTTCCT
>CAZVCF010000016.1:0-13443 GCA_964626355.1 uncultured Gammaproteobacteria bacterium
GCGATGAAACTATTGAGTCCGAATATTTTAAGCAATAGAAGATGTACGGCATTTATTGCGCGCCATACAAATCTATTCCTCAGTAACGGTTGATACGCCGTTTTTTCAAATGGTTCATCGATACTATTGAGTATAATTTGAGCATGCGGAAATAGCTTTCTATAGATAAATTTTATTCGTCTTGAGTGGTCGATTTGCGCGAAAATAATAAGCGTGTCAGTATCAGTAGCAACTCTGATTATTTTTTTTATTTCGTCAGCTTCATTTACCGTATTCGTTACTGAATCGCTTACTATTACATCGTCCCCGTTGATTGATATGCCGTAATCAGCAATAAATTGACGCTTGAGCGATTCTTCAGTCGCATACCAAAATTTTGCTATGCTCAATATTATTTTTGTTTTCCTCTTCGTTGCTGAAAAGATTGAATAGAGTCTGATCGCGCGACACATACTTTCTTTAGTGACTACACCCAACGAACCATCTTTTAACAGCGTATAACTTATGACAATTAGATAGGTCATTCGATACTCCTTGCTAGGTTTAATGAACTGTCTCTATGACTTTAATATACTCCATTTAAGAAAATTTGTCAATAGAGCGTTTTTAAGGCATACTACGGATGATAAATAGGAGATAGCAATTGACCATTAGCATTTTTATAAATTACAAACCACAAGCACCAACAGTATAAATCACAAATTACAAGCACCAAATTACAAACAAATCCAAAGCACAAAATCCCCGCCTGCGCTGAATCTTCGGCGGGCAGGCAAAACAAATGATAAATAAATTCAAAATTCAAAACGGTTTAGAATTTTGATCATTAGCCTGCCTACCGCGCAGGCAGGAATTTCGATATTGTTTGTGATTTGGAATTTGTATTTTGGAATTTCATAATAATGACAGAAATTACCAATCATTAATTGATTGTATGTACAAAACCATCGGGCGCAGAACAAAAAATTTTTTCGATCCTGCTTCAAAGGAGCCGTTCGCCCTAAGTCGTTCAAAAATAGAATCATTTTTAAAATGTCCGCGTTGTTTTTATATTGATCGGCGATTAGGCGTTGGTCAGCCGTCTCTCCCTGCGTTTACACTTAATAACGCGGTGGACGCATTGCTCAAAAAAGAATTTGACATTCATCGCGTGAATGGCGATACGCATCCGTTAATGAAACATTACGGCATTGACGCGGTGCCGTTTCAGCATCTAATGATGGACGAATGGCGGGAAACGTTTAAGGGTGTGCGATTTCATCATCAGCCGACTAATTTGATTATTTTTGGCGCGGTCGATGATATTTGGGTTGATAAAAAAGGAGCGTTGATGGTGGTTGATTACAAAGCGACAAGTTCTGACGGAGAAGTGACGCTTGAAGGCGAATATCGGCAGGCGTATAAACGGCAGATGGAAATTTATCAATGGCTGTTGCGTCATAACGGATTCACGGTTTCTAATACTGGCTATTTCGTGTACGCGAATGGCAAAAGGGATAAAAAAGCGTTTGACGGAAAATTAGAATTTGATGTGCAGATTATTGAATATCGCGGCGTAGATCGATGGGTTGAAAAAACGATTACAGACGCGCATCAATGTCTTATGGCAAACGGACTTCCGTCAAGTTCTCCGGAGTGCGAATATTGCGCGTATCGCAACGCGGCTCAAAAAGAAGAACAGGCACCTCGTTTTAATTTCTGATCTCTGCTCACGCCAACTACTTATTATTTTTTACTAAGAGAATTTAAGAGATCGGATCTCTTAAAGTTTAAATCTCTTAAAGTTTAAATTTTCACTATTCACTGTTAGTTATTTGTTCCTATGCCATAGTGGCTATACCTTAAACCCTATCTCTATTGACATTTTTTACGAGATATAGTATATTCTATTTAGTGTTGCATTGAGAATATTCTTAATGTAAATACAAATAAAATGAAAGGAAGAAAAAAATGAAGCATTGCAAAAGCAACACATTTCCGATAGTGGCGTTCTGTTTTGTTATACTTGGATTTTTGGCATTTGGATGCGGTATTTATCCAAATTCGCTGAATACGCAGACGGGAGCAGTCATCTACATTAGCAAACCATACCAGTTAGATGGGGTCCAAACCATCATGATAGTCTGGAATACACAACAAACCATTAGTAGTGGATATGAAAGTAAGATATGGGAAACATACTCTATTGAAAAAATTCCATCCGATTTTTATGGCGTACGATTCGTCGGAAAGCAGATTGCCATGTCATACCATTTTTTACAGTTTGATCAACTTCCATTAGTTGAAATAGTTGATTTTGAATTCATTGAAAACGCGGAAGATTATAAAAAATAAAATGGTTGTTGTTTCATTTATTCCGCCTCTATTTTTTGAGGCGGAATTTTTGCGTAAAAACAAATAAAAGAATATAATAGATTGCGAGGCAACTTCGAGGTTAGTCTTCTTTTTAATCCATAATCCGTGCTTCATAATTCATATTCGATTTGTTTTGGATTTTTGATTTTTGTCATTTGATATTGTTTAGAATTTAGAGCTTAGAATTTAGGATTTAATTTAAATTGTGTCTTTTTTCTCATTTTTTTTAGGCGATTGGAATAAACGATATGTGAAAAAACTCGAACCACTTATTCGAGCTATTAATGGTTTAGAGAATGACTACGCACGATTGAGCGATGAAGAATTACGCGCGAAAACGTTCGAATTCAAGGGGCGGCTCGCGAGCGGACAGACGCTTAACGATATTTTGCCGGAAGCGTTTGCGGTATGCCGAGAAGCCGCGAAACGAACGATTAAACAGCGGCATTTTGATGTACAACTGATCGGCGGCATTACGCTTCATCGCGGCATGGTGTCGGAAATGAAAACCGGAGAAGGGAAAACGCTTGTCGCGACTCTTTCAGCGTATTTGAACGCGCTCGAAGGTAAAGGCGCGCATATTATTACGGTGAACGATTATTTGGCGCGGCGCGACGCGGTTTGGATGGGGCAGATTTACCACGCGCTTGGGTTGTCCGTCGGGTGTTTGAATCACGAGGAAAGTTATCGGTATGATCCCGGACATGAAATCCGAAATCCGAAATCCGAAATCCTAAACAAATCTCAAATCCCAAATCCAAATGACCAAAATAATGAAGAAGCATTAGATAAAGAGAGAGATATGTTAGGCAGTTTTAAGATCGTTTATGAATTTTTGAAATCAGTTGATCGTGGAGAAGCGTATCAGAGCGATATTCTCTATGGCACGAATAATGAGTTTGGGTTTGATTATCTGCGCGATCATCTGGTATACGATAAAAAACAACGCGTTCAGCGTGAATTACATTACGCGATTGTTGATGAAATTGATAGTATTTTAATTGATGAAGCGCGCACGCCGCTTATTATCTCATCGCCAAGCGGAGAAAATTCACAAATGTATTACACGCTCGCGCGCGTGGTGCGGCAATTTGAGCGCGACACAGATTACAATATTGATGAAAAAATGAAGACGGTAAATTTGACTGAAACGGGGCAGGATAAAGCGGCGAAGTTATTGGGAAGCGATCCGTATGCCGCGAATAATTTGGAAATGGTTTTTCATCTTGAAGCGGCTCTGCGCGCGGAAGCGTTGTTTCGGCGAGATAAGGATTATGTGGTGAAAGACGGCGAAGTGATTATCGTTGACGAATTTACCGGCAGGTTAATGCATGGAAGAAGATATTCGGAAGGACTGCATCAAGCGATTGAAGCGAAAGAAGGCGTTCAAATCAAAGAGGAATCGCGGACCGTGGCGACGATTACTTTTCAAAATTATTTTAGAATGTATAAAAAATTGTCCGGAATGACCGGAACTGCGGCAACAGAAGCGGAAGAATTTTACAAAATTTATACTTTGAATGTATTGAGCGTTCCGACGAATAAACAAATGGTTCGCGTTGATACTTCTGATAAAATTTATAAAAATAGCGAAGCGAAATATAAAGCGGTGGCGCACATGGTGCGCGAGAAGCATGAAAAAGGACAGCCGGTTTTGCTTGGCACGATTTCAATAGAGCACAACGAAATGTTAGCGCAGTATTTGACGCGCGAAGGCATTCCGCATGAAATTTTGAACGCGAAAAATCATGAACGAGAAGGAGAGATTATCGCGCAAGCGGGAAAACGCGGCGCGGTGACGCTGGCGACGAATATGGCGGGGCGCGGCGTTGATATTATCTTAGGCGGCAATCCGCCGGACAGTGCAGAACAAGACGAAATTAAAAAATTTGGAGGATTGTGCGTGATTGGTACGGAACGCCATGAATCGCGACGCATTGATAATCAGTTGCGCGGTCGGTCCGGACGGCAAGGAGATCCCGGTGAAACGCATTTTATTATTTCACTTGATGATGAATTGTTAAAAATTTTTGGGGGAGATCGGTTAAAAAATTTAATGACGCGATTTGATATTCCGGACGATATGCCGATTGAGAATCGAATTGTCAGCAAGGCGATTGAAGCGGCTCAGCAAAAAGTTGAGGGAATGAATTTTGACGCGCGCAAACATTTATTGGAATACGACGACGTGTTAAATAAACAACGACAAGCGATCTATCGGAAACGGCAGGGAATTTTATGTATGGACGCGTATGATGAAGTGCGCGGTGACGTAATAAATTATTTCAAGGGAGAAATAGAAGCGGCAGTCCGTTTTCATACGATGAGTCGTCAGGAGATGCGATGGGATATAGAAGAGTTGAAAGAAATTATCGCGACGATTATTTCGCCGAAATACGATATCGAGCCGATACTTGAAAAATTAAAAGAACTTGCGGGAAATGATCGGCAGGACGAAATCGCGCGCGTGGCGATTATTGATTTTCTCGTTGAATTGATTGACGAGGAATTGAAAAAAATAGAAGAAAAAATACCGCATGAATCTCTCGCGAATTTCACGCGGATATTTGCTTTGCAAACCATTGATTATTTCTGGATGTGGTATTTAATGGATATTGAAAATTTGAAGGGCGGAATCGGACTTCGCGCGTATGGGCAAAACGATCCGCTTATCGCGTATAAAAAAGAAGCGTATATTAAATTTCAGAAATTACTCGTGTCGATTCGTCAGGCGATTGTGTACGGATTTTTTAAGATAGCGGAAAACATCGATCAATCGCGTTCGTCTGTTGAGGCTTCACCAAAATCACCGCGTCCAGCGGTTTCGGCTGATCATTTCAAAAATGTGGGCAGAAACGACCCCTGTCCATGTGGCGCGACGCATGCTGATGGCCGTCCGATTAAATATAAACACTGTCATGGGAAATAACATGCCAACAAACTTGAGAATGTTGGCATGTTGTGAAAAAATTAAAAGGCGTTATGGAAAATAAACCTATGTTTGTCAAAATGTACACATACAAAATCCGTTCTAAAGATTTTGAAAAGTGGCGCATAATTAATGATGCGGCGAATAGTATCTATCGAGAATATGGCGTTAAGCGGTTAGAACAAATGATGCGAAGGACTGAAAACGAGATCGGAATAATAGACTTTGGATACTACGAGTCACAAGGAGCATTTGAAAAGATCGCGGCTCTAGTAGATCAAGATAAAAGGATTATACAGTTGTTCAGTGAATTCAAGAAGTTGGTTAGTGGAGAGTTTATCCAAGAAGAATATGAAACGATATAACTTCTGCGGGCGCAGAAGTAAAAATAAAAAAAAGACCTAGGTTTCCCTAGGTCTCACAACGCATCATGCCGGTGCGCCGCGGGTTTTGTCAGAGCTCGTAAGCCATGACCCCTTGCACTCTCGTCAGAGTACATAAATAGTGTAGTAAATAGAAAGAATTTGTCAAAAAGATACAAGTGCTACCATTGGCTACGAGGAATAAAAAAGTTGGACCCCATAGAATCAAGCTCGTAAAACAAAAAATTATTGTTTCGCGATATGTCGTATGAGGGAGCCAAGTGCGTAAGGCGCAAGGACAATAATTGGAATAATGAGAGGTAGGATCAGATAAACCATCGCATCTGGTCCTTGAGCAGCGCCCGGCATAATAGGAATGAGTAAAAAACATCCTATTCCTAATGCCAATAGAAGCCATACGGCAAACGCATGCCTTGCTTTGTACCCAATAAAGAATGCAGCAATGGCAGTCGGAATAGTTACAATCCAGCTCATCGCAAAGATCACTAGTAAAAGCTCGAAAAAGAGATTAATCATAATTTCTCCAGTTTGATATGGATTCAAAAGAGCTATAAAAAGGTTAACGTAAAAGCATAAAAATGTTAATAAAACGATAGAAGTTTTTATAACATTGATGATAAGGAATAATAGGAAGTGCCATATTATGTGGCATAAAATAGAAAAGCCGCTGGGCGAACCATGCGGCATATGAGTAAATTTTTGTTATGAATATGAATTCGTTGGAGATCCAAACAGTGTTTTCCCCCTAAGTTTTTCATAATCTTGTTTTGGAAGTTGCGAAATATCTCCTACTAATGCGAACGTCGGAATAAGTCTTATTTTATTATCTGAACATTTGAATTCTGCGACGCCGGGGTCTCGTGTCCATTTAATAAATCGCGCACTATATTTAGCAAATCCATGGAGGTCTTCTCCCATGAAACCGTTATAGTTGAAGTTTTTAACTTTGAATTTCATTGATTCTGCTTTTTGAGTTTCAAGAATTTCTAGTGAGCGTGAGATATAGGGAAGGAATTTTCCATGATTCAGATAGTTTAATGCTGAAAGTCCAAGTATAAACAAGGCAATTGGTATACCGATCGCTGATGTTATATTCATACCTTCGGCAACGAATAGAGCGCCAGCGAGAAAACGTACAACAAAAATATTGAGAGAAAATCAACAAGTCTCATATAATTCTCCATACGTTATAGATGTTTAGATATTTTTTCTAAAGATCTAATGAGATAAATATAGCATATCCTTGAATTTTTGTCAAGCCACAGCGCTTGGTTAGTATAGAGTTGACAGTAAATAACCATTGTATATACTTTAGTTATATAGAAAAAGTCATTAATAGGGGTTATATAAAAATTAAATAAAATTAACAAAATTAAATTATTATATGAAAACAGTCATCAATATTAAGGCTGACAGAGAAGTTAAAAAGAATGCCCAGAAAATTGCCGAGGATATGGGTTTTTCTTTAAGCGCTCTTATCAACGCTTATCTAAGACAATTTATTAGAAATAGAGCGGTATATTTTTCGTCTTTGCCGAAAATGTCTCCAGAGTTAGAAAAATTACTTGGCAAGGTAGAAGTTGATGCGCGCCACAAGAAAAATATTTCTCGACCATTGACCTCACTAGAAGAAGTGATTAACTATTTGGATACTTTATGAAAATTATCTTCCATAATAATTTTGAGAAACAATACAAGAAACTTAAAAAAAATCAGCAGGATAAATTTAAAGAAAGAATCGCTATTTTTAGGGAGGATCCTTTTGCTTCTCTCCTCGGCAATCATCCGCTAAAAGGACGATACACAGGATATAGGAGTATAAGTATCAGCGGCGATCTGCGCGCTATTTATAAAACACTCAGTCATGATATTTTTCTGTTTGTCACTATTGATAAACACAGTAAATTATATTCTTCGTAGTATAGACTGAAACGATTTCTGTTATCGCGATAGCGGGAGGAATTATAAAATACGACCTCATATACGACCCATTGATCAGTAAGCGAGATCCAAGGAACTATTTGGCAATGCGTTATATAAATTTTTCAGTAATCAACAACATCCTTACAAACTCCAGTTTGTAAGGATGTTGTTGATTACGTTGTTGTGAAGAATGAATATAAAAATTGTCGTTTGAAATAAGGTCATAATTTCTTTGTTGTGGCAATAAATTTTAGATACGATTCAATCTCAAAAAATATAACCCATCCCGATGGCCATCGGGATGGGTTTATTAAATCTCTTTAGGGTCTTATTCCCCGTCGCTTGCGGCGGTATCAAAGAATATTTTTCTCTGATACCCCGTCGGCTTGCCGTGAGGTAATTCATTTGGTTTGATACCTTTATTCTTCTCCCGCATAGTCCTCGGGAGAGAATTGTAGGGCGGTTTCGCGCATTTTTTGTTCATCGATGTAGTCACTTATTCTCTTATTCCACAATATTTCAATCAGGAAGTCGGGATAATCATATTCCTTTAATATACTTGAAAATGTTTCTTTTGTAATTTTTTGTCCGTTGCTTCTATTTTTATCTTCTGCGATCAGTTGTATTATCTCTCGCGCTCTCTGTTCGTCGCGATCTTCAAGAAATTTACTGTTTAAGAGAAGCGTTATTTGATCATCTTCAAAATTAAATTCTTTTAATATCTCAATAATTTTTTCTTTTGTCATTACTAGTATCCTTTAATAGGGTTTCGTTTGTCCTTCGGGAGTTCTGACGCGATGGCGCGTTTCTTCGACACTCAAGAAGACGATATTATCAATAGAAATTTTTTTAATTATTCCTCGGTGGGTGATTTGATATAGAGGACACCCTTGTTTTACAAGAAACTCCGCTTCACCGAAAACCCCCGCGCCATACGCGCCGTCGCGAAAAGGGAGAATGATACCTATTGCGCAATCAGGCAATACTTCTTTATAGAAATATTCCATTGGATTTTTACCCTCTTGTTTATAGATACGCACACTTTCTTGATGATGCCATTGATTCGGATTTTCAATCTGCCATTTTGGGAATTTTTTTGCGATTGCACGCAGTAGTTTATTCTCGAGTTCAGTGTTATAAGTATTGATTGGATGCGCGAAGTAAATCGTCATCGGTTGAAGATCATAATAATGATCTATTGCATGTCGTTTGCCATAGATAAATACGTGCGATTCATCTGAATTATGCGGACCAGCAACACTTGAGAAAGATATGTCGCGCACTTTGCGAGGTTTTCCTTTATAGAGAACGTATTTCCCAATCCTCATCCAGTTAGGTATATTGCTATAGCCACTCATTTATTTCTCCTTATCATTGTTTTTATCAAGTAATTTCATATACTCATACAGTATAAAGAACATACTAAAGAAAGTACCATCTTTTTAGGAAAATGTCAATAACGAATGATATATGTATTCAAAAGTAAAAAATAAAAAAATTGTTTTGCGTATGCGCGCGAAAAATAGAGATATTTTTGAGGCGGTGAAAAATGGAACGAAAAAAGTTGAAACGCGCGCGGCAACAAAGAAGTTTATATCAGTTAAAGCAGGCGATAGTATTGTGGTGCGGTGTGGGAAAGATCGATTTGAAAAAAAAGTAAAACGCGTCCAACATTTTTTTTCACTGGACGCATTATTTAAAAAATATAGACCGCACAAAATTACACCATGGATATCATCGGAAAAAAAACAGCGCGCGCTGTATTATAGTTTTCCCGGCTATCGCGAGAAAATTAAAAGATATGGCATTATTGCAATGGAGTTAGAATGACAAGAAAAATATAGAAACAAAAATCTATAACAACATTCTAACATTCTGCAGAATGTTAGAATGTTGTTATAGGAACGAAAACGATATGAGACCATTTCAAAACTATTGAAAAACTTTTAATGCATTGGGGTTTAACTAATATTATTGAGTTTTGAAATGGTCTCTATGGATGTATAGACAGATGAAACGAGAGAAGCCGCGATTTTGCTCGAGCAAAATCGCGGCTTATATTATTTTGTAATTCCCGCTTCTTTTTCTGCGAGACGAACACCTTTTATCCCGCAGTAGGTGTAGAAGTCGGGCATAAAGAGCTTGTATTTTTCTTTTCCATTTCTGCATATCGCGCGCCGTGTCATTTTATAGGCTACGTATGTTTGTATTCCGCCGAGAGTCATTCCTAATAGCGTTATACTTATGTAAAGACATATCATGCCGAGCAATCTCCACCAAGAAGAAGTAAATATCATCTGCACTGAAAAGGATACGAGAAGAATGTATCCCCATAAAGTGGCTTTATTGACCCATACGCATTTCAAATAGCCGAATATATTTTTCCACATTTTATTTTCCCTTTCTATTGTTGATTTAAAGATAGGGCGATGCGAGACGTTCTATTTTCTCTAATTTTTTTATACTATTTTTGAGTTGAGATTCATTGATTCCATTATATTGTTTTTTCTTTTTGAAATCGTTAATTGCTAATGCTAATCCGACTTTATCACAATACATCGTGAATCGTTTTTTATATCTTTCGTCTATCACTGTTTTCTGATGTCGTTTAAAATAGTCAATCGTTTCAATATATCTGTAATACGTACCAAATCCGAACAGGGTAGTGGCTAATGCCGTTGATCCATAGAGTAGCATCAAGAAGTCAACAACAAATAATATAATAGATCGTATGGATCCATTGAAAGGATTAATATTTCCATATAAACACAATACTAATATGGTGAACGACAATCCAACGACGAATGAGATCAATCCGGTGAATGTATATTTGTTTTTATACACGCAACGCAGATAAAGATAAAGTTTTTTATCCATTTTTATTTTTCCCTTTTTCTGTTTTTAATAGAGTAAATATAAAGAACTAAGTATGCTATTATAATAGCATACTTATCGATTTTTGTCAAGAGTTGGAACTTTCGCGTTTGGCGTATTATTTAAACGCGAATTTTTCTTGGAGGCTTTTGAAGAAATAATGCGGCTCGAATTCAGCGAAATTAATTTCGCGCGGGGATTTTTTGATGATGATTTCGTCGCCAACTTCCAGCGGCGCGACGGTTGCGCCGTCGCATGCGAGTATCACATCCGCTGACTGTCCGCTTTGCGAGATAGAAAAAGTGTCTTTTTTTCTGAAATTGAGCACTTTGATTTTTATCGTCCGATTCCATTTAATAACAACGCTTGGCGTCGGAAGATTATGATCCAGCAGTTCAGTTATGATAAAACATTTTATTTCCGGCATCACAATCGGGCCGTGCGCCGAGAGATTGTACGCGGTTGATCCTGTGGCAGTGGCGACTAAGACGCCGGTGCCGCGTATATATTGCAGAGGATACCCCTCAATGGTTATTTCTAATTCCATTACATCAAGGAGGTTTTGGATAACCGCTTCGTTGAGCGTGTCGGTCGAAAAAATTTTTTTATTTTTGCGACGCACGTCAACCGCGAGCATCATGCGAGGTATTTTTTTGTAGCGTCCTTCCAAAAGCGCGCGGACGCCTTTTAGGAAATATTTCGGTTCGCGCACGGACGCGAGAAAGCCGATCGTGCCTAAATTAAGCCCGATAATAAGCGATCGCGGGTTCATTCGCGCGGCTTCAAGGATAGTGCCGTCTCCGCCGAGCGCGATTAACCATTGCGGATTTTTTTCAACGATTTTGAACGCGCGATATTTCTGCGCGATCAGTCGCGCGATTTTTTTCCGCCAAAGCGGTGCTTTTTTGTTGTCAGGACGATAGAAAAATCCAATAGTACGCATATAATTGAGGTATATAAAAACGATTATATTTATAGTATAATGCCTTGACAAAAAAATGTCATTCGATTATACTTTCTAATAGTTTATTACAGATAGAGAATTTTTTATCGGTATAAACAAAGGAGCATTATAATGAAGAAAGTAATGTTATTTTTTGTTGTTATTGGATTATTTTTGAGCAAGAGCGTGTGGGCAGGAGATTTATTGCTTCAGATGAAGTATGGCGCTGAGACGAAAAAAACAGGTATAGGGAACACACTTACAGAAGGATATACAACACGAATACTCTATCCAGAATACGGAAAGGAATATTATGGTATTTTGACTACTGGATTCTATTTTCATTTCTCGAAAAATCCACTCCCTTCTCAATGGTTTCAGATTTCGGAAAACTATTCTGCGACTTCGTTCGGATTGATTGATAATACAACGCCGATTATCAACATTCAGCATAAAATAATCGTCGCATTATGGCGAAAACCATTTGTTGTAGGATACGATTTGTATATGCTATTGACTCACTTCAGATCGGTTTTTCCTTATTCTGTCACGACACTTGCTTATCAGTTTAATTTTGACAAAGAAAAAAAATACGTCGTAGAATTTGGCATAGCAGGATACGATTACGTATTAACTTCAGGTGGTGTCGGGCCGTCTCTTTATATTAAGACACCGTTTACTTTCATAGGCATTAAACCGAGCGTTGATATAAAATATATTTTTGGTTTATGGGGCGAGAAAGAAAATATATTCAAACTCGCGCTTGTTTTAGAATAACAATCGTAAAAGAATATAAAGCAGTCCGATAACCGTCGGACTGCTTTTTGATTTGTCGCGTAAAATCGAATATACTATAATAATGACAAAATGTACACGATCATTTTTTACGCGACCAAGCCTTGCGGTGGCGAAAGATATTTTAGGGAAATATATCGTGCATCGAGTTGGCAGAAAAAAATTAATAGGGAAAATCATCGAAACTGAAGCGTATCCGGGGCCGTACGACAAAGCATCGCATGCGTTTGGAGGAAAAATAACCGAGCGCAATAGAGCTGAATATCGCAGAGGAGGCCACATCTACATTTATCTGGTGTATGGAATGTATTGGCAATTTAATATCTCGACTGGGGAAGAAGGATATCCGGAGTGTATACTTATACGAGCGATAGAAATCGCTCCGCTTAAAATCAAAATGCAAAAATCAAAATGCAAAATGACAGATCAAAATTTAAAATTGAATACGTTGAAAAATAAAACAAACGGACCGGGTAAATTATGTAATTATTTACAGTTGGACAAGCGACTTTATGGCGTTGACCTTTGTAAATCAAAAGAAATTTGGATTGAAGATCAAGGAGAAAAAATAAAAAAATCGGATATCAAAAGCGCGAAACGGATTAACATTGATTACGCCGGACCCAAATGGGCAAACAAAAAATGGAGATTCTTTGTAAATTTAAAATGCAAAAATCAAAATGAAAAATGACAATGAAAAATATAAAATGACGAATAAAATTTTCAATTACCAATCTCCATTTTTTATTTTTAATTTTCAAAACAGGTTGTTGTAAATACTATATTATTTTTTCTGTCGAAAATACAGATACAATCAATTATAACATCTTTTCCATTTTTCGCTTTTCATTTTTTTAACTCGTTAATTAATAAGCTTGATAACTTTTTTCGCCACTCACTATTCTCATTTTTAAATTTTGAATTGTAATTTTTCATTTTGATTTTTTCATTTTGATTTTTATTATGTTTTATCGCAAAGAGCGGATGGAAAGCGTTCTCAATAAAGAATTGAGCGCGTTGGTGCTTGAAGAAATTGATTTTCCCGATGGAGCGCTCGTGACGATTACCAATATAGAAGTAAACGATGACTTTTCAACAGCGAAAATTTATTTTTCCGTGTATCCGAGCGACGGAAAGCGCGAAGCGCAAAAAGCGCTTCTCTTGCAACGCGCTGATTTACAATGGAAAATAAGAAGAGCGATGCGCGTACGTTCATTGCCCGAATTCGAATTCATTTTTGA
>CAZVCF010000016.1:13543-20281 GCA_964626355.1 uncultured Gammaproteobacteria bacterium
TATCTTATTTTCAAACAAAAAAAATTCATCGTTATCGATCGTCGTTTGACACGCGGCAACTGAAAGGCCGTTTTACCCGTCCTCCTCGTCAAAAAAAGAAGACGTCGTTTAAAAAGATATTTTTTTTACTGATATTTTTTTTCGCGTGTATTTCTTTCGTACTGATGGTCGCCGGATTTATGTGGCTTAACAGTACTACGCCAGACCCTGCGCAATTATTTGAACGCGAATTGCCGCAGAGCACAAAAATATATGATCGCACCGGTCAGACATTGCTCTATGAAATTTTTTCAGAGCAAAAACGAACCGTAATACCGTACAATGAATTGCCGCGCAACCTTATTTTCGCCACAATCGTTTCGGAGGATCGAGAATTTTTTACGCATAAAGGATTTAGTATTCGCGGCATCGTTCGCGCGTTATTTTTAGATATTACGAGAGGAAAGTTCTCGCAAGGCGGTTCCACCATCACGCAACAATTTATCAAAAATGCGTTTCTGACGCCGGAAAAATCGTTCAAACGAAAAATACGCGAGCTATTACTCGCGTATCAAATTGAACAGAAATTTTCAAAGGAAGAAATTTTGCAATTGTATTTTAATGAAATTCCGTACGGATCGAACGCATACGGCGTGGAAGCGGCGAGCCAGATTTATTTTATGAAATCAGCGCGCGATCTTACGCTTGATGAAGTGGCGATGCTTGCCGCTTTGCCGCAGGCGCCAAGCCGTCTTTCTCCGTATGGCACACACGCGGACGAATTGCGCAGTCGCCAACAGCGCATTCTAAACGATATGCGGCGAGAGGGATATATCACCGAAGAACAGCTGCAGTTAGCGCTTCAGGAAGATTTTTTAAAGAAGATTCGCGCGCGATCTGAAAAAATTATCGCGCCGCATTTTGTGTTTTACGTGAAGGATCTGCTCGAGGCGCGTTATGGTCCGCGCGCGATTGAGCGCGGCGGGTTCAAAATTATTACGACCCTTGATCTTGAAAAGCAGAAGTTAGCAGAGGACATTATTGCGCGACGAAGCGAAGAAAACCAAAACAAGTATAACGCGTCGAACGCGGCGCTCGTAAGTATGGACGTTAAAACCGGCCAAATACTCGCGATGGTTGGTTCAAAAGATTTTTTTGACGAAAAAATTGATGGACAAGTGAATGTTGCTACGCGTCCGCGCCAGCCCGGATCGTCGTTCAAACCGATCGTGTACGCGGCGGCGTTTGAAAAAGGATACACGCCGGACACGATGCTTTTTGACGTGGAAACAAATTTCGGTCCGCAAGGAGCAACAAAGAAAGATTACATCCCCCATAACTATACCGGAAAAGAATATGGACTGGTTTCGATGCGGCAGGCGCTCGGGGGATCGCTCAATATTGCGTCGGTTAAAACGGTTTATCTAACGGGAGTTGATAATGCGCTTTCACTTGCAGAACGAATGGGATATTCAACATTTGAAAATAGATCCCGCTTTGGTCTTTCATTAGTTTTGGGCGGTGGCGAAGTGAAATTGTTGGAACATACGGCGGCGTTTTCTATTTTTGCGCGCGAAGGAAGTATGCTATCGGTCACGCCGATTTTACGCGTTGAAAACGTAAACGGAAATGCTCTTGAAGAATGGCGTGAAGAAATACCGCTACAAGTTCTATCGGTTGAAACAAGCAGGAAAATCAACGATATTTTGTCTGATAATAAAGCACGGTCATTTATTTTTGGCACAAGCAGTACGCTTCAGATTCCCGGAAGAACTGTTGCGGCGAAAACAGGGACTACACAAGATTATCGCGACGCATGGACAATCGGTTATACGCCACAGATTGCAACTGGCGTATGGGTTGGCAATAATGGTAATCAGGAGATGAAAGGAAAGGCCGATGGATCCGCGGTTGCCACCCCGATATGGAGAGAATTTATGCTTGAAGCGCTTAAAGAATATCCGCCGGAAGAGTTTGCAAAACCAATAAAGGAAATGAGCGATATACCGTATATGACCGGCGCGCTCCCTCCGACAGAAGAAACTATTGTCAAAATTGATAAAATATCCGGGAAACTCGCGACGAATTTGACTCCAGTGGAGACAGTTGAAGAGCGTGTTGTGAAACATTACAAAACAATTTTGCAGTATGTTGATCGAATTAATCCGCGGACTGCGTCAAGCGATCCGAATAGCGATCCGCAGTATCGCCGATGGCAGGAAGGAATTGATAAATGGATTATCGATCAAAAAAAGTCGCTTGAAAATATCGGAATAGATGATGTGCATACCGCTGAAAATATTCCGCAGATTGAAATCGAAGGTATCATCGGCGGCACAGCGGTGATTCGTGAAGAATTTCCGAATTTCAAAATTAATATTAAAAGTAAATTTCCGATTGAGCGCGTACTTTGTTATCTTGAGGAAGCTGTTATTATTGAAGACACGGACGCGCCGTATAACTGTCCGTTGAACGCGAGCGGAAAACAGGGGACGTATTATCTCCGCGTTGTGGCGTATGACGCGGTTAAAAATAAAGCGGAAACACAAAAAGTGATTGAAATCGAATATGGAGACAATCCAACACCACGCGTTGTGTGGCATGAACCGTCGAAAGATATTTCGCTTACAAAGAATTATTTTCCGTATACGCTTTCCGCGTCTTTTCCAGCGTTTGTGTATAAGAATGTAAAATTTTATATACAGCGAACTGACGGAGAAAATACTGAGCCGATACTGCTTGGTACGATATTTAATCCGCGCACTCTGGAGATGAAAATGGAATGGCCGATAGCGGAACGCGGAAAATATAAAGTATACACGCAAGGCGAGTCAATCGGAGGAGAAGTATATACTTCGGGAGAAAGGATAGTGGAGGTGAGATAAAACGAGATGATAGCGAAAATGTAAAATTAAAAAATCAAAATGGAAAATGACAATCTAAAATACAAAATAACAAAGTTAAATCTTAAACCATAAGCGCCAAATCCTAGATAAATTCAAAATTCTCCGCCGGAGGCGGATTCGTCTTTGGCGGAGAATAACCGAAATGCTAAATTCTAAACAAATATCACATCATAAATAATAAATCACTTTTTATCTTTTGGTTTTTTTATTTTTTATTTTGCATTGTCATTTTGATTTTTTCATTTTGAATTTTGATTTTTAGTTTTTAGCACTCTCCCTTGACAACTGCTAATTCGGTTGTATACTTATCTATTAATAATTCCCTAATCTCCTAATTTCTAAGAAGCTAAAAAGCTAAGAAGCTAACCCCTTCCCAATGACTGAACGACAGACAAAAATTTTGGAAAAAATTATCACGCTGTACGCGCGTTCAGCGCATTTTGTCAGTTCTGAGGAACTCGCGGACTATATCCGTCCGCCGCTTTCTTCAGCAACGCTGCGCAACGAGATGCTTGAACTTGATGATGAAGATATGCTCTTTCAATCGCATACGTCAGGCGGACGCGCGCCAACGCCAAAAGGATATAAATTTTATATCGAACATATATGCGCGCAAAAATTTTTTGAGAAGAGATCTTTTTTTTCTCCACAGGAAATTGTTGCTCTAAAAAAGAAACGCACGGCGAGTCTTAAAATGATTACTAAAAAAATTTCATTCGCGATGAAATGCGTTGCGTTCGCGAGTATTGATGATCAGGAAGTTTATTGGAATGGTTTTTCATATATCATTCAACAGCCTGAATTCAGCGATGCGCGGGTAATGATTCAATTTTATGAAGCGATTGATGAGTACGAAAGCATTATTGAGAGATTGCGCGCGGAACTTGATACGCTCCGCGTTTTTGTCGGGGAAGAGTCGTTGTTTGGAAACGCGGTAAGCATGCTCGCAGTGCCGGTGTATAAAGGAAATGAAAAAGACTTGATGATCGGAATTGTCGGTCCGCTTCGCATGGATTATCGCAAAGGATTGTCAATTTTGAATTCAATTCAATCTCTCTACACTTCGTAATTAGCTCTCAATATGGAAGATAAAAATATAGACGCGATCGCGCAAGAATTCGAACAATGTAAAAAAGAACGAGATGAATATCTTAATGGCTGGAAGCGCGCGAAAGCAGATTATTTAAATCAAGAGAAAGAATTTGTTAAAGAGCGGCAGGAATTACTGCAATTCGGGACAATCAGATTCGTATTGAATCTTCTACCGCTTCTTGATAGTTTTGAAGCACTCTATAAAAATATCCCTGCGGAATGCGATGTTAATTTCAAAAACGGCATCGAAAATTTTAAAAAACAAATAGACTATTTTTGCCAGGAAGTCGGCATTAAAAAAATTGAAACAATAGGACAGAAGGTAAATCTTGCCCAGCATGAAATAGTGGAAAAACGACATGTTGAGCGAGAAGATCAGAAAGGGGCTATTATTGAAGAAGCGCAGCCCGGATATACCGCTGAAGAAAAAGTGCTTCGCTCTGCAAAAGTGGTGGTGGGAGAATAGGAAAAGAATATTGATTTTTCTATCCGCCTTTTCTCTATGTTACGCGATGAGCTTCGCTCATCGCCACAGTAAGGAACCCACAGCAAGCCCGATGATAGAAAAATCAATATTCTTTTCCTAAAAAAGAGAATAAAAGTTCAAATTTTAAAACTCTCTAATGATACATTTTAAAACACAAACTTTGAACATTTAATCTTTGTCTAAAAATTTGAAGTAAAATAGCCACGTATCAATTATATACACTATCTACACGGTCGTTTAATAGGTGTATATAATAGCTGTATCGGCGGATAGAGTATTAGATATTGAAAATTGTGTTTAATTCGTTAATAAAATAATTTTAAATCCTATCCACTTGATAACTATTTTTGTTTTTCATTTTTCATTTTGATATTTACATTTTTAATTTTTTACTATGTCTCGTATTATCGGAATCGATTTAGGGACGTCAAATTCAGCTGCGTCGTATTTGGAAGGAGGAAAACCAAAAATGATTCCTTCGGCGGAAGGGACGACTATGGTTGGGGGAAAAGCGTTTCCTTCGTATGTTGCGTTCACTAAAGACGGTGAATTGCTTGTCGGAGAGCCGGCGCGTCGGCAAGCGGTGGCGAATCCGGAAGGAACGGTGTGGGCGTTTAAAAGAAAAATGGGAACTGATTTTAAATATACTATTCACGGTAAAGAATCGACGCCGCAACAACTTTCATCATTTATTTTGCAAAAAATAAAAAAAGACGCTGAATTATTTCTCGGCGATAAAGTTGAAAAAGCGGTGGTTACCGTTCCGGCGTATTTCAACGATGCTGAACGGCAAGCGACAAAAGACGCGGGCGCAATCGCGGGTCTTGAGATTATTCGTATTATCAACGAACCGACTGCGGCATGTCTCGCGTACGGGCTTGATAAGGCGCAAAAAGAAAAAGTGGAACAAGTACTCGTGTTCGATTTAGGCGGCGGAACACTCGATGTCACGATTATGGATTTTGGAAGCGGAACATTCGAAGTGCGCGCGACAAGCGGCGACACGAAACTCGGCGGTACTGATATGGATACGATACTGATGGATTACATAATACAGGAATTTAAAAAAGACAATGGCATTGATTTGCATAACGATAAAATGGCGATGCAACGAATTAAAGAAGCGGCGGAAAAAGCGAAAATTGAATTGTCATCTGTTTTGGAAACGGAAATCAACCTTCCTTTTGTCACTGCGGATAAAGAAGGGCCTAAACATCTATTGATGAAAATGACGCGCGCGAAATTGGAAGAATTGGTTAAATCGATTATTGAACGATGTCGAGGACCTCTTGACCAAGCGGTTACAGACGCGAAATTATCGCCGAATGAAGTTGAAAAAATAATTTTGGTCGGCGGTCCGACACGAATGCCGATGGTGCAAAAATTTTTGGAAAATTATTTTGGTCCGAAAATCGAGCGCGGCATTGATCCGATGGAATGCGTGGCAATGGGCGCGGCGATTCAGGGAGGTGTGCTTGGCGGAGAAGTAAAAGATATTTTATTACTCGACGTGACGCCGTTAACCGTTGGATTAGAAACGCTTGGCGGAGTTATGACGCCGATTATTTCGCGCAATGCGACCATTCCCACTTCGAAATCGCAGATTTTTTCCACTGCGGCGGATAGCCAGACATCGGTTGAGATCCATATTCTACAAGGAGAACGCCCGATGGCGAAAGACAATAGAACGCTCGGACGTTTTATTCTTGACGGCATACCTCCTGCTCCGCGCGGGGTTCCGCAAGTTGAAGTAGTTTTTGATATTGACGCAAATGGCATTTTAAAGGTTAGCGCGAAAGATAAAGCGACCAATAAGGTTCAGGATATTATTATTAAAGAAGGCACTGCGCTTTCAAAAGAAGAGATAGAACGGATGAAGAATGAAGCGGAGAAATATGCCGAAGCGGATCGCAAACAAAAAGAGGTTATAGAAATGCGCAATCAGGCGGATACGGTGATTTATTCAACCGAAAAAACATTGAAAGATTTTGAGAAAAACGTGTCTGAGGAGGATAAGAAAAATATCAACGAAAAATTGGACGCGTTGAAAAAAATAAAAGACAATGGTGAAAGCGACGCGATTAAAAAAGCAATTGATGAATTAGGAGAAGTCGTTCAAAAGATCGGCACGGCAATGTATCAGAAAAAACAAGAAGGAGGAGATAAAAAAGATGGCGGTCAGCAACAGGGACCGGTGGAGGGAGAAGTGGAGCCGAATAAATAGTGCGACATAAAGTTCTCTTTCACTTAATTGTTGAAAACTCGAAATAATGC
>CAZVCF010000017.1:0-19951 GCA_964626355.1 uncultured Gammaproteobacteria bacterium
GCGGAGTAGGCAATTTAGATATTGTTTCGGATTTCGGATTTCGTGTTTCGGATTTATAAATATTTGATTGTCATTTTACATTTTGATTTTTGCATTTTGCATTTATAATGTTGCCCCTATTTCCGCCTCCGTCCTTCTTAAAAGTTCTCTCCATTGTTTGTCCTCTGTAAAATCGTTTGTCGCGGCTTTATCAAGCAGGGATCGCAACGCATTCCGCGCTTTCTCGTAATTTTTTCCGCGATACCATGTTTTGCCATACAGCGCGTCGTTTACAAAATTCGCCAAATCAATATTTTCTGCTTGTCCGGCAAGCAATTCTTTTTGCGCTGAAATACGCAGAGATTTATCAAGATAACTTTTGACATTTTTTGCGTGCGTCGCGAGCATCACTAAAATCCATGCTTCGTCCGGATGCGCGCTTTTGCTGAAAACGGTTTCGATCGGATATTCGAGCAATTGCGCGGCCTTGACCGCGCCGCGCGATCCTTCTTCAGGCGAGAGTTGCGGCACTTTCGCGATATCAAAATTAAGTTGCGTTGCGCCGCGCAAATCGTTAATCAATTTTGAACTGCCAAAAAAGAACGCAAGCCGTTTTTGTTTGAACGCTTCGTAATCCATTGTTTGCCGCGCGTTCCAGGTGTAGGTTTCTTTAACCGGCGACGCGAAACTGCTATAAAATTTCAACGCTTCAACGCCGGGAAAATAATCGCGCTGATCAGCAACCGGCGCGGTTAACGCAACCTGTCCGCGCGAATCAAGAATCTCCATATCGCGCTGACTCATTAACTGCATCGCAAGTAAAGCATAGAGATCCGGCGCGTAACGAATATTACTCCCAGCGCCAATTCCAGCCGCCATTTGCAAGAAATCGCCGTTAGAATCAACTGCCACTAATTGCTTGAATGAATCAATGAATTCCTGCCATGTTTCCGGCGGTTTCGCTATTTTTGCCTGATTCAAAATATCTTTATTATAATACATCACGAGCATATCAACGCCGAGCGGCAAGCCCAAAATTTTTCCGTCTTGATAGACATCGCGGCTGACGGTATCAATAAATTTACTCCTGATATCCTTTAATTTAAATCCTGGGATATTTTCATACTTGATTTGTTCCTCTTGTTTCAATCCGAATAATTTGCTCACCACAACTTTTTTCGCAGATTTCATTGACGCCGGCATTGGTAAAATTTTTGTTTTCCATTTTTTTATTTCACCGACCGGAATCGAATAAATATCCGGTCCTTTTCCTTCAACCCACGCATTAATCAGCGCGGATTCATATTCTTCCGGCCGGATATATTGAAGATCGATCGCGATATGCGGATATGTTTTTTTAAATTCAGCAAGGATCTGATCAAGAGCTCCTTGATCTTCCGTACTATACCGCCACCACTTCAGCGTGAACGGTTTTGTTGACGCGCGACTCACGCCGCCTGATGTGGCGCACGATTGCCCAACAAACAGCAAAACCGTCAACACGATAACCACTAACTTAAATCTGGAGTTATGAAACATTTTGTTTGGTAATTATTTTTAAGTGTACCATAAAATTACAAATTAAAAAATCAAATCTACTATTTCGCTTAATCCCACTCAATTTCTAAAAATGTAAAATGTAAATATCAAAATGAAAATATCTCCGATATATCCTCGTTCGTTCGGCACGATAAAACATTTTTTATCTTTCCTCGCTCACTTCGGATATGACAATGCAAAATCTAAAAATGAATAAGGCAATAAATAATTTTGACATTTTTAATTGTCATTTTGATTTTTGAATTTTGCATTTTTAATTTCTATTTCCCCTCCTTTTTTGAACACCACCACGTCTTTGCGCGTTACTTTTCCGGTTAAGAGAAAATTGGCAAGCGCGTCGTTGACTCTCTCTTGAATCACGCGACGCAACGGCCGCGCGCCGAACAGCGGATCAAATCCCGCGTCAGCAAGTTCGCGAACCGCTTCCTCTTCCACTTCAAGAAATATTCCTTTTTCTTGCAATTGTTTTCCAACTTTTTTAAGCATCAAGCGACAAATCGCCAGAGTATCGTCTTTCGTAAGCGGCTTGAACACAATCACGCCATCAAAACGATTCAAAAATTCAGGTCTAAAATACGGTTTTAATTTTTCGCGCGTCAATAACTCGGTGATGTGCGCAATCGGCGTGTTCTTGGTTATCTCTTCCTGAATAAATTCGGTTCCCGCATTTGATGTCGCGATAATAATTACGTTATCAAAACGCACCGTCGTGCCGGTAAAATCAGTGAGCCGCCCATCTTCCATCACCTGTAAAAAGATATTCAGAATATCGCTGTGCGCTTTCTCAATCTCATCGAGTAATACAAGGGAAAACGGATTATTTTTTATCGCCTCGGTTAAAATGCCTTTTCCGGAACCCCTGCTGCCAATCATCCGTTCAATACTTTCCATCTCCTGATATTCACTCATATCAAGGCGAATCATCCGCTCTTCGTTGCCAAAATAAATTTCCGCGACGGTTTTCGCGAGTTCGGTTTTTCCAACGCCCGTCGGACCAAGAAAAAGTAAATTCGCGATTGGTCGATTTTTATCGCGCAATTCAGCGCGCGAACGTCGCAAAGCCGACGCAACCATTTTTACCGCTTCTTCTTGATCAATGAGACGATTATGAATCAACACTTCAAGATTCAATAATTTTTTACTTTCGTCTTCGGTAATCTTCGCAACCGGCACTCCTGTCTTCTGCGCGACAATTTCTTGCACATCTTCCTTAAGCACTAAATTCCCTCTTCCTTTTTTATTGCGCACCGCAACCGCGATTTCTTCAAAAAGATGAATTGCTTTCGCCGGCAAAAAACCGGACGCGATCAATCGTTTCGCAAGCGCAATGCCAACTTTAATCGCGCCATAGGTGAAATACGATCCTTCCTTTCCTTCTATATACGGCATATTTGCGATTGCCATCGCGATCGCCTCTTCTTCGTTTGGCTCTTCGATAGCAACCTTCCTTAAAACTGAGCCGAGCGCGCTGTCCTCAATAAAATTTTTGTAATTTTCTGGCGTTGCGGTTGCGATAACAGATAGCGATCCATTCCGCACCATATCCGCGAGAATCTGCGACGCGTCAAGCTCGCCGCCGGTTGACTTAACGCCAATAAGCGTATGAATATCCTGTACTGCAAGAATAATATTGCCGCTTCGCGCAACTTCATACAATACCCGCTGAATGCGCTCTTCAAGCATTCCTGTGGCGCCACCGCCTGAAACAAGAGATGATACGTTCAGCGTCACCAAACGTTTATCCTGCAATGCCTCGGGCAATTCTTCAGTCACCATCATTCGCGCGAAACCATTGATCAAGGTTGTTTTTCCAACGCCCGGATTGCCGACAAGCACCACGCTCTGCTGCGTTTCAAATATCCGTAAAATTTCTTCTTTTTCTTTTTCGCGCCGGACACATATTTTTAATAATCCGCTTCGCGCGCGCGCGGTCGTGTCAATGCTTACCGCGTCAAGGTATGGTGTTGCCACCGCGGTCATCGCGCGATTCATCCCGGACTTCGGTTTATAACGAGCGCGCTCTTTCAAATACGATTCGCCTTTTGTCAATTCGTCATAAATTTGATTCCATAAAATGACATTGCGCACGTCGGATAATTCAACTTCCATATCAAAAAATATATCCTTGATTATCGGCGTTTCCGCGAGCGCTTCAAATACTTCCATAACGCCGACCTGCTTCAAACCGTGTTGTCCAGCTTTATCGTACGCGGAAAATATTACCTCTTTTAATTCAGCGCTCCATTGCAATAACCCTTTTTCTGACAACAATATCGTATCTTTTTGAAGAGTGATGCGCGCGCCCAATTTTTGCCAATCGATTCCAAGACGATTGATCGCGGTTTTTGCCTCTGCTATTTCCAAAAGCGCCACAAAAAAATGTAACGGCATAACGGTCGCGCTTTTTGATTGTACCGCGAAACGCCATGCCGCAATAAATGTTTTAACGAGTTGCGGAGACAATGCCTCGCTCGCGTTAATTTTGAATTTATTTTTCACGCGATCTGCGTCCTCATATGAAGCAGGTGGCTGCGTTGTTGCGGTTGTCGCCGGCCAGAGATCGCGCGCACGCGTATGCCGTCTACTGATACGGCTATAGAGATAACAATCGCACAGAATCGAGATATAAAAAATTTTCCATAAGAATAAAGGGTTCTCTGAAAAATAGCGCCATACAGTCTGTAAATAGGAATCGATAAAATCAATAGAAAACTGTGTTGCTTTGCCAATAGCGAAGATGCCGACAATGCCGACAATAAAAAAAAGTGTGTTGATAATTCCATACGCAATTTTTTCCGCGTACCATATAAAAAGTTCAAAACCTGTAAAATGTTTTTCAAAATACAGCACGTATCCGCCGGAAAAACCGTATACGCCGCGACCGCGGCACACCGCGCATTGCGCGCCGTCCTTCACACCTTCTCCGCTACAATTTTGACAACGATAAAGCTGCACATTTCAAATTAAAAATGCAAAAATCAAAATGCAAAATATCTCCGATATATCCTCGTTCGTTCGGCAAGATAAAACATTTTTTATCTTGCCTCTCTCACTTCGGATATGACAGTGTAAAATACAAAATTATTTACTTTTTAAAATTTTTAAATTTTGATTTGTCATTTTACATTTTGATTTTTACATTTTAATTTATTACCTGCCATACGCTCCATGGAATAACTGCAAGCCATAGGGCGACAAGTCCGATTAAAAAAATAATATTAATTAACAGAATAACAAAATTCGCGAGAATCATCGCGAGACGGGTGAAAAAACTGATTACACGTCCGCTACGCGAATAATCGCCGAACATCGGCACGAATAAATAGCGCAAAAAAATGCGCAACGACATCGTGCGCCATAATTCCTGAATTCGTCCGCCGATATTTTTCAGAAGACGCATCAATCCCGCGCTATACCACCACAGCGGAAAATATAAGATATCCACCACAAAAGAAAAAATTGATTTGAAAATAAGATCAAAAAACATAAAAATAAGAAGTTAGTTTTTAGGTGGTTAGGGAATGAGCAAATAAAAATAGCATATTTTTCACTTATTTATTATACTTTTCAACTGAACAAACTACAATGTATTATACAATAAGATGGTTACAAAACTCAAAATTTAGTCTTCGAAGAGGAACTCCTCGACTCGCTCCGCTCGCTCGAAGTATAACTGTTGAATTTCATAACTATCTCAATCAAAAAAATAGCCCCCGCTAAGCGGGGGCATTATACGTATTAAAATAATTACTGCGTTCTCAATTTCTCGTCTACAATTTTTTTCATATCTTCAAAAATCAGCTCGATCGAACGTTCGCCGTTGATCTCGTATAAAACGCCAAACTGTTTCAGATATTCAAGAACCGGCGCGGTGCGATTATTAAATTCGTCAAATCGAATTTTCAATTTTTCCGGCTCATCAAGAGCGCGTCCTTTAATAATAGCGCCGCCGCATTTCGGACACGCGGTGAGCGACTCGTCAAGAACAGGCACGCCACATTTCTCGCATAATCGTCTTTCTTTAATACGTCGAACACCTTCTTCAAATGAAACGGTGATATAAAACGCGAATGTATTTTCTTTTCCGTACCATTCAATGAATTTCGGAACCTCCGTATTCGCTTCGACAATCGTGCGCGGCGATCCGGAAAAAACAATTCCTTGTCCATTCTTCGCGACTTTTTGCGACGCGAAAACAATAAGTCCGGTCACCCACTCCGGCGTATTCAACACTCCACTCACAAATAACTGCTTCTCCCGCTGAATAATCGGATCGTCTTGTTTCAACGGATCATTGAGCGCTTTCTTTATCTCTTCGCTACTCAATATATGGTTGAGCCCGTACGTTTCTTTCAACAATTCCGCTTGCGTCGTCTTTCCGCCGCCCGGAGGAGCGATTAAAATAATCACTATTTTTTTCCTTTTATTCATAAATATTCCTTTGATATATTAAAGACCTCTTGCATAATAATCTTTTCTACTGCAATCGTCATATTTCAGCTGCGGCTTCGTCGCTCCTCCTTGCTGTATCTTTCTTCTTGATACAGCCTCGTCGTCGCTTCTCGCCTCGCTTGAAATATGACAATTTCGCGACGAAAAATTATTATGCAAGAGATCTTAGAAAATTTTTGCACATACATAAATATTAAATCCGAAGCACGAAATCCGCTCTACATTCGCAGAGCGCCCCGCGTATGCTGGGGCGAAATCCGAAACAAATTGCCTACTCCACCCCGATGGCCATCGGGGCTACGAAGGCCGGGCAAATGACAAAAATTCAAAATTCAAAACCGTTTTGATCATTTAGACTTAGAATTTAGATATTGTTTCGAATTTCGTGCTTCGTATTTCGAATTTATCCATGATGGCGATTGATATTCTTGTTCCCTTCCATCTTGATCCCGAAATCGTATCATGTGCGAATGGAGATAGATACGATCATATTTTTTATTTGCCGCGGCGTATGGCTTCGTTGTATATATCCTGTCTCCGACAATCGGATGTTCAATGCTTTTGAAATGAACTCGTATTTGATGCGTTCTGCCCGTAATAATAACAATGCGCGCGAGCGTTTGTTTCGGCAATCGTTTTATGACTTCGAAAAAAGTATGCGCTGATTTAATATCTCTAACCCCTTTTGTTTCTTTTCGCGTAATCGGCACAACTTTAAAATCTTTTTTTCTTTTGCCGAGCGCAAGCGTTATTTCGCCACGATCGTTTTTTATCACTCCCCACACAAGCGCGACATATTCTTTATACACGTTATGTTCTTGAAATTGCGATTTAATATATTCAAAGAATTGCTGCGTTTTTGCGACAATCATCACTCCTGAAACATCTCGATCAAGCCGATGTACAATTCCCGGTCGTAATGGACTACCTCCGACCGTCTGTATCACCGGATAGCGCGCCTTCACCATATCAACAAGCGTTGTCTCTCGGGATGTCGCTGTTGGATACACTAAAAGCCCTGCTGGTTTATCAATGATGAAATAATTTTCATTTTCAAAGATCACATTTAATTGTATGTGATGAATGGCCCTGTCGTCAATTTTTTGAGCACTGCTATATTCTATGCTATCGCCCGTATGAAGTATGAAACCGCTTTTTGTTATTTTTTTGCCATTCACCGATATCTCGCCATTAGCAATCCGTTTCTGCCACTGACTCCGCGATATCTGCGAATTTTCTTGAAAAAGAAAAATATCCAGTCGGATTGTGCTGCCTTTGAAGATAAACTGAGCCATAGAAATAGAAAAAAATGCAAAATGAAAATATCAAAATGTAAAATGACAATTAAAAATTTAAAAAATTAATTAAATGGGATTAGAAAAACTTTTAAGTTTTGCCCTTTGAATTTTGACTTTGGTTTCCATTTCTCTTGAATTTTAAGCTTTTGATTTATCCTTTTTACATTTTGCATTGTAATTTTTCATTTTGATTTTTACATTTTACATTTGTTTATTCAATATTCCAAACGCTATTTAACTATCCACTATTGATCATACCATATCCGTTATCTTGACAATATAAATCATCCATTGTATCCTAAAAATAGTTTTCTAAAATATCCTTAAACATTAAAAGAAAGGGATACAGGATGTCACAATCAGAAGTAAATCTTGTCGCAATATCTGGGATTAAATTCCCGAACAGAAATAGAGATTATCTAATGAATCTCGTTAAAGAAATAGTCGTACGAGAAGATGCAAAATTTATCGTCATCGCAGGAGATGTAATTGATGGCGCGTTTCTTGAACAAGAAGTCAAAATAAAATATAAAAACGCGCTTGCGGTATATCAAAGAGAAAAAACTAATAATCCAGATTTGCAAAAACCAACACGGGGAACGGTTGAGCAACAAATAATTACCGAAAATGCGGCAACGCTCAACGACTTTTTGCCGAAATTCAACGATGTTAATTATCATATTGTTCTCGCTGAAAAAATATACGATAAAGCAATTGGCAGAAAAATAATAGAAAAGCTTATTGATGTTCATAATCGTGCCGACATTCGACTCTTTACTGATCCTGAAACGAAAATACCTATTCGTCTCCCCGGGTTTGGCGAAGTGCGCGTGATTGTTCCGCGCAAACGTCCTTGGTTTTATAATGATATAGCCGGTTTATCGCAGAGACTTGTGAACGGTTTTTCAACACGGACTTTCTCACCGAAACCTCCATTGATTCTCATTGGTTGCACGGGCGTCGGAATGTATGTCAATAAATACAAAGCGAATATTCCTTTCATTACAATCCCGACGCTTCATAAGATCGACGAACAAATCTCAACAGAAAATATGGTCGGATGCGTTGTCGTCAAAATCGTTGAAAATGGAAATAATGATTTTAAGATTATACCGACATTTCATGACTTTAAGGTGCCGGTATTTGAAGCGAAAGATTTCGCGATCAAAAAAGACGACTTTACCAAATGTCAATTAGCGATTTTAAAAG
Source organism: uncultured Gammaproteobacteria bacterium (assembly GCA_964626355.1). GTDB lineage: Bacteria > Patescibacteriota > Patescibacteriia > UBA2591 > CAZVCF01 > CAZVCF01. The sequence continues at coordinate 8,499 of CAZVCF010000017.1, forward strand.
CGCTTAAAGCATCTGGCGCAGGAGCGGAGACAATTCTTTTTAGAATAAATAATGAAAGCAGAGTTCAAACAACACTTGAAAAAATCGATAAAAATCTTGAAAAATTAAAAAAAGATAGGGTCGTCACCTACGATAAAAACTCAAAACGCTACAGCATCAATGAAACGCTTCTTAAAAAAGCAATACTTTCTTTTGATGAGCTCCATCAAAACTCGACAAAAATCACTTTTGAAGTGGACTCATGCGAACATATCGGCGCGCTGAAGTCTCTTTATTTCACGATTCTCGAAGAAAAACCGAAACTCGCGGAAGACGCAGACGCAATCGTTATTAACGGCGATATAAAGCAAGGTATTTCTCATAATTACGAATATAATGGCGAACTTCTGCCAATGCTCAATGGTCCTGATAAACATGAAATTCTTTCTGCTTTGATGCAGAAAAAAATTATCATGGATGTATTCAAGGTGCGTTGGAGAAAAAACGTTTCTGATAAAAAATTATCAACCGAGCAATTGCTTAAAAAATGTCTCATTAGCTTCTTCTATAACGTCGGTAACCACGACGAGCCGCGATTCGAGCATTCGAAAGACTCAATCCCTCTTTATGATTTTGACAGGACATTGCGTTCAGAACTTGTTCCGGCGGTCTATATGTTTCTCCAAGAACAACAACGGATGGATATGCCTTTTGCCGAAGTTGCAAAGATCATCAACGAAAAAATTATTCGTATTGGAGAAAGTAGGACATTCACGCTCAACGGTATCACCATAGGCGTCAAACATCCACATCAAGGCGGAGCTGAATCACGAAGCAAAAAAATCCAGGACACGGGAAACTTTTTCCAAAAAGCGCTTATTGATTGGCCCGAAAAAGAATTACAGACGATACCAGTTGTGCTTGTGGCAAATTTTCATACGCAGGCATTTGTGCATATGTCTTCATTCGGCAAAACTGTTTTAGGTGTTATGACCGGAGCAATGGTCAAAGATACTGAATTTGAAAATAATATGAATAAGGTAGTTGAACACGGAATGGTTAAGGTGACTATAGAATTCGATCCGAAGGGACGGATTCTCTCTGACACCGTTGAAGTATGCGATCATATCTCTGACAAAGATAAAAAAATTGTTTTTGCGGATAAATTGACACTCGAAAAAATCGCTGAATTGCAGATGGAGCTTGCCAAGATGTTTGATATTCCTTGGAGATAAAACAAATAAATTAAACCCCTCATTCCGCATCGCGGGACGAGGGGTTTACCATTTTCTTGACAAAAAAAGATATCATGCTATTCTATTAAATAGTTCAATACAAACAATAAGATAAGAAGGGAAAATGAAACAACTAAAATTCGCTACAAAAGATGAACTCGTCGAAGCCTATATCAAAGAAAAATATAGGGTCGGCGCGATTGTTGTTCTCTATTACGCAGGGCAAGCGCCGGAAGAAATAAGCGACTTGTTCCAATTGTTATTTTCCAGTCATAAAAAACAAATAACCAATTTCATCAAATCTGAAATCGCGATTATTGAATGCGAAAGTACGCCTGTTTTCGACGGATTTGAAGAAGCAAAAAGAATCGCGAAAGCGTTTGGATCGGCAACGATATACGTTCAAGTGTGGCTCAACGGAAACTGCGTTACCGATAACAGCGATAATACAAACGTAAAGAGATAAGGAGAAATAAAAAATGAAAACAAAAAAAGAAATTGAACAAATTCACGAAGAGTTTAACGCAGTATATCTGTTCGCCGAGCCTTACTCTCAATATGTTTCGGGAACTGAAATAACGAGCACCAATGGCATCGCGGTAATTCTGAAAAAAAAGCTTCCCAAAGACATTCCTATTCCGACAGTGTATAAAGGTATCTCGGTATATATCAGAAAACAGCATGCTACATTTATTCATCCATAAATATAGCTGAAATTAAAGAGATTAAGAAAAAAAATTGAAAGGGTATATAATGGAAAAATTTTATTTTTCAGATCATGAATCGTTTGACAAAGAAATATTTGCGCGAGACGTATTTAAAAACGAAAAATTTCTAATTCTTTATGATTTTAGAAAGCCTGACTATGCAAAAAAGCTAAAAGAAGTATTCGGCATCACGGTTGAAGAGTATGAATGCAAATTTGATATTATGGTTTTAAAAATCAACGAGAGTGAAGATGTCTCGAAAATACAAAAAAAACTATCCGAAATAGCATACTATTACGAATTAGAACTATGGGATGGGAGTCGTTATCTATCACCGTTAAATAAATTTTCACTATAAAAGTTCATCTTTGATAGTTGAAAAAATGAGGAGAAATATGGATCTTCTAGACATAAGTATAAGGATTGGATTGGTGTCGATCGTCGTTCTATTGATAATTGGCGCCTATGCAATATATGACACGCATAAACGATTTGAAGAAATTGATGAACAGCAAGAGAAGCAACGAGACAACAAAGGAAAAAATATATAAAAATCTCAAAGGAAATTATGAAAATACACAATCCGCTTACCAATGAATATGTTATAAACGAATTCTGTAACGGTTGTCTCTGCCATGAATTCGCTATTCAATTCGGGCAAGAATTAAAAAACGGCTGTTGCGCAGAATGCGGTTGTCCGAAAAATGTCCAAGGATTCAACTATTTTCGCGCGAATATTGATAGAAAACAGCAATGATAGCAAGTGAGACTGAACCTCACTAGTTATAAAATGAGTCATTAATAAAACAGAGGAAAAAAGATGAACGCGTTAGGAAACAATCCGATAGCACTAGAACAGGCGGGAGTAGTCGTGTTCACTATAATTCTCGCGGTAATTATTGCAATTGTAATGTTTGTTACGAGGAATAAAAAATAAAATGAAGGCCCCTGATGAAAAGTCGGGGCCTTTTCGAATTAAAAACTGAAGATGACAATTCAGTATTAAAAAGTTTAAAATTCTAAAATCATTTTAACATTTTTTCTTTGTCATTTTGATTTTTGATATTTACATTTTACATTTTTTGTACCATTTCATCAACTTTTGTTTTCCATGAATACGTTTTCAAAAAATCCATTCTATTGATGGATTTTTTTTGCTGTAGGGCGAGCGAGATCTGCGCGCTAAACTCTTCTTTATTGCGAGCAATATAACAATACTCTCCAAGATTTTCCACACCGCTCGTCGCAGTAGTAATAATCGGCTTGCCTGCAGCAATATACTCAAGCGCTTTCATTGAAAATGTATACCGATTGAATTCATCGATTTTGTGCGGAATAAAGCACGCGTCAAAATTCATGATATACTCGGCTGATTTCTGATGCGATTTCCGTCCGAAAAAATAAATGTTTTTACTCGCGGCGAATCGCTTTTGAATTTCCGATTTTCCTATTTTATTTCTTAAAACATTCGGCACAAATCCATAATTCCATATCGGTCCGACAAGAATAAATGATTTGTCTTGATGCGCGCGCGCGATATATTCGAGAAGATCGTAATCGATTCTATTTTCTATTGTGCCAACGTATCCAATCCATGGCTTTGGTATTTTTTGTAAATCTTTTGGAATAGTATATATTTTTTGATATGCGTCCCCGTCAACGCCATTTGATATCCAATACACCCTCTCTTCTCTCCCTCGCGCGCGCCAAAAATCGATTAAATTATTACTGACCGTGAATAGTATATCCGCCTCGCGCGCAATGCGATTATAATTGCGCTCGAGTGTCTCTCGCCATTGATACAACGATGAGTGTTCAAGCCAATTATCAACGGTGTCGAAAACAAAGAGATCGCGCGAAATGCGATCATATTCTCCAAACATCGGGAAACAAGACCAAAGAATACGGCGCATCGGCGTTGCGTCATGAGGTTGCAATGAAGAGAGAAAAAAATTGAGTTCGTTGAGAAATCGTTTTTTTGAAAAAAAATAAATAATAGAGGAATAAATAAAAATTTCGCACTGCTGATTATCGGCGTTTTCAACACGGATAATTTTCGTAAAAAAATTTCGATGCGTTGTTTCTCCGCGCGCGCCGTTGATAATCGTTTCAAACAGCGCGCGCGCCGCGCGTCGAAAAGTAAACGGCAAAAAATCAATACAAATAATACGCCCGATATCCGGACGTTTTTTCAATTCATTGAAAATCGCGCAATTGCGATTATACGCGCCTCGCTCCCATTCAGCATACGAGGACATATTAAACATAACGAGTTCTATCCTCTGCATAGAGCGCTTTAAATAAAATCAAAATCCGAAGCACGAAATCCGAAACAAATTCAAAAAAAATGTAAAAATCAAAATTTAAAAATTTTAAAAAATAAATTTTACATTTTGCATTGCCCGTCCTCCGCAGTAGCAGTAGTTTCATGTAATAAACAATTTTATTTAACTTGTATTTTCTGAAAAAATTATAGAGTAGTGCGCATTTGCTACTGCTACGGAGGATGGATCATTTTACATTTTGAGATTTAAATTTTAAATTTCGCTATTGGCATATATATTTCGTAGCACAATACACTTCTACTTTCTATTCATCTGAAATAGAACTTTTCAGTTTCCCTATCGGCAAGAGACTCCATAAGTACACGATGTCTTTCTTTGTCACCGCTTTGAAAAAATAAATTAATACCGCGTACGCGAACACGCCGACGCCGACAATTTCAAAAAACGAAAGACGATCTCTTAATAAAAAAACAATCAATCCCATAACAGAAGATGCTCCGATAATTGCTCCGCCTTTTTTCAGAATATACGCTCTATCCCATTGGATCTTTTTCCGTAATAAAAAAATACTGACGAAATTCAAAATAATAATGCTTGCAAATGTTGCCCACGCGGTTCCCACATGCTGAAAACGAGGAACAAGGAGAATACTTATTGCGAGAATGAGGAGCGCGCCAAAACCGCGATTATACGCGTTATATTTTTCATATCCAACCGCGTTCAACATCGTAAAAAAAACATAATCGATAGAAATAAGCGGTACGGAAAGCGCCATAATTTTAAGCGACAATCCCGCGCCATAAAAATCGCTTCCAAAAATAAGATTAACCGCTTGATGAGGCAGAAAAAATAATCCAACAGCGACCGGCACGGCAAAAAGCATCAAATAGGAAAGCGCGCGATGAACGACCGTATTGATAATCAATTGCTCGCCACGTTTGTAGTACACGCTTGCGGCGCCGTACAACGCCGCGGAAAGCGCAATCGGAATAATCCGTAATGAATTGGGAATTTTTTGTCCGGAACTATATAAACCAACTGCTTCGCTCGTTCCAATCGTTCCGAGCGCGACCACATCAATATACGAATAGAGTGTTCCTGCCACAATAACCACGAAAAATGAAAAACTGCGCCGCGCGGCATTCGAAAGTTCGTCAAAAGAATACGTATAGTTCGTTTTAAAAAACCTTCTCATGATTGCCCAACCAAAAAACATATTCAAAAAACTCGCGATAACAAGCGAAAGGATCGTATAATACAACGGCAGATGGTAACGCACCACCATCCAGTTCAAGAAAAAAATTAATCCTTGATAGAGAATGACGGAGATTGCTTCATATTTCATATTCTGTAAACCGCGCAATACCGCCCAAAACACATTTGAAAAAACATCAAACAACACCACAAACATCGCGAGACCGATCATCTGTTTGGTAATCTCATCGTAAGGAAGAAAACGCAACGCGATAAAAAAAATAACCGCGACGCACGCAGAAACAATCATTTTAAAAATAAGTAGCGATCCGACAAGTGATCCGCTCTTTTCTTTCTCCTGCGCCACAATGCGCACCGTCAATTGGTTCGCGCCCAAATCAAACAGCACTGCGAGAATCGCTCCGAACGAGAGGGCAAACGCGTATTTTCCAAAATTATCAACGCCGAGCGCGCGCGCCAAAAAAACAAAATAAAAAAAGGCGATTGCCTTTTGCAACGCCAAACCGCAAAAATAATATATCGAATTTCGTCCAACGTTCACGTTTCGAACTAAAAATGAAAGTGAGATGGTTATAAAACTATTTCGTAGCGAAATTTTAGATTTTCAGGCGAGGCGAGGAAGACGAGCACAATGGCTTGAAGCCGTAGTAGAACTACGGTGAAAGACATTGTGCGATGTCTGACGAAGCCCGTAGCCGAAAAGCTAAAATTGCAGCAGAAATAGTTTTGTGACCATCTCAGTAAATTTATTCCTTCGCGCGCGCCATGATCTTTTCAAACACACTCGGCCATTTTTCCGCGATTTGTGATAAAATTTTTCTGTCTAAAATGATATTCTTTTCTTTCAATAGATGTATAAATTTACTATATGACATTTCTCCAAGTCGAGTCGCAGCATTGATTTTTACCTGCCACAATTTTCGCGCTTCTCGTTTTTTAACGCGACGATCCCGATACGCGTACGCGCCAGCTTTTTTAACAGCGGTTTTCGCAAGTTTAATCTTGCTTTTTCTCCCCCAGCGAAACCCTTTTGAGCGCCGCAATAAATTGCGTCGCCGTTTTATATGCATTAAACCTCGTTTAACTCGACTCATAGAATAGGAATTAGGATTTTAGGCATTAGGAAATTAGGAAAAACAAAAACAAAATATCTCCGATATATCCTTGTTCGTTCGGCAAGATAAAACATTTTTTATCTTGCCTCGCTCACTTCGGATATGAAAAATTGAATTAAAAATCACAAGTTGATAGAGATGAATATTTTTCTCTACTCTCACTTAGAAAAAATTTCACGAAACCGTTGATCGTCTAATCTAATGTTACTATTCCATAATTTTATACATTTTTTGGATAGATACTGAATTTCTCCTAAATCTATAAAATTAATGAATCAATTTTCAATGATAATTTTTTAATTTTAAATTGTCATTTTTCATTTTGATTTTTGATTTTTGCATTTATCGTTACGAGCATGCCTGGCGAATTGTGCGCGCGAAACCTTTGAATAAGACTGCTCCGCGCCGTTTATTGCGCGTTGTTTTTCCGCGCTCGCGCGCGTTAAAATGATCCTGCCCGCATGAACGGCGTAAAATTTTCCCCGTCGAGGTAATGCGGAACCGTTTTGCAACAGATGTTTTTGTTTTGAAACTCATTTCTTTATGATGAGAATTAATTTATTTCCTTCGCTTGTCAACGGTGTTTCGATCTCGAACGAACCGTCGCCAAGCAAGGCAAAAAAATTTTCAAAAACTTTTTTCGCGAAAGCACTATGCGATCGCTCTCGCCCCTTCAAAATCATTTCTATTTTTACCTTATTGCCTTCTGAAAGAAATTTATGCGCTTGTTGCGCCTTAACCTCGAGATCATGTGTGCCGACACGCAACGAAAGACGAATTCCTTTCATCCCCGTTTTCGCCTTTTTTGCCACTTTTTCCTTTTTCTTTTCCTCGTACATAAACTGTCCAAAATTTCCCAATTTCGCAACCGGAGGATCGGCAGTCGGATTAATTTCAATCAGATCAAAATCTTTTGACTGCGCGAACGCGAGCGCTTCCTCGAGCGACTTGATGCCTAAATGATTTTCTTCTTCGTCTAGAAGACGAAGCTGTTTCGCTTGAATCTTATTATTAATGCGATAATACTTAATAATAGAAATTAGCTTATAGCTTATAGCTTATTAGAAATTCTAAATATCTAATTTCCTAATTCCTAAAAGCTATTGTTCGCCCTTCTACGCGCAAGGCTTCGAAGGGCATCCTTCGCTTACGCGAAGTGTTTATAGTAGTGCCACTTCGCCGAGGCTTCGCGGCACACCACTTCGCTCAAATAAAAAAGTTTATGCTTTATACGGTTGGTGCGTGCACCGCGGAGCGTCACGACAGCAGTCGGGACGCGAAGTGGTGGAGATGGCGGGATTTACACCCGCGTCTTGGGTAGGTACTGCGCGCGATCTACGTTTGTATCCTTGTTGATTTTCTCGGGTAAGATTATTCACAAGGCAACTTCATCCTACCGGGACTCCATTTTTATTTGTCGATGCGCACTACAATGGAGCGCTCATGCGCATCCCGCCTCACTTATAAAACTCAAAAGAATAGCGAGGTATCTTCCTTTGAGTTCCCTCTTGGGGAGCAGGGTCCGAACCACCATCAGATTGAGAAGTCAAAAAATGAATGATTTCAAGGCGCGACGACGAAGCGGTAATAGCAGGGCGTTACCGTGAGGAGGAGCAACGCAGAAAGCATTCATTTTTTGACTTCCCTTCAGGGCGGGTAAATTCAGGCAATCTTCTTCGTTGCTCGTCGCTTGCGTATCTTTCCTCTTGATACGCGTCGCTCCTCGCGCCTCGAATCTTGCCTGAATTTACTCCGCTCAATTGATAGTGGTTCGGATCCTGCTCCCCTAATATTATGCCGGGACGGCAACGGGCTCGAGGCTCAACGCCGCGATCGCCCGATTAAATGCATTTTTGGCATTTATCATTGTGAGATTTTTTACTGAAATCCCAAACAGAAACGCACACACGCATTAACCTATCCAATCAACTATAGACATCCCCGTGAAAAATGCAAAATGTAAAAATCAAAATGTAAAATGACAATGCAAAATGTAAAATTATTGTTTCATTTTTGAATTTTTATCTGACATTTTGATTTTTGTATTTGTAATAATCCATAATTCTTAATTCATAATTCTGTATTCACGTTTTTCACTTTTCATTTTTAGTTTTTAACTTTTATCATACTTCATTTCTCTCCTTAATAACCGTTCTTCGTCTCGTTTTTTAATAATCTCCTTTTTGTCGTATTTCTTTTTTCCTCTGCACACACCGATCTCTATCTTAATTAATCCTGATTGAGTATACACTGAAAGCGGTATAATTGTCAATCGCTTCTCGCGCATTTTTCCAACAAGACTACTTATTTCTTTCCGTGTGAGTAATAGTGCGCGCGGCCGCGCGCGATCGTACGCAACCCCTAGGTTCGCTTGCGGATACGGAGCTATCTTCATATTAAAGATCCATACACTATTGTGTTGATCAATGGATACGTAACTTCCGGTCAAATCAACCATTCCACGTTTGACAGACTTCACTTCATATCCTTTTAACGCAATACCCGCGCTTAATTTTTCAAGCGCTTCATAATCAAAAAGTGCTTTTTTATTCGTGATGATAGTTTTAATCATAGAAATAGCTTCTTAGGTTCTTAGGTTTCGAATTAATAATGCACTATCTCCACTTCTTCCAATGCTCTTTTTTCTAACGCATCAATTTCGAGTTTTTTCTCAATCGCGCGCGTTTCGTCTATTTCGCTTTTTGTCTTGGGATGAACAGGGATAAAGAGCGAACAACAATCTTCGTGCGGTTCTATGGAAATCGTGTAGGTTCCGATTTTCCGCGCGCAATCAATAATCTCTTGTTTTGACGATCCAATCAACGGCCGCAAAAGAGGAAACGACACAGCTTCGGATATCGTTCTGACGTTTGAAAGTGTCTGCGACGCGACTTGTCCGACCGATTCTCCGGTAACCAGCGCTTCCGCATTAACTCGTTTCGCAATAATTAACGCCATTCGCATCATTGAACGGCGATAAAGAATAACCGCGCTTTTCTGATGACCGTTAACTACAATATATTTTTGAATATCAAGCAAAGGAACAAAAAATACAGTTGATTTTCCCTGAAAAGAATTAAGAATACCGATAAGCCGTTTTACTTTTTCGATTGACGCGCGATCCGTTTGCGGATATGAATGAAAATGAACGTACACAATCTCGCAACCGCGCGACATCATTTTAAAACTCGCGACCGGCGAATCAATGCCGCCTGAGATAAGAGAGACAACTTTTCCTGAAACGCCGACAGGCAATCCGCCCAAGCCGACCGATTTATTAAAGTAGCACACAATATCGCCATCGGCAATTTCCAAATAACAGGTTATGTCCGGCGTTTTCAAATTAACTTTTTTATTTAATTTTTTCTGGATTAGTTCGCCTATTATCACATTAACTTCCATTGATGTAAGCGAAAAATTTTTATCCGACCGTTTGGCATTAATCGCAAAACGTTCAAATTGTTTATCTCGTAATAATTCTATAACGCGCGAGCCGACGTTCTCAATCGTTTTCCGCGCGTCTTCATTTTTTGTTTCATATCGCGCGATCAGATAACCAATTACCCAGTTCGCAATGCCAAAAACAGTTGAAAGAATCGGCGAAATCTCTTCTTCGGTGACCGAAGAAGAAATCTCGCCGACAATTCTTCCGTATCTTCTTTCTAATTTCACCAATAGCCCGCCTGCCGGCGAAGCAGAAAATTTTCGCATAATATTTTCCATTAACCGCTTTTCGAACAGCGCGCGATTATCGCCTTTCAAAGCGATTTCATCGTAATGGATTATAAGATATCTTACTGTATACATAATTTTTCTTTAATTCAGCATCTCCGCGTTTAGATATAGTATACGGATAGTAGCTCAAAAAATTTAAAAATCAAAATGCAAAAATCAAAATGACAATCTAAAATGTTAAAATTATTTGTTGCCTTCATTTTTACATTTTGTATTATTCCAACTTTGTCGATGATTCTTAATCGTTTTAAAATCGAAATATTTTGTTCTTGCTTTCCTTAATTATTATAAGAAAATAGAACACAATTAAGCAAAGCGTTTCATGTAAATTTTACATTTTATCATTGTCATTTTCCATTTTGATTTTTGCATTTTACATTTAAATATCATGTTCACTATATGATTGACAAATAAAGTGGCCTGTCGCGTTAAAAATTCGAGATCAATTGACTTTATGCTATCTATCGCTATTATTATCAAGTGAGCGAGTGAAATGAAATAGCAATTTCATATCCGAGCGAACGCAGATAATACAGGTTAATACCTCTATTATATCAGTTCTTTCCAAAACAAATAGACAAAAAATGGAGCGATTACTATGGATGACCGCGAATACAAAATCCGCGAAATGCTACGGCTCGATTTTTTTATTCTTCAAAAACTGACCGTATGCTTCAAACTGCTTGCCATACAACCGCCGGAACGATTATCTTTTTATGAGCATCTCATTTCTGACGCGCTCAAAACGCAAAATGCGGAAAAAATGCGCGAAGCTGGTTTGCGACTTGATAATGAAAATTTTGCGATTTTAATCGGCGATTCAATTCAACGTATCGCGGATTTCACCACAAAACAACGCGATGCGCAACTTTTCGCGACTATCAGCGCGATAATCAAAGAAATTGTATCCGCGCAAAAACTGATTATAACGATATCGAAAGGACCGCTTGGTGTAGCATAAATCCCGCACCTTTCGACGATACGCGCGCAGAACGCGCGTTCAAAGAATATCGTCAAAAGGTGCGGGAACTTGTCCCGCTTCAGTTCTACGCAAAATGTTTAAACAGCACTAAACGAAGCTGCAAGCGTCCTTGGAGTATATAGTTCGTAAAGATAAGACACCCGCTGGAACTGGGGCGGGATAGCATAAAAGCCGAACATTCTTTTATAAATGTTCGGCTT
>CAZVCF010000018.1:0-8430 GCA_964626355.1 uncultured Gammaproteobacteria bacterium
TATTGTTTCCTCTTCCGCGATGTCCCAGGAGTGCAAAAATGGGTGGCCTCATACAGGATTATTGGTGTTGAAGCTGGAGCAAGTACTATCAGAAACGAATATTCTAATTGCAACTCTTGTATCTTCGACTCCATTACCGTTGTTTGCTGTGTCTGACCAATCACTCCAACCATCTCCAACTCCTGTACACTTCTCGCCCCCCGCAGTAACAGTTTTCGCGTCTGCCTTCACGCATACACATAAATTATAATCCCCTGCTCTCACTGTTCCATTCACATCTAATTTTTGCGAAGGTTCCGTGGTCCCGATGCCGACATTTCCGGTGCCAATTGCAAGATATGCACTTACTGTATTGTTAGCGCCGACATTAAATTGATGACCCTTTCCATTAGATGGAGCCTCGCCAATATAAGTTGTATTTGCATATAGCCAATTAGTGGCTCCGGTAGAATACATTCCGCTTGGGAAATAGGCTGCAGAGCCTGTACCTCCAACATCATCGCTTTTATAACCGCCTGAATTTGTACGTATAGCACCTGCTACGTCCAGTTTCACCGCAGGATCCGTCTTCCCAATGCCGACGTTGCCGGAAGTTGGAGCATAGAGTAATCCATTATTAATAGTCAGCGTATCGCTTGCCTCTGAGTCAGAGATTGTATCATCGTCTGCAATAGAATCAGGACTTGTATCGCCTGTGAAATCAGAAATACGAGCCCACGGCACAGTGCCTACCGTTAACGTGTCTCCAGCCCAGTACCATTGCCATCCTATATTTTCTTGATACATACCTGTGGCGCCATCAACATCAACCATAAATGTAGATTCGTAGGTTCCGGTTCCATCAAAAAAATTAATTCCGCTGTAACCACCTTTTTTACCCCAGATATCAATTCCGCCATACGTTTTTGCTGAACCTGTTGATTTTATTGCGCCACTTAGACGAATACTGCCATTAACGTCTAGTTTCACTCCCGGCGCAGTCTTTCCAATGCCAACATTGCCGGCGATTGAGCTGTCCCCAGTACCTTGAACTGTTAGGTTGCCTGTCTGAATTACACTCCCGTTTCCATCAACAGACCATTGTACTTGTCCTCCTCTAGCGCCAATAGTAAAGTACCTTATCTCTGCTGATGCTGAATTTGTTAATCTTCCTCTTTCAATGAATATACCATTCGTATTTGTGACGGAAGTGTCATTTTGGGGTGCATAAATAGCGGTTTGATTGTAATCACCAGTTCTATCTCCGTTCATAAATACAAATGGAACACTCGAGTCAGACCTTACTATTCCTGTGAATCGCCCTGTTCCACTTACATCCAATTTCTCCCCCGGCGCCGTGGTCCCGATGCCGACGTTGCCGGTAGTGTTTGCAAAAAGGACATTGGTTTTATAAGCAAAGTCACCTCCGGAAACAACAGAAAGTGTTGCGCCAGAGTCTCCCACCTGCAAGGTACCATCGGTTCTCAAAATGCCTGAATTATGATAAATATTCTTGTTATTATACGAACGTATCCATGAACTGTCAGACATATACCACCCACCGCCCCACTTTTCGGAGTACCAGCCAGCGTCACCGCTTGTTCTCAACCACCCGCTATTGGCATAGATATCCCCTGCCACCTCAAGTTTATACCCTGGCGCCGTGGTCCCGATACCAACATTGCCGGTGCCTTTTTGTACAGTGAAACGATACGCGGTGTCATAGATAAAAAATTGGTTATTATTTGTGCCATTGCCATTGTCGTTGGTTCCTACTTGCCAATCTCCATTCGTGGAAAGAAAACGAGCATCTATTTCTGCCTGAGAACCCTTAATATACAATGACTCGCCAGAGACTGCGTTGATCTCAAATTTTGCACCCGGCGCAGTTGTCCCGATGCCGACGTTAGCGTTTGTTCCACTTTGCGCGAAATATACCGCTTTTTTATTATTATCAATTTTCATTGCTTCAGCGCTATAACAAAGCGAACTTATCGGCGTTGTATCTTCATTGAGTCCCATGATAATTCCGCCTGTTGTCTGGCATAATTGCGGATCTATGTGTTTCTGTACTCCTATTCCCGGCGCAACGGAAAGCGCGTACGCTCTCACGCCGCTGATCGTACTTGACGCAATCGAGACACTTCCGTCACCGCTTGAAATCGCGCCAACCATTGGATAGCCGCCAACGGTAAAATTGTTTTCAACCGCCAGTGATTTAATCGTTGCCACGGTGTTAATATCAAGATTATCCGCAGTTACATTCCCAGCGCTCACAGAACTAGCGTTCACAGAACCGTACACTTTAAGTCTATCGCTTGTCGGGGCGCCGCCGATGCCAACTTTATCATTAACGCGTAAACTTCCATTCACATCAAGAGAATATAATGGATTGGTCGTCCCGATTCCGATTTTTCCTGTCGGAGTAATAGCTAAATGTTGTGTATTAAATGTACCCTCATTCCCAATAACTAATACATTGCTCGTACCAGCATATCCTATCGTAGCAGCTGAATTCCCTTGAAGGATATGAATACCGGTTGCTAAACCAGCGCCTCCAACGCCCTGAACAACAAGACGAGAATAACCAGAAGGTGGCGCTATATGTAAATTATATGCTGGTGCCGCGGTCCCGATGCCGATATTGCCGGAAGTAGCGATTCTTATTCTTTCCTTACCTCCAATATAAAATATGAAAGGATTCCCTTCAGCAAACAAACCCGTATATTTATACCCATCATTTACTGCAAAATAGAGAGAAGAATTAAGAGCCCCTAGTCGTAAATACGATGCAGCGTTTTCATTTTGATTTTGCAGTTCTAATACGGTATCATTCGTAGCATAATTTCCAATTGTTTTATTACCACCAAATACTACGCGATTTCCTATCACTGCAAGATTTGCTTCTGGATTCGTCGTCCCGATGCCGAGGTTGCCTATATTCACAATTTTTGTTTGCTGGAGATTAAGCGTGCGATTCGATTTGTCAAACATAAAAAGTAATTCTGATTGCGCAAGCGCAATCAGGACCGGAACTGCAAACAGCATGCCGATAAAAAAACCAAGAATAAGCGAAAAGGGGCGACGCATAGAAAGAGGAGATTAGGGGGTTAGGGGATTAGGAAAAGATAGTAAATATAAAATAGAATAAAGAAAAATAGTGAGTAGTCGATGGTGAGTAGATTAAAAATCATACTATACACTATTGGCTATAACCCTAAACCATATCTATAGTATAGTCGATTTTCCAACAACAAAAAGAAATTATACACAAGAAAATGGTTATAAAATTTACAGAGGTCTGACCTCTACAAGTTGAAAAATCCTCGAAAGTCTAACTTCCGAGGACTAAATAAAAATAAATCATTGCTTGCTTTTTCATGCACCTGCATGAAAAAGCAAGCAATGATTTAAAAATCTAATTTCTTAAAAACTTTAAGAGTTCAATTATCGAGGTTCGACTTCGGTAATTCCTAAAATTTTCCTACGATTTTATTTTTTTCCGTAAAAACGCAGGGATATCAAGTTCATCGTCGTCAAATGATTCGTTTTCTCCTCGATCGTCAGCTTCGTCTCGTTTGCGCGGAGCAGACGGAGATGGAGAGGAAAAAGATTTCTTCGGATAATCGCCAGTCATTGGAGACACTTTGAATGCGGTATTTTCTTTCTTGTCTTTGATATTTGAGAAGCCTGTCGCGACCAACGTTATTTTCACTTCATCTTTAAGCGTGTCATCAAGCACGGTGCCAAAAATAATTTTCGCGTTCGGATCTGCGAAATCAGCGATAATCTTGCCTGCTTCATTAACTTCATGCATCCCTAAATTCGGACCGCCTGAAATGATAAACACGATTCCTTGCGCGCCTTTCAAATCAAGATCAATAAGCGGATTTTCAATTGCCATTTTCGCTGCTTTCATCGCGCGGCTCTCCCCTTCCGCTTTACCGATTCCTAAAAGCGCGGTTCCCGCGCCTTGCATAATCGTGCGCACATCCGCGAAATCAACATTGATAAGACCCGGAACCGTGATAATTTCCGCGATACTCTGAATGCCTTGATGAAGTACTGTATCAACAATCGCAAACGCGTTCAAGAGTGAAACATCTTTGTTGACAAAACTCAACAAATTTTCGTTGTTGATTGTTATGATTGTATCAACTTTTCCGGACAGTTCCCGCAATCCTTGTTCCGCGGTCACCATACGTTGCCTTCCTTCAAAAGTAAATGGCTTTGTCACGAAACCAAGCGTCAAGACACCCATATCGCGCGCGATGTCTGCAACCACTGGAGACGCGCCTGTTCCCGTTCCGCCGCCAAGACCACACGTGATAAATGCCATATCAGCTCCCGCGAGCATATCTTTGATTTCATTTCTACTTTCTTCTGCCGCGCGCTGACCAAGTTCCGGATTCATTCCCGTGCCCAATCCGCGCGTCACATTTTTTCCAATGCGCAATCTCTTGTGCGATGTTACATTATTAAGCGCCTGCGCGTCCGTGTTGATGGCGACAAATTCAACATCGGGAATTTTAAATTTCGCCATTCTGTTCACGATGGAACCGCCTGATCCGCCAACGCCGACCACTTTAATCTTCGCAAAATTGCTTTTTCGTTTTGCCATAAATTACCATCAATGAATATGAAAAAATTCTACATTATCTCGCATTTTTTGTCCATACTAGGAGAAAATCCAAAATTACAAATTCCAAATCACAAACAAATCCGAAATTCAAAATTCAAAAAAAAACAAATTAGAATGTTTTGAATTTATTTATCATTTGTTTTGTGCTTTGTGCTTTGGATTTGTTTGTAATTTGGTGCTTGTAATTTGTGATTTACAATGTTGGTGCTTGTGATTTGGAATTTTCTCGCCTACGGAATTAAATTTTTGAACCATTTTCCTGTTTTTTTGAATATGCCTTCTTTGTTGGATTCCATCGCGCGCGGCGCCGTGTTTTTGCCCCATATAATCAATCCAATCGCGGTTGAGAACATCGCTTCGTTTGCTTCATCAGCGATGCTTTTCACGCCTAATGGTTTTCCGATTGAAACCGGCAAACGCAATATTTTTTTTGCCAAATCGGTAAGACCGCGCAATTGTGCTCCAGCGCCGGTGAGTACCGCGCCAGCAGGCAATTTTGCGCTCCGTTGAATCGACAATAATTCTTTATCAATCATACGTAAAATTTCTTCCATACGCGCGGAAATGATTTCCGCTATTTCATGCATATGCGCGCTCCCCGTTTCCGTTGAAGAAAATTCTGACAAATGCACCGCGTCAAATGATCGCGTTTCTTCGGCGTTGCATGTCCCGTATTTAATTTTAAGCGCTTCGGCAACTTCAAGCGGAATTCTAAATCCGATACTTAAATCGGAGGTAATATGCCGTGAACCGATCGGCAGAACTTTCGTGGTAAGCGCGTCGCCTTCTTCAAATACCGCGATACTCGTTGTTGTATTGCCAAAATTAACAACGAGAACGCCAAGTTCTCGTTGTTTTTTCGTAAGCACCGCCTCGGCGCACGCAAGCGGACTGAAGACGATATCATCAACCGCGAGTCCCGC
Organism: uncultured Gammaproteobacteria bacterium; assembly: GCA_964626355.1. Taxonomy (GTDB): domain Bacteria; phylum Patescibacteriota; class Patescibacteriia; order UBA2591; family CAZVCF01; genus CAZVCF01. The sequence goes on from CAZVCF010000018.1 coordinate 5,545, forward strand.
GCGCATCACGCATTTCGTCAAATTTTTAATCTGACTTGATAATCCAAGTATGACTTGCGCGTCAACCTCAAGACGCACGCCAGTCATACCAAGCGGATCTTTGATATACGGCTGACTGTCAACCGTGAAGTAACGCGGAATAATATGAATGATGTCATAATTCGGCGGCGTCGCGACCGTGCGCGCCGCTTCGATTACGCGCGCGACATCGCGATCTTTGATCTCGCCGTCCGCTTCAGAAATGGAAATAACGCCGCGCGTTTCCTGAGAAATAATATGCGATCCAGAGATACCGACGATCGCGCGTTCAAGCGGTTTTCCGACCATTCGTTCAGCTTTCTCAAAACACGCGGTAATGCTCCCGACCGCGTCTTCTATACTGATAATCATTCCTTTACTAATGCCTTCTGAATCGCCTTCAACCGCGCCGATAATTCGCGTTTCACCGTCCTGCCCCAATTCGCCAACAGCGACACGAATCGTGCCGCTTCCCAAATCCAATCCAACTAACAGACGATCTTTCATTCATTGAATTCAAAATGTAAAAATCAAAAATCAAAATGACAATGCAAAATGCAAAAATTGAATTATAAATTTATAAATTAATGGATTAACGAGTTAACGAATTAATGACAAAAATTCCAAATCCAAAACCCAAAACAAATAAAAACAAATCTTAAATCTAAAATCCGAAAAAAATATTTTAGAGGTTAAACCTCCAAGATATAAAATTTTTTGATTTTAAACTGTCATTTTTCATTTTGATTTTTTAATTTTACATTTGTAATAACTCCTTCTCCTTCACTCTCATCATTTTCCTCTCCCCTACTTTTATATGATCATAACCGATAAGATGTAGTATGCCGTGCGCCAATAATCGTTTGAGTTCAACCTTGACCGATGTTTTGTAACGACGCGCCTGCCGAATCATCTGCGGCGCGCAAATAAAAATTTCGCCTATCATTTTATTATCGTTCACCATAAAGCTCAACACATCAGTTATTCTATCGTGATGAAGATAGTGTTTATTTAGTTTTCTGATATGCGCGTCATCAACAAAAACGATACTCGCCTCTTTTTTTATTTTCATTTTTTGCAACATTTTCTTCGCGCTCGCGCGAACAAACGATATATCGATGCGATAGTGATACGGGTTGGCAACAGAAACGGTGGACATGAGATAAAATCAAAGTGTAAAAATCAAAATGTAAAATGACAATTCAAAATTAAAAAATTAAATCTAATTTTTCCAAATCTAAAATCCAAAATTTTAAACAAATATATCATAAATTATCAATCACCTTTATATCTCTTTGTTTTTCATTTTGAATTTTACACTGTCATTTTTCATTTTGATATTTACATTTTACATTTACAATAACCTATGATTCGTCATTCATAATTCGTTTTCTATTCCTCCGGCGGTGGTAATTCTTCGGGCGATGAAGTCGGCGCGTTTTCCGATTGCCCTGCTTCTGATATAATCGGAGGCGGTTCAATAATTTTAAAACTGTTAATCAACATTTGGAATGTCGTCTTGAAATTCGCTTCGCTTTCCACGCCAAGACTATATCCGAGAATATATATTCTATTGCCTTTGTGAATATAAATACTCATGCTGTCAGGAGCGAGAATCGCGTCGTTGCCGTCAATCGTCAATTCGGTTAACTGCGACGAATCAACTGACGGCGTGCGTTTCGCATACCATTCTTTCGCGGTAGAACCATCTCCGTTTTCTTCAACATTGATACTGAAATATTCTGATGTTTTTGTCACGATAATTATTTCCTGATTATCCGTCTCCGGCATCGCGCGCACGATAAATGAAGCGGGATAGAGCGCGTTATAATTGTAGTCTTTATTCGTATATACATTAACCAATCCGGAAATCGCCAATTTATTTTCTTCTTTAACGAGTGGATTGCTTAGATTGATAATCTCAAAACCGTCAGATTTTGTATCACCATCTGAATCGGAAAACGCGATATTGGTCTGATACACACTTTCTTCAATATCACTCAATCCATCGCCATCAGAATCTTGTGAAAGTTTCGCCTGCGAAACAATTTCTTTTGGCGCTTTCTGAATAATTTTTTCTTTGAGAATCAATAAACCGAACGCACGTGCCGGCAAAAAATCAAATTCAACGCGCGCTTCATTTTTTTCCGTATCAATTGTTGACGGCAACGGACTCCATATATTTTCCTTAAAATATCCGACGGTGATTTCTTTCTCGGGAATCGCGTCAACAAGCTTTTGATCATACCAAAAAGTCATTGACGCTTTTTTAGAAAATTGCGGAATATCCCCTTCGACGCTATATATCCCTCCAACGATTTGATAGAGGGAACTGATAGATTGAACGAGATCAATCTTCATTGCGATTGAAATATCTTTTTCTAACGCGCCTTCGGGAATAAAAAATTCCACGAAACTTGTTGTCGCATTATTGTGCGTTGCTTCAATTTTAATTTTAATTTCTTTGCTTATAAACGGCATGGTTATCGCTGTTGACTCAGTAGTTGTCGCGACAGTCGTCGTCGCAGCCGGCGGAATCGGACGCGGACGCGGCATTTCAAGATCAGTAATCGGCACTTCGATCACCCGTTCAATGTATTGCATGAGAAACGAATAAAAAATAATTCCGAGTGATGTCATAATAATTAAAAATGCCGCTACTCCTAAAAGCACGGTTGTTTTCTTGTTCATCTTCACACCATAGTTATACCGATATTTTTCCTGCATCACATAAATCGCTTCTTCATTTTTTTCTTCTTTTTTTGCCGGCTCCTGGGCGGTTGTTGGCGATTGCGCTTGACTGCCCGTTTTTGCAACAGGCGTGACCGTCTGCGGTTGATTTTCTATCGGTTGATTATTAGGAAGTTC
>CAZVCF010000018.1:8530-18611 GCA_964626355.1 uncultured Gammaproteobacteria bacterium
CTATCTGTGCCGCTTCATTCTGCACATTTAACTGCCCCGCGACATCCTCTTTGTCGTTTATGCCATCGCCGTCGCTATCCGCGCTTAATGGATTTGTCTTATAAATTTCGACTTCTTCTTTATCGTATAGCCCATCGCCGTCCGAATCTGTTTTTAACGGATCAGTTCCTAATCGCGCTTCATCAGTATCAGAAAGTCCATCGCCGTCCGAATCTATCGGTTGATTGCCGGCCGTACCGCTTTCATTATTTTGCGAAACGGACGGAGCGGAAATATCTTGCTCTTGCGGCGCTCCTCCGACGTTTTGTTCTTGATCTTGATTTTGCAATGCATCGCTATTTTTTTGCAAAAAATGTTTATCAAGATACGCGGTTGCCGCGTAAACGATTGCTACGCCAGCGATATACAAAATTATTTTTAAAATCAACAAAAAAATTTTTGAACCTCCTTTTTTTTCTTCAGCGGGGGCGGCAACAGGCGGAGCAGTAACTTGCGCAGACTGGACCGTCGGAGCTGGTTGTTGCGCGATTGCCGGCATCGGAGTCGGAGTCGGCTGCGGACTTGATGGTTGAGGAGCAGGTTGAGATTGCGGAACGGACGGAGCGGATGGAATAATAGTTGTTGGCACAGCGCTTTTCGCATCTGAAAAAATATCTTCAACAATTTGCGGTTGCTGAACGTTCGGCGCTGGAGACACCGTCGGCGCACTCGGTTGTGGTTGTGATGGAATTGGCGCCGCGCTTTGCGGAACCTGTTGCGCAGGCGCGGACGGTTGCGCATTTTGATTTTGTTGCGGTTGATTTTCTTCCATATAAAAAATTAATCTATAAAAAATATTATTATCGAGTACCTTGAATTACGAAATATGCCTCTATAGTGTCATTGCGAACCGCCAACTGGCGGTGAAGCAATCTCTGCCTCGGAATGCGAGATTGCCACGTCCCTCACTCCGTTCGCTCCTCGCAATGACAAAAAAAGTACATTTCGTAATTCAAAATCCTATAGTGTCCTATAGTATAGATAAATTTTAATATATCAAAAATAAATGTCTAAAAGTTGTAAACAATTTAAAAAAAGAGAGAACGGGCCTGACAACTGTCAGACCCGCCTTTTGTTTATTGTGTTAACAACACTAATCATCATTATCATTTCTTCGTCTTCCGAAAGCGAGAATTGCAATACCTCCAATAATGAGCACGAGAGGAATAATATTATCACCTATCGCTGTTGACGGATTACTACTTGAAATGGTCACGCCATATACAATCATTATAAAAGCGATGAAATTTCTCATTTTAATTTACCTTTCTTCTATGCTAAATAATTTTTCTTATTTTTAAATTTATCTCATTCCCATTCTCGTCCTGATAATCTTTCTATCTTTCTTATTAAGACGGAATTTTGGCGCGGATTAACAATATCCGCGAAATTCGCTGCCGCGTAAATTGGCGCTTTCCGACACCGCGCCCTTGGATTAAAATTATTCACGTATTTTCTGAAATTGTAATCATTCGTGAAAATAATTACTAATCCATATTTTTTAGTCAGATTCATTCCAAGTTGGATAACTTTACTATCCGCCGGTCCAAGTTGCCGTTCAATTAATTTAAACCATTCGACTTCGTGTGCTTCCCATTCGCTTGAATCTATCTTTTTTTTCAATTGATCCTTCAAATGAAAAAGCACTGTTTTCGATTGCAATTCAAATTGAATTGTATTGATTTCAACGCAGACCCGCTCAATCTTTATGATGCCATTATATTCTCGTCCCCTTAAATCTTCCTCGATAAATTTTCTGCCAGTTGGAAGAGAGAGGATATTCGTGTCAAGGACAACTGTTGCTGGAGTTGACATTATGTAGTCTCCTTTTGAGCAACACGTATTGTCTGCCGATTTGGAATCATTTTATTTATCTCGTATAGAGTATACAGACTTGGCATAACGTTTCCGAAAAATATGATTGAATACACGCCGTATTGATTGAATAACTGCGCATACTGTATCGCATATTTTTCTAAAAAAACACCGATAATTAATTGAATCATCAACCCCGCCAACCACACGATAAGAAATACAACGTAAGTAGCTATATATAGAGTACTCATGAGAAATGCATTCCATAGATATCCATCCATTTCGAATAACGCATTCAACTTCTTCGCGTTATATACGATCACTATAACGGTGATCAACGGACAGAGCAAATAGAATCCTATTTCTGTCGTCAATTTTAACACTTCTGTTGGATTCATTGTTTCTCCTTTCTTGTAGAGTTAATTTGTTTACCGTGAATTACGAAATGCCATTTTTAGTCATTGCGAGGAGCGGTAGCGACGCGGCAATCTCGTATTCCGAGGCAGAGATTGCTTCGCTTCGCTCGCAATGACACTACAGGGGCACATTTCGTAATTCAAGGTGTTTATATATTGTATAGAACGTGTGTTTATGTTCAATAATGTTGAACATAAATAGTAAGGCGCCGAGAGGATCTAGGCCATTCCCATGAATAGCGACTGATTGAACAGTTTCCCTAACAACCGTCAGGGTTTTCGATCCTTGCGGGCGCCTTAAAACCTTTATTTTTAATACTGAATTAAGAATACCATATTTCACAAAAAATGTCAATACAGTGTACAGTTAACATTCAAGGGTGACACTTTTACCATCTAAAATCAATACTTTTAAGAGGCTATCGTCGTGCACAATCACTTCCAGAGCGCATCATTATTATATTTTTAACAAATAACATATGTAGAGAGAATTCTTTACTTATAAACGCTTATGTCACCCTTAGTATGCCAGAGTGTTACCGGGTAATATTAACTGTCAAGTAGCATCTTCATGAATTGATCTCAATAATCCTTCAGCGGGCCCTTTGCGCGCTCGGCGAGATTATGCGCCGCCATGAGATACCGTTCAAGATAATCAAAAAAATCTGGTCCGTGTTTCTTTGCATCGTATGTGCGCAGAGCGTTGCGCGTATAAAAATCGGTTGACTGTTTATCCCATCGCGCCGCATTTTTAACGCGCGCTTTTTCTTCCGCGCTCATTGTTTCAACTTCGCTCGCCAGCGATTCTATATCTTCAATCTTTTTATCTTGCATAGCTATCTTGAAAAGGAACGAATTTTTGATATGCAAATTTTTCTCTTCAATAATCTCCCTCAACTTTTTCTGCTCTTCGCGCTGGAGAATCTGTATAAATTCAAAAATATAGTCTTGTTGGACTGATGTAAGTCGCGCGGATAGAATCCGCTCAGCAAATTTTTCAAGCCCATATTCTTTTTTAAATTTCGGCAATCGCCACAATTGATAAAGAACTTCAGTAAGCGGTTCATTCGCGAACAAATTCTCTTCCAGAGAGATCGCCTTGGTAATATGATAACTATAAACATCGCTCTTTCTCTTTGGCTCGAAAACAGTCACCTCGTTTTTACTATATCTTTTATCAACCGCTTTGCCGTATTTTTTCATTTCCGTATCAACTAATTCACCAAATCCCCCTTCCCATGTTGTTAAACCCGCATCAAGAAACCGAGCTTCCAAAAATGGCTGTCGCGTATAAAGCGCGAGAGATTCTGAATTATCTGTAATAGTCTTTGGAATGTCTATCGCTGAAACTTCTTGAGAAATTTTATCACCAAAAACTGAGCGATAAAAATTTATTTTTTGCTTGTATTCTCTATCTACATCGCCTATGCGCAAATAGAGCACTCCATTTGAATCATATCGCGAATGATTCCATTCGTCATACTGAGGAACTTTTTTCTCTTCCATAAATTTTCTCGGCCCAGACGCACCGCGATGTATTGTAGAAATCTCCAAATTTTCTATCGGCACATTCCACCGCAACATCCCATTGAAATTTTTCATCCCTGTTGAAACAAATACGCCTGCTTTTCTGCCTTCAACATCCTTAATGGAAAAATTCTCTGTAAGCGATTCAAATCTTTTATAGTTATCCCTATCAGGAGTAGGGAAATAAATTAACTCATTCGTGCCGTTATCTAAAAAATAATCTCCTATATACATATTTTGCCGATAACGCTCATCAAACCACGGATGTCCCGTTGACTCAACGCTATAATATTCCTCAGGAGGAATAAATGGTTTAATAATATATTTCTCCAGCTCCAATCGTTTCACCTCATCATTTGCTAAAACGCGTTTTTCTAATTCTCGCGCTATGGGCGATTGTTTCAGCCATTCTGTGCCAGCGGATTGAAAAAGCAATAATGACGCCATCGTGTACGGATGACTTTTATCCGGCCTATCATACAACCGCAGATATTCATTTCCCACCGCATCCGCCCACAATGAGTATACTTTCGCCGCGTCCTTAAATGACAAATCTTTTGACAATTCGCGAATAGTATCTAAACTCGCCACTAAATTTCCTATTCGTTTCTCAAGGACATGTTCTTCCACTTCTTGCTTATTTATCTCTTGCAACGTTTTCATTTGCTTCGCGATGAGATCTTGATATTTTTCCATCAATCCTTGCACCGCTTCCTCCAATTTTGTTATTTGCGAGCTATTCATCAATTTCTGAAATTCATCGCTCTGCATAAATTGTTTGATAAATTCCGCAGGCACCTTGTCAATCATGTCAACCATATCCGGATGGCGCTTCAAAAATTCCTCAATTGTCGCCTGTAAATCATTCTGATTGATATTCAAAGATGAAAGCATTTCAATCGCTTTCAGCGCGGTCTCAGCCATTGAACCCGCATTATTAAAAAGATATTGCTTTATGAAATCTGGACTATTCAAAGCAACTTTTGTCATCCCATAAAGCATTTCTGCCGCTTTAAGCGTAATTACGCTTGATTTTCCTTTTGAAGTATCTGGAGCTGACGTATTCGGTGGTGATTCAGATTTTTCTTTTTCAACAATCGGCGGCGGAATAACATCCTTAAATTTCTCCGTAAGCTTTTTCTGTTTTTCTTGAAATTTTTGCAAAATTTTTTGCAATGAATCTAATTCCGTGCTTGTTTTCTGCGCCTCTTGATCCAATGCATGATATTCTTTTTCCATAATTTTTATCGTTGACGCATCTTCCAATTGTGCCCGCAGTGCGATCGCGCCAACTTCTTTCTTAAGAGAATCTATTTCCTGAACCGTCAGCGACGGTTCCTTTTCAGTCATCGCGAGATATTCTTCTTGTGTTACGATTTCGCCTTGTTGTTTCTTTTCAGCCGCCTGTTGCAACGAGACATTTTTTGAAACCGCGCTCGCCGCTTTTTCTCCTTTTGGAGAAAGCGTGCTAATGAGATCGCCGCTAACCGAGAGAACGCCGGTTGTCGCGATAGTCATTGCCGCGCGCCGCGCTAATTTTGATTTTCCTAATGTTGATAAAATTCCTTTTTGAGGACGTGCCTCGTCCTTATCTTTGTTTTTCTGTTTTGGTTCAACGAACGCGGGGAATAAACGGCTATATATCATTTTTTCTTCATCTTCTATAACGCAGATTGTCATCAAATTATCAACAGTCGCCGGCAATTGCAACGGATAATCTTTCGCCTGCAATTCAATCGTTGGCTCATTTTTTCCTTCTTCCAATTTCACTGAAACAACCTCGAACACATCTTGAACATACTCTTTCGGCGTATACGACGGATCATGCAATAAAATTTTCCTCTTCAATAGTTTATTTTTCAAATGAAAATACAACAGATGCGGAACATCCGTTGCGCGTTCAATCTCGCGCCGCACGCGAGCACTTTTTTCTTTCATCTTCGTCCACATGCGCTCTTTCGCTGACGCATCATCAACGCGAGGCACAGACGTCGCGCGCGTTTTTTCTTCTTTCTTTTTTGCAAATTTTTGTTTCTTAAAAAAAAATTTCTCCATCTATATAGAAAATGTAAAATTAAAAAATCAAAATTTAAAATGACAATGCAAAATTTAAAAATAAAATGAATTACCCCGCGGTAGCCGACGGGGTATCACAAAAAGAGGAATATTCTTTGATACCGTCGCAAGCGGCGGGGAATATGGCCCAGAAAAAATTCAAAATGTAAATAAAACAAAATAAATGGGGGTGGTTTTGAAATACCCTCTTCCTTCACCTTTTTATTGCGTCGCGAGATAGCAGAAAACGAATAAATTCTTATCTATATTAGAAATTCCTCCGCAGGCGCGCGTCTTTTTGAACCATTGCGAGCGCGACTGGCGCGAGCACGAGGAATTTTTCAGCAGAAAAATATCCGTGTTCAAAAAGACGCGCGCCTGCGGAGGAATCTTGGAATACAAAATTCTTAAAGCGTCCCGGTTCAGAATACTTTATTTCGCGACATCTGTCCTTGTTATTCTCCGCTCTTAATCTCCTTTTCTATTTTATTCGCGATATCTTCAGCTTTTTCTTTGATATCCTTAAATGTTCCCTCCACATCTTTTCGCAGTTGCTTGCCGGCTTTCGGCGCGAACAGCGCGCCTAACGCCGCGCCGATCAATCCGACGCCTATCAATTTTTTCAGACCCATAATAATAATTAAAAATTAAAAAATCAAAATGCAAAATGACAATGCAAAATTTAAAAATAATCTCGTTAACGGCCTTTATATAAAAAAATTAATGCGGATGTGCCAGCTTCGGTCCTAACTTCTCTCCGCCGAGCAAATGACAATGAATATGGAATATAATTTGTCCACCGTGATCGCCGCAATTCAAGATAAGACGATAGCCATCTTTCGCGATACCGACTTGTTCCGCGATTTTTTTTGCCGTATAAATCATTTTTCCCGCAATTGGGATATCGTCTTCCGTTAAATCTGAAATTTTCTCAATGTGTTTTTTCTTCGGAACGATTAAGAGATGTACTTTCGCATGCGGACGAATATCTTTAAATCCAATCATCTCGTCATCTTCATAAACGATATCAGCAGGAATTTTTTTATTGATAATTTCGCAAAATAAACACATAGAATAGCTTATTAGGTTCTTAGCTTTCTAGCTTCTTAGAAAGAGTATAGGAATAAAAAACAAAATTTTAAATTGAAAATTTTGTTTTAACTTTTCACTATTAACTATTCGTTATTCACCATAATGGTGCCGACATGACTTGGATTAAGATGATTGTGATACGTCCACGTTCCTTTTTGCATAAAAGTAAATGAATACTGTTCGCCTGCGCTATATCCTTTGAGCGCGTCAAATTCTTGATAACTCGAGTGGACTGGATGCGGATCCGACGCGACCCACATCGATACGTCGCTTTGATTCCTAAAAACAATTTTTTCTCCAGGCTTAATTGTCACGGACGCCGGCAAAAATCCATCCGCGGAATAGAGCACGATTTTATATACCTGTGGCATGCTTTTTTTGATATCTTGTTTTAACGACGTTTTTTTGCTCTGCGTATCCTGTTTTATTCGCTCAATTTCCGTTTTGAAAACTGCTGTGCTGTCGTCAATCGCTTTTTTACGTTTATCCTTTAACGATTTCAATAATTGTTCATGCTCTTTGATAACCTCATCTGCTTCAGCTTTGTATGTTTTAATTGCTTCATCTCTTTTTGCTCTAAGAGCCGCGACGACTTCCTTCGGTTGTTTATCGCCTGTTGCGCATGATTCTTTTGCGTTGACAAATGCCGCATCAACTGCCGCGCGGCGCGTTTTAATCGCTCCATCAATTTTACTCCGACGAGATGTGATTAGCTGGTTGAGTCCTCCGCGAAAATCCTTGACCACCGACTCAACTGTTGCGCGATGCGTCTTAACCGCTGTCTGCATGCTGGTATTGCGCGCAACGACAATCTCTTTCGTTTGCGCCTTTTTAATTTTGTTTAATGCCGCCACCTCTTTTTCGGTTCGCAAAATATCTTTTTGCATATTTTTTGTATCACGCGCACTGTCCGCGGCAATTTGTCCGTCGTATGTTTTTCGATCATTCATCGAACGTCGTTCCTCTGTTTTCTGATCTCTTTCAATTCTCTGAACAGCTAATTTTGCTTCTTGGTTCGTCAACCGTTCACATAATTTTTGATTTTTACTTATTTTTTTAACGATCGATTTCTGCTTTGGTGATGTAGTCGCTATTTCATCAATTTTTCTTTCATTAACTTTCTTGACCTCCTTGATATCATCCTGCTCCACTGGCGTTTGCTCCAACGGTTCGGTAACTAAACTATCTCCTTGCGGAGGCAACTCTTCTTCGACCTGCGCGAAAACAAAAAAAGGCATTATAATGAAAATACTCATTATAATCGCCAATACTTTCTGTGTTGTCCTTTGCATATACTATAGTTAATTATAGCGTTTCACTGCCCTGTGGATAACTTTTATACAAATTGGCTGAGGAATATAAACTTATATCGGTGCAAGATTGTTTTAGAGAGTAGACACGGAGGAGATGTAAGTCTACCGCATTCCTTAGGTCAAAAGCTTAAGTTCTATGCTTTCCCGAGAAACGTCTTGCACCATTTTTGTTTTCTTCCCATAAAGACGATTTATTTCGTCTTTTTTTATTTTATTCTTCCTATTTAATAAAGCGATTATTTATCCCCCTCTGTCCCTTCTGTCCTCTAATTACTATTTTTATTTCTATTTTTTCTATTTTATTTTTTTATTTCTATCTATAGAATCTATCGAAATTTTGTTGATACTTTTGTATCGACTTACCATTGCCATGGCAGTGGTAAGTCGATACGGATTTTCAGTTATTTTCAGTTATTCGAATGAACTACCCCGCAGCAAGCTGACGGGGTATCACATCAAATAGCGTCAGCTGTGCTAAAAAGTTATGACTTGTATGTAATAGAGTGTAGCTTATACATATAATAGTATGCTCTACGCAACAAGTTGCGGGGAATGAGACCCGGAGAGATTAAAAATTCAAAACAAAAATAAAATCAGAAATTCGGAACCGTTTTGGTCATTTAGATTTTGAATTTTTTTTGATTTGTTTCGGATTTCGTGCTTCGGATTTCAGATTTATAATTTCTTGATTTGTCATTTTTCACTTTTAGTTTTTAGTTATTCACTATTATCCTCCCTCCTCCCAACATTTCTTTTTTATGATAGAAAACCGCGTACTGGCCAACGGTCACCGCGCGAACCGGCTTCTCTAAAGATACTTCGTGCAAAAAAATATTTTTTTTCTTTACCGTCCCGCGCGTTGGCTCTTGATGATATCGCGTGCGAACATCGCACGCAAGGGGAAAAGTTATTTTTCGCAACCAATTCATTTCCGCTACTATAAATCTTTGACCGTAAAGCGCTTGATCATTTTCTCGCGCCACATAGACGATATTCTTTTTATTATCTTTTCCCGCGATGTAATAAGGCGACGCGGAACCGCCAATATTCAAACCATGCCTCTGCCCTATCGTATAAAACATCGATCCTCTATGCTCGCCGATTTTTTTATGTGTCGCGCTGTCAATAATATCGCCTTTTTTCGACGCAATATATTTTTCTAAAAACTTCTGAAACTGCACTTTTCCGACAAAACAGATCCCTTGACTGTCTTTTTTTTGCGCGACCGGCAATTTATTTTTTCGCGCGATTTCGCGCACTTCGCTTTTAAGCAGATTGCCAAGCGGAAATTCGCTTTTCCATAAAATTTCTTTTGGAACCGCGCACAAAAAATATGACTGATCTTTTGCCGCGTCTTTTGCTTCAAAAAAACGATATGGCGGCGCGTTCCGATTTGAGTCGGAACGCGCCGTCATTTTTCGTATATAATGCCCAGTGGCAAGACGTTCCGCGCCTAATTCATGCGCCTTATTCCACAACACGCCGAATTTAATTTCTTTGTTGCACATCACGTCCGGGTTTGGCGTATCGCCGTCTGCGTATCCCTTGACCATATAGTCAAACACGTATTTTTTATACTCGTCAATAAAATTAAAAGTATAAAGTGGGATATCGAGCGCGTTCGCGACTTTTTGCGCGTCGCGCTGATCTTCGCCGCTTTTACACCCCTCTCCTTCAAAGCAATGCAAAAAAACGCCGATCAAATCGTATTTTTTTTTCAGTAAAAACGCAGCAACGGCGGAATCAACGCCGCCGGAAAGAGCCACAACGCATAATTTCTTTTTTTTTGATACTATTGACATATTTGTATAATATGCTATATTA
>CAZVCF010000019.1:0-17715 GCA_964626355.1 uncultured Gammaproteobacteria bacterium
TGCATTGCGCGCGCGAGATTAATAACCGTCGTTGTTTTACCGGTTCCGCCTTTTTGGTTGATTAATGAAATGACGTTTGCCATAAAAATAGGAGATTAGCTTTTTAGGAAATTAGGGGTTTAGGAGATTATCAATTCAAAAAGCACGCTCGCTTTATCTCACTTCTTTATTTTTAAAATACAATAAGGAAAGCGAGGAAAAAATGACAATTCAAAATTTAAAAATGTTAAGGAATAGGAGAATATTCTAACATTCTGCAGAATGTTAGAATATAAATAATTTTACATTTTGCATTGTAATTTTCCATTTTGATATTTACATTTTGCATTTGAATAGCGGGTTCATTGTACGATTAATCACATAATCAAATTTTGCGTGTTGGAAGTTTGAGATTGCTATATATATTATATCCTGTCTTGATTTTTTGCCAATTATTTTTTAAACTAACAATATTGGTTATGTCCAGGCCATTTCTCTAAGAAATAACAATATCGTAGAGCAGTTGAATACAGGATAAGACTGGAATAAGAGAAGAATTAAGGAAAACGAGAGTAGAAGTGTTGAAATATAAATAATTTTACATTTTGCATTGTCATTTTTATTTTTGATTTTTACATTTTGAATTTTGATAATGCCCGAGTGGCGGAATGGCAGACGCAATGGACTCAAAATCCATCGAGGGCAACCTCATGAGAGTTCGACTCTCTCCTCGGGCATTTTTTGTAAATGGACTCACCATGAACCACATAGGGTTCATGGTGCCCTGTACCCTGCGTGGTACAGGGCAAAATCCATCGAGGGCAACCTCATGAGAGTTCGACTCTCTCCCGCGGCACCACTTTCGAACAGAAGTCAGTGAGAAAACAGATTTTCTATTATTTTTTACAAATTATTGACATGTTTGACTTTTTTTAGGTCTTATGTATTATATAATTGGCACCTAAGAAAACGGGTGGCCAGAAAGGAGAACTACTATGGGACATAGTAATTCAGCAAATTCTCAATGTGTCCATGGAATGTGTTTTAACCATAGACCAGAATGGGAAAACGTTGGTGAAAAATGGAACAAGCCAAATCCAGGAATTTTTGGTAAAAAGACATACGGCAATGTTCGTTGCTGTGACGCACAGATGGCGCGTTACAAGAAGGTGCAAACAAAGCAATGTAAAGAGTGCGGGCGCACGAGAGATGATGTTATAGTTTATGATCTCGCGTTTTGCCTTTGTTGCGGTCACACCATAGACCTGGATCCAGATGGCGATTAAATTTTAATAATGAGAGTTAAAGAAAACTCTAAACAAATCGCCCTTTATCTCGTGATACGAGATAAAGGGCGATTATTGCATTTTGATTAAACAAAATATTTTTGATTATATGATATTCACTAGGTGCACTGTTTTGCGCGAGCGGCCGAGATGCCATACGCGTTTTTTTGCGTATTTTACAGTGCCTTCTTTTCCGGCATATAACGTGTCATCTTTTCCGCGCTTTACGTTTTTGCCTTGTTTGATTTTTGTGCCGCGTTGGCGCACAAGAATCATTCCTGCTTTCGCCGGTTGTCCATCAAATAATTTCGGTCCTAAATATTGCGGTTGCGAATCTCTGCCTAATGCAGTCGATCCACCCGCTTTTTTATGAGCCATGTTTCAAATTAAAAGTTGAAAACGAAAAATTTAAAATTAAATACGTTGATTAATAATCTAAAACAAACAAAACATGGATTATAAAGTATGAATGATATAAATTTAAAATTTAAAAAATAAATAATTTTTCATTGTCATTTTGCATTTTGATATTTGCATTTTGCATTTTATACTAATCCCAATTCATACTTAACTTGTTTTGAAGTAAAAAATTTACCGCGTTTAATTTCATTCAAACCCTTTTTAATTATTTTTTTTCTCGACCGTCTAACTGTTCAGCATTTGTCCAGAAATGGATTAATTTTTCGTATTCGCGACGCGGTATAATGACGAGGTCATCTTTTTGTATTACTTTTTTTGGAATAGTAATAGTAGTCATACTATGAGTATTATAGTTGTGCTATAAAAGTCAAGTTTTATGCGAAAACAAGCGCTTCGTGTTTCGCATCAATGGAAATTTTGTGATTTTCTTTTATTTTTCCGGCGGTCATTGAAAGCGCGAGCTGGTCAAGCACTTCGCGCTGAATAACTCGTTTAAGCGGACGCGCGCCGTACACCGGATCGAAGCCGCGTTCAATGATATAACTTTTCGCTTTTTCCGTAAAGGCGATTTTGATATTTTTTTGCGCCAATCGTTCAACGACTTTTTTCAGTTGTAAATCAACGATTTTCGCGAGCGCCTCCTTATTAAGCGCTTTGAAGAATATGATTTCGTCAACGCGATTGAGAAATTCAGGTTTAAATTGTTGTTTAAGCGCATGCGTTAATTTTTCACGCATTGCTTTTACGTCAGTCGTGCTTTCATCAGACGTGAATCCCAATTCAGTTTTATGATGCGCGTCACTGATAATATCGCTGCCGATATTTGATGTCATAATGATGATCGTATTTTTGAAATTTACTTTTCGTCCTTTCGCATCCGCCATCTGACCTTCATCAAGAATTTGCAAAAGCACGTTGAATACATCAGGATGCGCTTTTTCGATTTCGTCAAAGAGAATGAGACTGTATGGTCTGCGGCGAATAATTTCGGTTAATTGACCGCCCTCTTCATAACCGACATAACCTGGCGGCGAGCCGAGAATTTTCGATACCGTATGTTTTTCCATATATTCGGACATATCAAGACGCACGATCGTGGTTTCATCGTCGAACATAAATTCTGCAAGCGCTTTCGCGAGTTCCGTTTTGCCGACGCCGGTTGGACCAAGGAAAATAAACGAACCGATTGGACGATTTTCTTCCGACAGTCCGGCGCGCGATCGGCGAATCGCGTTCGCCACCGCGGCAACCGCTTCGTCTTGATCAATAACTCGTTGACGCAAAATTTCTTCCATCTTGAGTAATTTTTCCGATTCCGCTTCCAGTAATTTCGTTAGCGGAATGCCGGTTTGTCGCGCAACCACACGCGCGATATCTTCGGCAGTAACTTCCTCCCGCATTAATCGTTCTTTTTTTTGAATTTTCATTAATTTCATTTGCAGTTGTTTGATCTCGGCGGCGATAAGCGGAATTTTTCCATATTTATTCTCCGCGGCTTTTGAAAGATCGCCTTTTCGTTCGGCAATATCGGATTCTTGCCGCAGTTTTTCGTATTCTTTATTTTTTTCGCGCAACGCGTCAATAATTTCTTTTTCTCGTTTCCATTTTGCTTCACGCACTGTCAATTCTTCTCTTGTTTCTTCAAGCTCTTTTTCGATTTCCTGCAATTC
This sequence comes from uncultured Gammaproteobacteria bacterium, assembly GCA_964626355.1. GTDB lineage: Bacteria > Patescibacteriota > Patescibacteriia > UBA2591 > CAZVCF01 > CAZVCF01. The sequence continues at coordinate 3,356 of CAZVCF010000019.1, forward strand.
TTTTTTTAATTCTTTCTCTCCGTACAGAGCTGTTTTTTTAATTTCTAATTGTTTCATTTTTCGTTTCAACGAATCAACTTCTTCCGGCTGGCTTTCGATATCTATTTTAAGAGATGACGCCGCTTCATCGATAAGATCGACTGCTTTGTCCGGCAAAAATCGTCCGGTGACATATCGTTCGGATAATTTTGCCGCGGCGTTGATTGCGTCATCTGAAATTTTGACGCCGTGATGCACTTCGTATTTTTCTTTGATGCCGCGCAAAATTGCGATAGTGTCTTCAATGGACGGCTCGGCAACATACACATTTTGAAATCGCCGTTCAAGCGCGGCGTCCCGTTCCACGTATTTTTGATATTCTTTGAGCGTGGTGGCGCCGATGCAGTGCAGTTCGCCGCGCGCGAGCGCGGGCTTTAACATATTTGACGCGTCGATTGCGCCTTCAGCAGCGCCGGCTCCGACAAGCGTGTGCAATTCGTCAATAAAAAGCAAATAATTACCCGAACGTTTTACTTCGCGCAATACCGCTTTTAAGCGATTTTCAAACTCTCCTCTGAATTTTGTTCCGGCAATCATACCGCCGAGATCAAGCGAAATAAGATCCTTTCCTTTGAGCGTTTCTGGCACATCGCCGGCAACGATCCTCTGCGCAAGTCCTTCAACAATCGCGGTCTTGCCGACGCCCGCTTCGCCGATGAGCACTGGATTATTTTTTGTGCGGCGCGATAACACTTGTATAACACGGCGAATTTCTTCGTCGCGTCCGATAACTGGGTCCAATTTTTCTTGACGCGCGAGTTCGGTTATATTTTGCGTGTATTTTTCCAATGCCTGATATTTGCCTTCCGGTTCCGCTTCAGTGACCCGTTCTTCACCGCGGATTTGAGCGAGCACCTTGAGAATTTTTTCATAATCAATATCGTGTCGTTTGAAAATATCTTTTACCGGCGACACAGTGCTCAAGATGGCGAGAAATAAATGTTCCGTGCTGATGTATTCGTCTTTGAGCCGCATTGCTTCTCGCGAAGCAGTTAGTAATACTTTTTGCAGGTTTTGCGAGATAAACATTTCAACAACGCCTCCTTGCGGCGATCGCGCGTTTGGCAAAGTCGCGATAATGCTTTTGAAAAGCGTTTTGAGTTGCGCGATAGGCGCTTCTATTTTTTTAAGCAACGCGGTAACCACGCCTTCTTCTTGTTCGATGAGCGCGAACGTGAGATGGGGAATATCCACTTGTTGTTGTTCAAATTCAAGCGCGTACTGATGCGCCGACTGCATCGCCTCCTGCGCTTTGATAGTAAAGTTGTTCATAAGAATAGGGGATTAGATTTAAGAGAGAAATATATTTTTACAACCGCCTTTTCTTTAATACACAGTCGCCTTCGGCGACCGCAATAATAATGTTCCCACCGCCAACCCGATGTTGTAAAAATATATTTCTCTCTTAGGAGATTAGGAAATTAGGAGATTTTAGAGTAGTGATGAGACAGTGAAAGAATAATTTATTATAATAAAAATACCTTAAAGTGATTGAATAAATGTTAAAGAAGTTAAAGAATTAGCACTCTTATCAGAGGACTGCTAATACTTTAGCATTTTATGTATAGTTGTCAATAAATAATTCACATTTGTTTTATCAATATGGGTAGAGTGAAAAAAATTTTTTCAGGGGATTTATTTTTATTGTTGTGTAGCGCGGCACTTGTTGTGTTTGGTTTTATTGTTTTATGGTCCGCGAGTTCTGTGATTTCTCAACACCGTTTTGGCGTGGGATTTTATTATATCAATCGCCAACTTATCGCCGTAGGGGTTGGTATGGTCGCGTTTATTATTACAGCGATTATTGATGTGCGGTTTATTAGACGATATTCATGGCTTTTTTTTATTGGTGCTGTTGCGCTCCTGTCGTTTGTTTTTATTCCCGGACTTGGCATCGCGCGCGGATCCGCCTTGAGATGGATTCATATCGGTCCGTTTTCAATGCAACCGTCGGAGATCGCTAAATTATTTTTTATTCTCTATGGCACTGCGTGGTGCGCGAAATTGCGCGATCAGAATAGGATATCCGCCGTAGGATATAGTTTTATTCCCTTTCTTATTATTATCGGCGGTATCAGTCTTTTGATAATCGCGGAGCCCGATTTTGGCACGGCGATGATTTTTATAGCGATCGCGTTCGGCATTTATTTTATCGCCGGCGCGCGATTTTCTTTTTTTATAGCGCTCGCGTTTCTTTCCATTGCGCTGATGACCGTGGTAATTGCTTTTTCTCCCTATCGGGTCGCGCGCGTACTAACTTTTTTAAATCCGCAGTTTGATCCAAAAGGAATCGGGTATCATGTTGATCAGATTACCATCGCCGTTGAATCAGGAGGTTGGCTCGGAAAAGGGCTTGGTTCATCCGCTCAAAAATATCTTTATGTGCCGGAAATATTAAGTGATTCCATTTTCGCGATCGTTGCCGAAGAAATGGGTTTTATCGTAAGCGGTATGGTAATCGCGCTTTTTTTTCTGCTCGCGTGGCGAATTTTTTATATCGCTGCGCGCGCGACCAATTCTTTTGAACAATTGCTCGCATCGGGAATCGGTATTTGGTTTATCGGTCAAACAGCAATTAATATCGCCGCGATATTGACTTTAGTTCCTTTAACAGGAATTCCTTTACCATTAGTGAGTTACGGCGGCACCGCGTTCGTTTCAATGTGCGCGGGATTAGGGTTGGTATACAATATATCGAAAAACGACAGATAATAGTGAAAATTAAACCGCGGAGATCCGATCTCCGCAGTTTACATGTAGAGATCAGGTCTTCTCTGAGGTCGAGAACGAAATGGTGGACCAATACGAGCTATTGCAATTATCGTGTATATTATACACTATATTAGTTGTTTGGTTGACAAGAATACAGTTATCGTGTATTCTTATCACTATAGAAAGTTCTTTACAAAACAAACAAAAATTGAAAGGAAAAGTAATGAAAGAAAAATATATAATCAATTCGTTTTTGTGGACGGATTTCTATAAGTTTTCAATGGGACAATTTGTGTTTCATCGCTATCCGAATGTAGAAGTTGAATATGCGTTTACGAATCGCACCACAACCGTGCCGCTCGGGCATCTTCTTAAAGAAGAAGATTTGCGCCGTGAGCTAGATCACGTACTCTATGAAGTGCGCCCAAATAATAGCGATCTGCATTATTTGAGGGGAACGAATGAATACGGCGATAGAATGTTTAAAGAGGATTATCTTGATTTTTTGAAAAATATCCAACTGCCGCATTATCATCTTGAAAAGAAAGATGATCAATATGCGTTCACGGTTCGCGGACCGTGGAGCGCGGCAATTTATTGGGAAATTCCCGCACTTGTCATTTTTAGCACGCTTTATAATCGCGCGTTGACGGCGCAACTATCTCCAAGCCAGCATGATGCAGTGTACGCGACCGGAATGTTGCGTCTTGCGGAGAAAATAAAAATTTTAAAGGAAAATCCCGATGTTATCTTTTCTGATTTCAGCACGCGGCGACCATTTAGTCCGCAATGGCAGGAATACGTTATAAGACGTCTTGTTCAAGAGTTGCCGAAAATACAGTTTTTAGGCACGTCAAATGTATATTTAGCAAATAAGTATAATACTATGCCAATGGGCACTTCCGCGCATGAATTACAGATGGTTTTAACAGGCATCCTGCGTGGTAAATGCGAAAATGAATTTGAAGCGGCTCAAAAACAATTGCTTGATGAATGGTGGAACGAATATGGATATGGGTTATCTATATTCCTGCCTGACACGTACGGAACAGATTTTTTTCTAAAGAATTTAACAGACGAACAGTTGAAAAAGTGGAAAGGATTTCGAATAGATTCGAGAGACCCTTTTATTGCAGGAGAACAAATTATTGCGTTGTATGAATCACACGGCATTGATCCAAAAGAAAAATTAATCATCCCAAGTGATGGACTTGAATTGCCAGCGATGATCAAACTAAAAGATACATTCAAGGAATATATAAAAGAGAGCGCGGGATGGGGTGGTGGTCTTGGCAATGATTGCGGATTCAAGCCAATTTCTATTATCATTAAACCAATATCCGCAAACGGAAACTTTGTAGTAAAACTTCCAGATAATATCGCGAAAGCGATTGGGCCGCTTCCGGAAATAGAACGGGCGAAGAAATTAACAGGATATAAAGAAGAATATAATGTGGAATGTAAATATTAATAGAAACTCTGAGCGTTTCTATTACCACGCTGAGCGTGGCAGGAAGTTAGCTTTTTCCGCCAGTCGCCAGAGGCGACTGGCGGAAGGAAATTAGGGTATTAGGAAGAAATAAAAATAAAAAGCAACGGTTTTCCTCGAGGAAAACCGTTGCGATAAAAAGGAAAAATAATGAGTGAAAAAAAAGACAAAAATAGCGCCCTGAGCGAGAAACGAAAAAAATATGCAGCGCAGAATAAAAAGGTGAAAGAGCTGAAAGAACAGATCGTAACGGCATTGCAGGAAAAGAAAAAATTGCTTAAGGCGCAACACGGCGGATATATTATTGATATCGTGCCGCGCGGATTATATCTTGATGACAAAGGCAAGTGGTCGTTAAGGTTTGATATGAGCGGTTGTGAAGCGACAGTGCATACATTGAAAGATTTGCTTAAATATTTTGTGACGATGAGTTATCCTTCAATGAGCGACGCGAGCGTAACAACAGAAGTAAATAATGAACGCGATACCGTCTTTGATAAATTAGTCGCGTCAATGGAAAAAGTAGTGAAGGAATTAACAGAGAATAACAAAAAAACAGTTTCTCTCTCGAAGAAATGGCAAGAAGTGTTAAAAAAATATCCTGAGTCTGGTATGGGATATCAGTATGTTGCTATCCGTTTTGGAAATGGTAGCCTTGTACGGAATGTAGTTGTTGTGAATAGTGATACGATTGAAGGTAGTGAAAAATTACCTTATTTTACTGAAGACGATATCGTTGAAATAATTTTTCAGGATAGAGGATATTATCCACATTTAGGAGAAGATTAGGAGAAGATATAAAACAGAAAGTTAGCTTTTAGAGGATTGGGAAGAAATGCAATAGAAAATAAGCGGCGTACGTAATTATAATTTTATGTATGCCGCGTATTTTTTAGGAAAGGAATAATGGAAGTAATTTATGCGAAAGAAGCGTTGCCGTCAAAAATAGTAAAATCAATTTTTTTAGCTGGACCGACACCGCGCGATAAAGAGATGAAATCATGGCGACCAGAAGCATTAAAAATTTTGGAAGAAAAAGGATATAGCGGCACGGTATTTGTTCCAGAAGATAGAGACGGTAAGACAAAAGGATCATACGATGACCAAGTTGAATGGGAATGGCAAGCGCTTGAAAGAGCGGATTGTATTTTGTTTTGGATTCCGCGCGATTTAGAAACAATGCCGGCGTTCACCACAAATGTTGAATTTGGTTTATGGGTAAAATCAGGGAAAATAGTTTTAGGAGCTCCGAAAGACGCTCCCAATATGAGATATCTTAAAGCGCTTGGCGAAAAATATGATGTATCGCAATCGCATACGCTTGAAGACACTATCAATAACGCATTACGCTATTTGGAGAATAAAAATGACAATATTTAGAGAAATAGAATTACCGATCGCGATAAAGGTATTCGTGGAGAGATGGCCCGAGAATGGTATGGGATATAGAATCGTTGATATAAAAATAAAAAAAGCAGATCACTGTTCTAACTATTTTAAGAATGTCGCTCTTCTTAATGACGGAATTATTTTATGGCCTGAGAGAAGTATTCATTTTGAGATCGATGATATTGAGGAAATAGAAATAGATACAAACGAAACAATGGGTAGTAGACATATCCATAGAACAATATATAAGGATACCAATGGCATCTATCACGAGAGATAAAATTCGCGGAATGTTTTTAGGGATTTCGATTGGCGATGCGTTAGGCATGCCAGTTGAAACTTTAAAAGCAAAAGAAATTAAAAAGAGATACGGTTATATTACTGATTATATTTCGCCTCAAGGACACAAATGGTTTGACGGACGCGAAAAAGGCACATGGACTGATGACACACAATTAAGTTTAGTAGTTGCGGAATCGTTAATCGCGAACAAAGGAATTAATATTGACGACATAGCGAAACGTCATATCGCGGCTCTTCAAGAAGGCGATTTAGGATGGGGAGGAAGCACGCGCGATGCAATCAAAAAATTAATAAGCGGCGTTCACTGGAGCGAATCAGGCATCCCAGATAAACCGAATAGAGGTATGGGCAATGGCGTCGTAATGAAAATTGCGCCACTGGTAGCGTATTTCGCATCGAGAAAAAATATACAAGAGAATTCTTATTTATTAGATAATGCGGATTATCAAAAGATAGGAGAACTTACCGCTATAACACATAAAACCGAGATGGCATATACGTCTGCTTTCGCCCATATTTTCACGACGTGGTATTGTTTGAAAACTGACCCGGAAGAATTCTTTTCACGCAATTTTGCGATACGCGCATTTGTTGGCAGTTCAGTAGGAGTAAATAATTTTACCGATAGTGAACAATACGAAAATCTTGATTCATTGCCACAACGGTTCGCTGGATTAATCTATGAATATGAATCGCCGCATCTTTTATCAGAGGCAGACATCATAAAAATGTATGACGGAGGAACATCATACGTCTATAATTCTTTACCATTTAGTTACGCATTTTTTTAAGAGGCGATCAGAGTATACACAGATTGTATGAAGTGGTGAACGCGGGAGGCGACACAGACACAAACGGATCAATCGTCGGATCGCTTCTTGGCGCGCTCAAGGGCGTTTCAGTTTTTCCAAAACACCTTATAGATGGTTTATGGCAAAAAGAAAAGATTTTAGATACCGCAAACCGATTCTGCGATACGTTTGATATTAAGGAATAGATTTTTTAAAAAAACGAGGCAATTTTTATATAAAAATCGCCTCTTTACCCCGCTCCAGTTCTCTGTAAAATGTTCGCATAGCAATAAACTAAGCCGCAGGCGTCGACGGAGTATTCCGTGCGAATGGATTTGTACCTATCATTGGAACTGGGGCGGGGTTGACTTTTTTGTGTCTTATGTCATTATAAATACTGTCTACAGAACCACGCTGAGCGTGGCAGTAGACTTTGTTCTTAATAAAACATATAAATCAATTACAGGAGGTTATATGCGAAAAATAATTACGCTTGTTTTGATTGTCGCTCTTGTTTCCTCTTTTACAATCGGTTGCGCGGAGTCAAAAGTCATTAATGGGGTTGAGTATCAACCTTACGGACTGCTGGATGAAAAGGACGTTAAAGATCTGAAGATACAGTATAAAGTCTCGTTCGGAGATATTTTTTGGGGAGTGGTCGGATTCGAAACAATCTTCCTTCCTATCTATTGTTTTGGGTTCAATCTTTATGAACCGATTGGTCCAAAAGCGGGCGTTGTGGGCGACAAATAATCAATTATAAAAATCCAGTATCGTAATGATGCTGGATTTCGCTTTTATCTTGACCAGGAAGTAGAAATTCGAGTTTCTTCGTATCTTCCCTGCGGTGATAGTATGTAAAAAACAAGAAATGCGTGCACGCAAGGTATAGAAATAAAAAAATCTAAGCATACATCTCGAATTTTCACTTCCTGGTTGACAAATCGATTAGAAAATGTTATTCTCTAAATAGTGTTTATACAAATAGAGGGGTTAGCTTTTAGGGGGTTAGGGGATTAGGAATAAATAAAAAATAATATAAGAAAGGAGATATACAATGTATACAGAATTAATAGCAGAACGGGCGAAAAAATGGTATGAATTATTTTCTCGTTATGCCGAGGATTTATATGAAGGTCGTTATACGAGAGAGCAATGCAGAGAGTTGGCGGAAATATCATTCCAAATAGAAGGGGAGAAGCGTATAAAACGCTCGACAATCGTTGTGCACAATTATTTGTTCCCTGAGTTTCACGAAATTGCCGATAAGGTTGGCGATTCGTTGGGATTGAGTTTTTTTGTAAATAAAATTCAATCGTCCCGCGTTGATTTTGAAAGTGTGTATTTTATGGGCGCAACCGCGAAGATAATAACCGGAGATGCGACACGAGTTTATGTGCCAGATTATCCGGAAGTTTTAGGATGCTCGCTTGTTTTCGGAACCGATTATAAGTATCTGAAAAAATGGAAAGAAGAAAATCCAGACGGTATTTTTGTGACCTATATAAACAGCGATGCGTACGTAAAAAGTATTTCTGATTTTGTGATGACTTCTCGCAACGCGGCGCATGTTATTGCGTACGCGGTTAAAGCAAATCCGGGAAAGAAAATTTTGGTACTGCCTGATAAATTCCTCGGATATGTAATGAAAGCAAAAGCGCTTGATATGCTTCGGAACGAAAATATAAAAATCAATCCGCAATTGATTGAAGTCTATACGCACGAAAAAGATGGATGGCACGCGTCCTGCTATGTGCATGAAAAAATCGGCGAACGCGCGCTTGACACGATTAGTTCGGTGATTACCAATCATCCGGACATTGAATTAATGATTCACCCAGAATGCGGATGCGCTAATTCATGTTTGATGAAAGTGCAGGCAGGCATTATTCCTCAAGAAAAAGCGTATTTTTTATCAACAGAACAAATGGTGGAACATGCGCGCGCATCATCAGTGAAAAAATTTATTGTGGCAACGGAAAAAGGAATGGTCTATCGTCTTCGCAAAGAAGTTCCAGATAAAGAATTTTATCCGGTTTCGTTTGATGCAGAATGCCAGTATATGAAATCATGCACGTTGGAAAAATTATTAGCATCATTACGAAACGATAGAATAGAAATCGTATTATGCAACGACTGTTGCGATCCAGAATCTCCATACCGCGATGAACGTTCGATTCATATTCAGCGTTCAATTGCGGAAAAAGCAAAAAAGGGAATCGAGCGAATGCTCTCTATCGTATAAATAGGGGATTAGCTTTTAGGGGGTTAGGAGATTAGGAAGAAACAAAATATAAACAGACGATTAACTTTCAGGAAATTAGAAAGATAGAAAGAAACACGAGGATTAAAAATGGAAAATAAAAAAAAGAAAATAGTTATTTACGGCGGAGCGTTTAATCCGCCGCATCTCGGACACGCGATTGCAATTGAAAGCACGATGCGCCTTTTCCCGTGTGACCAAATTGTATTAATGCCTTCGGGCGATAGAGCTGATAAAATGATAAGTGATACGGTGAGTGGAAATCATCGTTTTACGATGCTTGAGATTATGCGTAAGGAATTATTTTCAAATCCAAAAACGCATATTATCAATTCTGTGTTTGAAATAGGCCGACAAGGACTGACGAATACCAACGAGACAAAAAAAGCGATGGAACAAGCATATCCCGGTTTTGAATATTATTTCCTTATCGGCTCTGAAAATCTTTTTGAAATTAGAGAACGATGGGTGAATGGAAAAGAATTATGGGGAACAACGAATTTTATCGTTATTCCCCGTCCATCTTCCTTCGCCGAGGCTTCGGCAGACAAGCGCGGAGAATTTCCGAAAGAAATTCCGCCAAAGTGCGAAGTGTTGCGCATTGATGTGGCAATGGTAGATATTTCCAGCACATTGGTGAGAAAATTAATTTCGCAAGGCGACTCAGGTATTCCCTATATAACGCCCGGCGTTGCGGAATTTATAAAAAATTACGGATTATATGGAGCGCTTGATCTGAACTGCGGACATTGAAAATAAAAAATAAGCGATCGTGAATCGCTTGAAAAATGAATTTGTAGCTTTTTTACGATCATTGAAAAAGTTACAACGGAGAAAAATAATGAAAATAAAAAAACGAAAAGACGAAATCATCTTGCATCTTTCGAAAGAAGAATTTGAAAAACTCGCCATTTTAGTGCAGAACGGTAGTGTTGGAACAGGTGCGGTGTTAGACCGAGAAGAAAAAGATATCGTACAAGTTATGGATGATTATTTGGACGAAATTTTTGAAAAAAATATATTTAAAAGAATCAAATCATAAAGATAATATAAAATGGAAATATAATTTTGAAAAATTAATCCCGAGGAAATTTGATTTCCTCGGGATTTTATTGTTTTTATATTTTTATTAAAGATATTTTTTGAGAAATGGAATCATTGAAGCGATTTTTACGTCAATTTTTAGTTTCATTTGACTTTCTACGATGAAGTTTTCAAGTTGGTCGATTGCTATTTTTACTACTTTAATTTCTTCGGCGTCTTCAAGGTTTGGCGGTTGCACATACCGCGCATTCGTTCCGATAAACATTGCTAACTCGTCGCCGACCATTCCGGTATTAAAAGGGCCGATGAGCGCCAAAGAGATATCATCAACTGCATAGCCAGTCTCTTCTAATAATTCTCTTCGCGCGGTATCAACCAGTCGTTCATTATTGTCCGCGAGGCCTGCGGGAAATTCAATTACATAATCATTGAACGGTACACGGAATGACAGTATTAAGATAACTTCTTTCTCCGAAGTAATCGCCGCAATTGCGGCTATGCCTCCGCAGGTTTCTCGTTTCGCCATTTCCCACACACATTCTTTTCCTTTCGTATCAGTGAAATGCCGTTCTATTTTTGTGAGAAATTTTCCTTTGTGCGCGATTTCGTCGCGCACAACTTTCATTTTACTCATTGTATTGATTCCTTTCCTAATTTCTTCGTTAAAGAACTGTTGATATAATAATACAACTTTTTGAAAGATTGTCAAATCGTTGTATAATTTACAGTAAATATCCATATCGACTTACCATTGCCATGGCATAAATAGCACGATACGGAAGAAATAAAAACTTTAAGAGATCCGATCTCTTAAAGTTTAAATTTTTACTATTCACTGTTAGTTATTTGTTCCTATACCCTAGTGGCTATACCCTTCCGCCAGGGGCGGATCCCCGCCTGAACTAAGTCGGGCAGGCGCCCTTGGCGGAAAACCCTATCCCCCTAATTTTTGACTTTTTTGTTTTATCCTCTATACTCTAATCAGTTCTTGAAAATCTGAACAAATAATGAGGAATAAAATAGATGAGAAAATTTGATGTGATTGTTATTGGCGGTGGCATTACTGGAGCGGGGATTGCGCGCGATTCCGCGATGAGAGGATTTGAAACCCTTCTTATTGAACAAAATTCATTTGGCGGGCATACAACACTCGCTTCAACGTGCATGATTCATGGCGGACTCAAATATCAAAATGACGATGTTTCAGTAACAAAATTATCGTGCATTGACGGCGGCGCGATTTTAGCGATCGCCCCGCATCTGTTAACGCGTCAAGTACTTTTCATGCCGATTTATGCGAATCACGCGCACGGTATCGAAACGTTGGAAATTTTTTTAGAAGGATATGATGCGTTCCAGCCACTCAAAGGCGGAAAAAAGCACACTCGTTTGACTCCGCAGGAAACGGCGATTCTTGAACCGAATATAAATCAGAACGGCTTAATTGGTTCGCTTACTTTTGATGAATGGCGCGTTGATCCGTTGCGTTTGACGCTTGCGAATCTCGCGTCAGCGAAATTGCATGGAGCAGTGTTGCTCTCACAAACAAATATCATGAGCATTGATCCGTCACAACACATTGTGCATCTTGATATCGATACCGATGTTGTTGAATCGATACAAGGAAAAGTTATTATCAATGCCACGGGGCCATCTTCTGAATTAACTGCGAAGCTGTTTAACGGTTTTGTGCGATTGCGATGCACAAAAGGGAGTCATATATTTGTTGATAAAAAAATATGCGACTATGGTTTTTTGATTCCGGCGAAAGATAGCAATTATGTTTTTGTGATGCCGGCGACGGAGTATCAATTGCGTGAGACTGGAGCCAGAGAGGGAACGATGATTGGACCAACAAACGTGATGTTTTACGGAAATTCTTTTCGCGTTGAAGCGTCCGAAGATGAAATCGGCTATTTGCTTGAAGCAGTTAATTATGTAAGCGTTGAACGGCTTGCGCGGAAAAATGTCATTAAAACAATCAGTGGTTTGCGTCCGCAACTCTATCATTATGGTGTGAGTGATTATCGCGTGACGCACGATTACGCGATTTATGATCATAGAAAACAGGGGATAAACGGATTTTTCACTATTGCCGGTGGGAAAATGTCTATATATCGCAAAATGGCGGAAGAAGTAGTTGACGCAGTATGCGAGTATCTTGATAGTGGAACAGAATGCACAACGCATCGCGAATTATTGCCTCAATTTGAAGAACGGAGTATCCCAGAAAAAATTGTATTTCCAACAACACCTGTTTCGTTAGTTTCTATTCCGCGCAGTCGCCTTGCGCTCAGAGGACACAATGAAGTTTCTTCTATTGCATGGAGGAAAAAATTATACGCGATCGCGCGTTTGGTCGGATTCGGTGTGTTGCATTATATCCGCAAAGCATGTCTCGCGATTGCGTATTGGCGAAAAAAAACAGGAATAGAATTTTTTAGAGAACGTTATGGATTGCATTAAATAATGAAGCTCCTCGCGGCAAAGCCGGCGAGGTATCTGCGAAATTCTCCGAAGCCTTCAACCCTACTTCGCCAAGACTACACAGGGTTCTCCTCGCCTTTATTCTCGCAGTAAGCTACGAAGTATTTGGCGAAGGAGAATGAAAGCCCTGATTCATAAATTTTGAATCAGGGCTTTAAATTATTTGTATTATACGTTTTGCGGTTTAAAAAGTAGATTATATGGATTAAGCACGTTGTTTGGATCCATTTCTTTTTTTGCGGGGAGTGCGATTGTTTCATACCACGTGTCGCCATATGCGAAACGTGAACCAGTTTTTCCTCTTAACCTCCCGACACCATGATGGTGCGTTGTATGCGCGTCAAGCGATACACAGGTGGCAAGAATTGCATTCCATACATCGGTATATTTTTTTACGTTATTTCCTGCCATTGCGAACGTGAAATAAAAATAAACAGTTCCTTTATCAAGTCCAATATGCGCGCCCGCAAGTCCATATTTAAAGAATTTTTTCCGTAATTCTGCATAGGTGGCAGAACGAAGACGTTGAGGGACGCAATCGAATGTGTCTACAGTGATTCCAGCCTTATGTCGTTCAAGTAGTTTTTCATAATTTTGCTTGAACGGATTTTGATACCATGCGGCGGCAAGCGAAGATCCTTTATTTTTTGCATCGTATTTTTCTGTTGCGCGATGTTCGATCCGACGCGCTATGTCGGCAAGATTTTCTTCATCATCGGAAGCAAGTTGAATAATAACCGTCCACGGCGCTTTATTTTGTTTTTCAAGAATTTCTAAAATAGCATAGAGAAGGGAACTTCCATAACACAGCAGTTTCTCAATAAAGAAACCGCTTTTTTTTGCGAACGGCGATTTTTGAGAATCTTGTTTGCCGGGTTTTGCGATGAACTTTGCGTCAATAAAGTCGTATGCTCGAAACGTATAGAGTTTCACGTTTTTTCTACTCATTTCAGTGCGCAGTGCAGTAAGGAAATTAATGAAACGAGACAGGGAATAGGTGTCATCAAAAGAGAATGTATGGAAAGAAAAGAACGATGGAAGAGTAAATATTTTAAGCCATATTTTAGTAATGATCATCGTTGTTCCTTCCATTCTAAAAATTTTTTTTAGATCATCTCCTTCAAGGAGTATTATTTCTCCTTTTCCGTTAACGCCTTCTGCTCTTAGCACAAGATTTTCTATATTTCCGTAATGCGCGCTATGATGTCCATTTCCTTTAGTTTGTACCCATCCACCGACAGTAGAGATATCGAGAGACGCTGGATAATGGCCGTGCGTATAGTCGAATTGTTTGAGAAAATCGTCTAATTGTTTTCCCAATACGCCGGAGCCGACTTCAACGATACCTGATTCATCACGGGACGGTTGCGCAATAATTTTGATATGCGAAAGTTCCGTCATATCAACGATAATTTCATCTCCTTTTTCGATTCGTATTGCTCCGCACACACCTGAACCTCCTCCGTAAACCACAATTTTTTTATTATGTTTTATAGCAAGCGCGACACATTTTTGAAGTTGTTCGTTGACGTTTTCACCATGCGGCGCTACAATCACGGGAGCGCATTTTTTATCTTGTTCTTTTACAAATAAATTATAAGGACACAAATCAGATGATTTTGATTGTAAGGAATCGTTATCGGTTTTCACATATTCTGCGCCGAATAGCTCTTGCAGTTCAATAAGTATATTTTTTTCTATCATTTTATTCCTCCGTTTTTAAAATTGTATCGAACAGGTATTTTTATATAATAGATCATCGTTATAAAAAAGTCAATAGGTTGATTTTGGGCAATCCTAACAAGTTGGAACAGGACATAACGTTTTTAGTAAGTAATCATTG
>CAZVCF010000020.1:0-17436 GCA_964626355.1 uncultured Gammaproteobacteria bacterium
TTACAGTTTCTCATAACTGCTCGTTGCCATTGATGGATCGAGCTGTTTGACGATTTCAAAATAATATCGCCCCTTCTTATTATTATCGCTGTTTTTATAAAAAAACGCGAGATCTTTTGCAAGAGCGGCATTCGTATTCATTCCCCGCTTATTAAACATTTCGTCAGCGATATGCGCCGCGTATTCATATTTTTTTTCTTTTTTCAAAATTTTCAACATAAATGAAAGCATATTCTCGTCTTCAGTAACGGCGTACGGATAGTCATACTTCTCGGCCGCTTTCAGTTGTTCAATCGCGTCATCAATTGATCCTCCAGAAAACAACATTATCGCGAGATACCATCGCGACATACCGACCTCTGGAGCAAGCTGCGCCGCTTGCACATACGCGTTTAACGCTTCGCTATAATTGCCACGTTGCAATTTTATTTCGCCGATCGTCCATAAAAGCTGTTGACGAGTTCCGTTCAGTTCCCTACTTGAGTCCAACAACGCGTCCGCTTTCTGAAGCGCGTCCGGAATAAATGGAACAACCAATTTTGCCGTTTCCGCGAGCACAATTTTAAGCCGAACATCGTGCGGATGCTCATTCACATTTTTTTCCATTTCATTCCACATAAACTGCGCGTACGCGCGCAAATGCTCCTGCGGAGCGATATTCAACAAATTGCCATAAGGATTGAGGAGTTGTAGCCGAATTTCGCTGTTTACGAATGTACCACGACCAAACGCTTTTTGAAACTCCGCGATTCCCTGCGGCAAACTGCGAAAAGAATTTTGTAACGCTCTAATTGATTCAAGAGATGCGATAAATGGTTGTAAAGAAAAATACCACGCGCCATATATTAAAATAATCCCTACCCCGACAATCGCAAAAATATGGCTTGACGACACATACTGCCGAACATCTTTCGGCGCATTTTCTACGGCGATCGATTCCGTATCGTCAAAAAGCTGTTGCGTAGACGATAGAAGCCACGCGAGCGCGATGTAATAAGTAAAAAGCACCGCTGGCATATCGAATACCACGATATTCTGCGCGAAATAAGTAATAAACATCGCGCTGAATATCAACGCCTCATAGTTCGTTATTATTTTCCTGCGGCGCAAGCGATAAATAGAGAAAAAAATCGTTGCCACAACGCCAATGAACGCGATAAATCCGATAATGCCAAGCGTTGACAAGGTTTCAAAAATAACGCTATGTGCGCGATCAAACCATGTTTCTCCTAATCCATGTTTAAGAAGTATCGGATCGAAATGCGTGTTATACGCGACGTTAAAATTTTCAGGGCCGTATCCTAATAAAGGCCGTTCAAGAAACGCGCGCGTCGCAAGACGCCATGTGTAAAAACGCGGACTATCAAACACGGTTTGTTTAAATGTTGCGAGCGTTGCGATGCGCGAAAATGCAACGGTATTCTGCACCCACGCGCTTTTATGATTAATGAGAATAGCTACCCATAAAAGGATAACACCTGCTCCAACCGTACCAACGGCAATTTTTAATTTTTTATTTTGTGAAATCAAAAGAAGTCCTCCGAACAAAAAAAGAACTCCCACTGTCCACGCGATCGTTCCGCCGCGCACCGCGGTGATCCATAAAAAAATGGAGAGATAGACAAAGACACCGCCGTTAAAAATTTTCAATCCGCGTGTTTTCTCTTTCACGAACAAAAAAAGACTCCACAATATCGGAAACAAAACATACGCCGCCACGAACGTCGGATTGCCGATCGTTGACGTGATCCGTCCCGGCATATCGCGCGCAAGAAAACCGGGCAATGACCATTCTTTCCCAAAACCATAAAACGAAACAAGCAGGGCGCCGATAATATTCGCGTAAAGAACTTTCCGCCATTCGCCCCACCCGCGTATAAGCGTTGACGCGAGAATCATAAAAATAAAAAGGTGTATTTGCGCTAGAACGCCAGTCATCCGTTCTTGTGTTGACCAGAAACTTCGAATCGGATCAACACCAAAAATCGCTGAAAAAATATTCGCGATCAAAAGCAAAAAAACCGCGATAAGAAGCGGGTGTTTTAAAGAAATTTTATATTTTTCAGGCCACAAAATAAAAAGAATAACATAAATCGAAAGAAGCGCGACTGTTATCAGCTGAAAAAACGTCATCTTGCCGAAAATATAAGGAAACAATGTTCCTGTGGTCACGATAAGCGGCAAAAACGCCACTGCCATTATGAGAAACCTCGCAACACGCAACAATGAATTTTCGATTGAATTTGTCATACAGTACTATACAATTGAGAAGTGGTATTCGACTCTCAATTGTATCAGAATAATATGAAAAAGAAAGTTATTATATTCACTTTGCTTATCGATGATATAGTCGCGCTGTACGGCGCGCTCCTGTTCGCGCTCGCGCTTCGTCCAGAACAAGGCGCTCTCGCCGTATTATTTCGCCAGCATGTTATTCCGTTCACGCTTCTCTATATTCTCTGGCTTTTTGTTTTTTATATTAACGATCTCTACAACGTTCGCCAGACTATACGGATTAATTTTTATGAAAAATTGATCCGTTCGTTCGTCATTAATATCTCGCTTGCGATTATTTTTTTCTATTTTATTCCCTATTTTTCTATTGCGCCGCGACGCAATCTCGCCCTCATTTCAATTATTGGATTCATATTCATCAGTATCCTCCGAACGATTTCCTATCTTGTCCTAACACGCAAAAAACAACGAACGTTGTTTATGCTCTCTTCTGATAAAACGGCAAGCGACTCGTTCGCGCGCTATCTGCGCGATCATAACGATCATTCAACGCTTATTGTTTTCTCTTCTTTAGAAGAAATGAAAGTATCACTCGATCAAAATGATGTTCCTTTTTTGATTGTTGACTCAGCAACCTTGCGCGCCACGGCCGATACCTTATATACGCTCCTGTATCAATCAATACCCGTCTATGACATCGCGACATTTTGCGAAGAAAATTTTCAGGAAATTCCTGCCGCGACAATTGACGCGCTATGGGTTATCGCAAATTTCAGAACTGCCCGCGCATCGCTCTATCGTATTGTCAAAAGATTGATTGATCTCTGCGCCGCGTGCACGCTTTTGCTCATAACAGTGCCCTTGCTTATTTGTGTCGCGCTTCTTGTCAAACTTACCTCGCGCGGAAATCTCTTTTACACGCAGGAACGAATCGGTTACGGAGGCAAAGAATTCATAATGTACAAATTGCGAACTATGGTGGCTTCCGCGGAAGCGCACGGCCCTCAATGGGCAGAACCGAACGATCCGCGCGTGACGTGGATCGGCGCGTTCGCGCGTCGCGTGCGGTTAGATGAAATTCCGCAATGCATCAATATCATTAAAGGCGATATGAGTTTTGTGGGGCCGCGTCCCGAACGGCCGGTGTTCACGCAACAATTAGAAAATCACATACCGTATTATCATCTGCGTCATAGCGTCAAACCTGGTTTAACCGGTTGGGCGCAAATCAATCTCGGTTACACGGCGACAGTTGAAGACAGCGAAAAAAAATTAAATTATGATTTATATTATCTCAAACATCAATCAATCTTTTTCGATTTTATTATCATTCTACGAACGCTCAAAGTTCTCATTAAACTGATTGGAAGATGAACGGAAATGCAAAAATCAAAAATCAAAATGCAAAATGACAGTGTAAAATGCAAAATTATTTATATTCTAACATTCTGCAGAATGTTAGAATATTATTATACTGCTTTTGATATTTTTAAATTTTGATTTGTTATTTTTCATTTTGATTTTTACATTTTGCATTTTCCATTCATTCCTAATCCACTAATTTCCTAAGAAGCTAATTTCCTAAGAAGCTAATTTCCTATTCCTATGTCCTTCGTCCATCTTCATACCCATTCGCACTATAGTCTGCTCGACGGTCTGTCGAAGATTGACGCGATGGTGAAAAAAGTGAAAGAACACGGGATGAACGCGCTCGCTATCACAGATCACGGCGGACTGTATGGCGCAATTGAATTTTATCAGATCGCGAAAAAAGAAGGCATTAAACCGATTATCGGTGTTGAAACGTATATCGCCCCGTTCGGCTTAAAAGATAAACGCGCGAAAATAGATACAAAACCATTTCATCTCACGCTCCTTGCAAAAAATAACGCAGGATATAAAAATCTTTTGCAACTGGTCTCTACGGCGTATCTTGAAGGATTTTATTATCACGCACGCGTTGATAAGGAAACTCTGCAAAAATACGCAGAAGGGTTAATCTGCCTTTCGGGGTGCCTTAATGGAGAAATCGCGCGCGCGATACGCGACAATAATCGTGATGAAGCTGAAAAAATACTGCGCGAATATCACGCGATTTTCGAAAAAAATTTTTATCTTGAAATACAGCCTCACCAACATCTTGAAGAACAAAAAAAAGTAAATGCGGCGCTCATTCAATTATCAAAAAAATATACTATCCCGCTTGTCGCAACAAAAGATTCGCATTATCTCAACGCTGACGACGCGGACGCGCAGGATATTCTTCTCTGTATTCAGACAAAACGGAAAAAAAACGAAACCGATCGCCTTTCAATGCTCGGAGAAAATTTCTCTTTATGTAACGAACAATCGATGCGCGCGAAGCTCCCCGAAACACCGGAAGCAATCGATATGACGCAAACAATCGCCGATCTCTGTTCGGTTGAAATCGAATTAGGAAAAACAAAACTTCCACCTTTTTCAACGCCGGATGGAATACCGGCTTTCGATTATCTCGCCAAACTATGCGATCAAGGCCTGCGATCGCGTTTTCCGGTTGTAAGCGAAAAAGTAAACGCGCGGCTTGAATACGAATTGAGTGTAATCAAAAAAACAGGATTCGCTTCGTACTTTTTGCTTGTCCAGGATTTTGTCAATTGGGCGCGAGAACAAAAAATAGCGGTTGGACCGGGGAGAGGCTCCGCAGCCGGATCGATCGTTTCGTACATTCTTGGCGTTACTGATGTTGATCCTCTGCGTTACGAATTATTTTTCGAGCGATTCCTCAACCCTGAACGGATAAGTATGCCTGATATTGATCTCGATTTTTCAGACACACGACGCGATGAAGTAGTTGAGTATGTGCGCCAAAAATACGGAACGCTCAATGTGGCGCGCATCAACACATTCGGAACAATGGCGGCGCGCGCCGCGGTGCGCGATGTCGGACGCGTTCTTGATATCCCGTATTCGTTCTGCGACAAACTCGCGAAACTGATTCCCGCGATGCCGCTCCACACCACGCTTGAAGAAGCGCTCGACTCAGTGCCTGATCTTCGTTCGCTCTACAGCACGAACGCGGATGCGCGGCGTATTATTGACGCGGCAAAAAAATTGGAAGGCGTTGTGCGCCATGTATCCACGCACGCGTGCGGCATTGTTATCTCTAATCGAGAACTTGTTGAAGACGTGCCGCTCCAATATGATGTTCACGAAGGATCGCAAAATATCATTACGCAATACGAAATGCACGCGCTCGAAGCGCTTGGTCTTTTAAAAATTGATTTCCTCGGACTTAAAAATCTCACTTTGATTGAAGAAACAATTAAACTCATCAACCATAATCGCGGCATAACCATCGAATTTGAAAAAATTGATTTTGATGATAAAAAAACATTTAGTCTTGTCGCGCGCGCGCAAACCGTCGGTGTTTTTCAACTTGAAAGCGATGGTATGCGCAGACATCTCAAAGAGCTTAAACCGTCAAGTCTCGAAGATATCACCGCGATGGTCGCGCTCTATCGTCCAGGTCCGATGGAACTTATCCCTGAATATATCGCGCGAAAACAGGGGAAAAAACCTGTCACCTATCTTCATTCAAAGCTGGAACCGGTGTTAAAAAATACATACGGGATTATGATCTATCAGGAACAATTAATGGGCGCGGCACAAGCGCTCGCCGGATTAACGCTCTCTGAAGCGGATATTCTCCGCAAAGCGGTCGGCAAAAAAATCAAGCAACTGCTTCAAGAGCAAAAAGAGAGAATCATTAATGGATGCGTCAAAAACAATATAAGCAAAGATATTGCTGAAAAATTTTGGCAACTCATTGAGCCGTTTGATCGCTACGGTTTCAATCGAAGCCATGCGGTGTGTTATGCATTCATCGCCTATCGCACCGCATACCTTAAAGCACATTATCCGCAAGAATTTATGGCGGCGTTACTTACAGCCGATCTCAATGACCTTGATCGTATTGCCATTGAAATTGAAGAAACACGGAAATTAGAGCTCTTGATTCTCCCGCCGGATATCAACGAAAGCTTAAAGACGTTCACTGTGGTGCTCGAACGAAATGGCAACCAAATAATTCCGACAAACAAAATCCGCTTCGGACTTCTTGCGATCAAAAATGTCGGAGAAGGAATTGTTGAAGCGATTATCGCCGAACGGCGCGCAAACGGACCTTTCGAAACAATAGAAAATTTCTTGAAACGAATTCAGACGAAAGATCTCAATAAAAAATCGCTTGACGCGCTTATTAAAGCCGGCGCGCTCGATCGTTTCGGCGAACGCAATATGCTTCTGGCGAACGTCAGCGCGATGCTTGAATTTAATAAAAAAGATTCTGACACCGACCGCACGAATCAATCATCGCTTTTCGGCGATGATTTTCAGACATCGTTTCATCTCGAACCGTCGCCTGCCGCGCATTTCACGCAAAAGTTATTATGGGAAAAAGAATTTCTCGGCATTTTTATTTCGGCGCATCCGCTTGACGCGATTAAACCAAAAATTATTGCGCTCAACGCTCAACCGATCAAAAAAATTATTGAAGCGAAACGTCTTGAAGCGAACACGGTCGGACTTATCGCAAAAATAAAACGGATTATCACAAACGCGAAAGAGGTGATGGCGTTTGTCACTATCGAAGACCCGTCCGGAGCAATCGAGGTAATTATCTTTTCGTCGCTCTATCAGATGATAAGTCCTCTCATGCAAGAAAATAAAATTATCCATGTTATCGGCAGACGATCCGACAAGGATGGCATACCAAAAATCGTCGCTGAAAAAATAACAGAAATACCATTGATATAGATAGGAGGTTAGCTTTTAGGAGATTAGGGAGTTAGGAAAACGATTGCATTGTGCACAATCTATTCACTTGAAAGATTTATAGCCTATACTTATAGATAGTGAATAACTAAAAGTTAAAAAATACAAATTATTTATTATATAATTAACGAGTTAGCGAATTATTTTAAAATTTTGGTCATCAACTCGTTAATCAATTAACTTGTTAATTTAACAATAAATCATTTTGCCTTTTATTTTTTGATTTGTTTTGGATTTTCACTTGATGAACTTGATAACTTTATAACTTGATAACTCTCCTCACTCTTCACTATTCGTTATTTATTCCTAATCTCCTAACTCCCTAAAAGCTAATCTCCTATTTATGCCTAAGCCTCATAAAAAACTTGCTCTGCTTTTTACCGCGCTCTCAACCGCGCTCTTAGCGATATTGTTTTGGACATTAAGTTTGCAGTTCTACCGCATGGAAATTATCATTACGCCAAAAGTGACGGAAAAAACAATTTCGTATATAGAAACAACCGCTTCGACGCTTTATGAAAAAGAGTTAGTGAGCGAACAAAAATTCACGCCATCTAACGTGATTTCAATCGATGATTTCGCGAACGGCGAGGTTTCAATTATTAATAATTCGCGCCAAAATCAAATTTTAGTGAAAAACACACGCTTGCTTTCGCCAGAAGGACTGCTTTTCAGAATTCAAGAAAAAACAACAATTCCCTCAAAAAAAAGTGTGAAGGCATCGGTCAAGGCAGATCAAAAAGGACCACAATATGAAATCGGTCCGACAAAATTCACTATACCGGGTCTTTCCGAAATTCTGCAAAAACAAATTTACGCCGAATCGGACGCGGCAATGCAAGGCGGCTCAAAACAAACCGGCGGCGTTTCCGAAGCTGACATTGAACAAGCAAAAAAAACGCTTCGCGCGTCTTTATCGTATGACGCGCTTGAGGCAATTAAAAAAGAGTTAAAAAATCAATCTACGCCGTTGGCAATCAAGTCTGATGTCGTTGACTTTACAACCGATGTCGCGCCAAATACCGAAGCGAGCGCGTTCTCCGCAAAAATGAAATTGAGCGTGCGAGCAGTGCCGATTGATGAAACGGCGCTCCTTGCGAAAGCGGAACAAAAACTCGATGAAAAAATCGAAGCGACGAAAACACTTGTATCAGTTGAACGGAACAGTTTTAGTTATAAGTTGAAAAATATTCCGTCAACGACCACCGCCGAACTCGAACTTTCTATAAAAGGAAATGTCATCTTGAGCGCGTCCGACGAACGATTCGTCCCACTTAACTTCGTTAACAGAGACCGAAAAGATATTGAAGCGTACATTAAATCATTTGACGACGTCGAATCAATTACAACACGCACGTTCCCGTGGTGGCTTGAAATCGCGCCAACATCCGAAAAAAGAATTGTGGTAAAAATAGTTTCTCCTTAATAGTTTCGCATTCAATTAGTAATAAAAATCGTTCCTTTGCAACGCGTTGCAAAGGAACGATTTTTATTACTAAAATTTCGCGATAAAATAGTTCTGTAACCATCTCACTCTATCTTTATGCGCCAATACCTTTATATACACATATGAAACGGCCGTGTAGATAGTGTATATAATTCATAGAACAACCGTAGTTGTAAAAATTACTTAATTACAAAAATTCCTGCTCATTTATAGAGTAGGGATTTTTTATTGTTCTAATTTTATTTTTTCTTTTTGCTTTTTAATTTTTTATTTTTTTATTACACCAACTCGTCTTTCGCGTAAATTGCCGCGATGTCAATTTTGATGTAATCAAAAATTTCATCTTCATTAAAAAAACGCCAAATTTCTTTTTCCGCGCTCTCACGCGAATCAGACGCATGAACAATATTGTGCGAATGGCTCATTGAGAAATCTCCGCGAATACTTCCGGCGTCAGCCTTGCGTCCCACCGTCGGACCGACAATAATCCGCACCGCCTCAATCGCCTCATAACCTTCCAGTGCCATTGCCACAACCGGCGAACTTTGCATAAATTCAATCAATTCATTAAAAAATGGCTTGTCTTTATGATGCGCGTAATGCTCCTCAAGTAAACTGCCAGAAAGTTTTAACATCTTAAGACCAATAATTTTTAACCCTTTTTTTTCGAAACGGCTTACAATTTCGCCAAGTAAATTTCTCTGCAAAGCGTCTGGTTTAATAAGAATAAGTGTGCGTTCCATCATAGGAATAGGAGATTAGTTTTTGAGAGAGAAATATATTTTTACAACCGCCTTTTCTCTATTATGCAGTCGCCTTCGGCGACTACTACAGTAGTGTCCCCACTGCTAACCCGATGTTGTAAAAATATATTTCTCTCTCATTGGGTTAGAGGGGTTAGGAATACAATAAAATTTTCAATAATATAATATTAAACGAAATAATAAAAAATGCAATCCCCCTGCGTATGCGGGGGGATATTTTAATCTCAAATTATCCAAAAATAAATAAAACAATCAATATCAATATAACAACTGCGAATATGGTTGCAAGAATTATTACACCGATCATCCCTGTGTCTTTGACAACTTTAACCTCTATATTATTTTTCGTCGGTTTTGACACGTCTATCTTTTGCAAAAACGAATCGCCGTATTCATTTTCAAGACGATAAACATTTCCTTCTCTATCAATACCGATAAGCACAAGCACTCTATTATTAGAAGCAGCGCCTGCGGATTCTCGCGCCCCTGCGATTATCACAGTGTACGAGCGTTTTATAAAGTCCTCAATACTTTTCGTTGAATAACTATAGTATTTCAAGTTGTCCACCTTATCAAGGACGATAATATTTTCCGTCTCAAATCTATACTGTTCAACCTCTACTTTATTGTGAGAAAATATCGCGGCTCCTATAAGACTTACGGCGATGATTATAATAAAAGTTATAATCACATTTCTTGCGGTTTCTTCTTCCATTTTATTACTCCTTTTATTCTGTCCATCAATGAACTATTTTCATTATATGGAACTATATACAATATAGGTCATCCTTATAAAAATGTCAATAGAACATAGAAATTCAGGTTTCGAAAAAAATAGATGACTTATATTGACACAATAAAATTGTATGTTATTATAAAAACGGTGGACGTAGCTTAATGGCAAAGCGCGTGATTGTGACTCACACGGGCTCTGAATCCGAACCACCATCAAATTGAGAAGTCAAAAAATGAATGATTTCAAGGCGCGAGCCTACTCCGCCGAAGTAGCTGCCCGTCCTTCGTAGCCTTTCGGATGTAATATTTTGCACTACTACGGCTGGCGAAGAAGGGCGGCTACGAAGGCCGGGCGACGAAGCGGTAATAGCAGGGCGTTACCGTGAGGAGGAGCAACGCAGAAAGCATTCATTTTTTGACTTCCCCTTCGGGGCGAAGCGAATTCAGGCAATCTTCTTTGTTGCTCGTCGCTCGCGTATCTTTCCTCTTGATACGCTTCGCTCCTCGCGCCTTGAATCTTGCCTGCATTCACTTCGCTCAATTGATAGTGGTTCGGATTCAGAGCCCTAATGCCGGTTCAAGCCCGGTCGTTCACCCTCTAAAGCCCATCGCTTGTATATAAGCGATGGGCTAATTTTTTATTTGTTTCTTCATTTATAATTATTCTTTTATTCTTTGACAAAAAATAGCTATCGTGTATAATAATTTTCCCGCCTCAAAAAAGAGACGGTATTGTAAAGGTCTATGCCAACAACAAAAAATCAAACAACCATAATTGATACGATTCTCTCGAATATCGAATCGCCCAAGAAACCGTTTGCTAACGCTGAACAGGAGAAGCAACGCTTGCTTATACAAGAAGTGCTACAGAATGGGGTTTTTCTTGACGAATACGGTCTTATTATCCCCGAACTCCAGAATAAAACGATATGCGATAAAATCGCTCTCGATATTGTTAAAGCGAAAAAAAGTATTGACAACGAGCGTCGAAAGGGGAAGACGATTATTTATATTCCGGGAAGTTATGATCTGGTGCACGCAGGTCACGCATCCTACGCGCTTCAAGTTGTCAAACACTATCTTGGTAAACACACCAAAAAACGCCGCTCCGATTTATTTGTTGTAACGCTCACGGACGATGACGACCTGATTCGCACGGTTAAAGCGAAAAAGTGGAAAGGGCTGGGAGGAAAAGAGCCGTTCCGCAGACCAGTCCAAGCAATAGAAGAATTCAAAAATATATGCGATACGCACCCGCGCTTACTTGATCTTACTTCTATACCCTATCTCGATCTTGTCGCTTTTATTCCTTCCCCTCGCAACGCGCGCACTTTCTTCGATACGATATCCTCCGCGCCACATTCGCATCTCATCGAGCAAAAAAACAACAACCTCAACAAGACGTTGCAAAATTTTATTGTGAAAAAAAATCCTCCAGAAACCGATAGTGCTGATCTGCAAAATGCTCTCGTGAGCTACGAAAAATTAATCGAACATATTACGCGAAAACAATACGATGCGATTATTGAAGCCTTCTCTGCGTGGGCGCTGCCAAATACAGCGATTAATCCGACGTCTCCATGGACGGTGCAATCGTGGCAGTTGCTCATTCATATGTTCCTCGGCGCATCAATAAAACGCTCTCTTCCGTCATTCGTTCGCATCGTCAGCGAAGATGATAGCGCGTACAAATATCAAGTCGAATATCTGATGCAACAGTGCGGTATCGAAGTAGAGTATATCGCTGACGAAAAAGTAATTTCCACTACCGATCTGCTCACGAAGCATGGCGCCGATATACTTCTGAACTCAAAAAAAATGCATTACGAAAAAAATATCTGAAAAATTCTATTTATATAAATTAAAAATCCCTACTTATTGAATAAGTAGGGATTTTTCTTTTTTTTATAAAATTAATTATCTATCTTCTGTATGTCTTTCGACACGATTTATTTCCTTTTCAACTTTCTTCTGATTATCAAGAAACTTATATTGTTCTTCTCCTTATAATACGCTCTCTAAACGTACAAATATAATATACCATATTTCACAAAAAAAGTCAACAGCCTTGATTTCGTAATGAAATCAAGGCTTATAGGGTTATCGTTATTATGTCATTCCTGAACGCTTATCGTTATAGACCAATATCTTTGTCAAAAAAGAAAACGATATCAACGCTTGCTTTCTGTTCCGTAGAATAATACGCTTTCAGCAAAAAATTATCGTTGTACTTCCACGCGACGCCCGCGAGCCACGATGGCGTTGCAAAATCAAAACTCGCCGTTCTTCCTTTAACGGTTCTCAAAACAAGATCGTCAACCTCAACCCTTCCATATAATCGTATCTGTTCCCCGAACCGTATATAATTCTGCACAAAAAGTTGTCGCGGAAAAAATCCAATAGAAAAATTGATAAATGGCTCATCGGCAATCGCGCGCATCGTTTCAAAAAATCCTCCGATACCTTTTTGCTCCTCAAAAAAAATGGAAATGCCTTTATAACTCACCACTGCCGAAAAAATATTCGGATTGAAATGCGCAACACGAAATGCCCATTGGTCATTCTTAAATTGAGCGCTTACGCCCTGTGTATACACGCTCAACATATCGAGCATCCGTGGCGCTTGCGTCACATACGCGCCGCGCGTCGCGGAAAAGATATACGCAATAGGCGACAAAAACGCGCCGCCCAACACGGCAAATTCACCGCCATATTTTTCTTTAGAATACTTTGCGTAACCATATTTCAATTTTCCTTCTATCAAATCATATCCAAGACGAACCTTAAGATACGATTTTGGCTCAAAATAACTATTCAGATTCGCGCTTCGAAATTGATAGGTATTATCGTTTTCACCGGGGACACGCAATGCCGCGCCAAATTGAAACTTTCCCTTCGGCTGAAATTCTTCATCTTCGATCGTAATATCCTGCGCCTGCGATTTTCTTAACGAGAGGACGCACAATAAAAAAACAAGAATGATTTTCTTCATTAAAGCTCCTTTCCCTTTTTTCACTTAAAGAACGCTAAAAATAAGATAACCTATTTTTGTCAACTTGTCAACCAGGCAGTAGAAACCCGATGCGTTTTTATTATGCCAACCTTTTCTTTTAATCAACTGTTTTCGTTTACCATAGAGTGCAGAGTATATTCGCAGCAGACGCGTAAATATATCGGGTTTTCACTGACCTGGTCAAGTATTTCATCTTTTGCTATACTCTTTTTAGTTCATTTCATTGAAATAATCGAAAGGCACATACTTGTATGTCAAACAAAGAAAAATATCAAAAAAACGTCGGTATCATAGGATACGGCGAAGTCGGCAAAGCAATCGCGCAATTCTATGAAAATCCAAAAATTAAAGACCTTGACCGCGATGACGGACTTGAAGGCGTTGAAATTTTGCATATATGCATTCCGTATAACAACGCGTTTATCGAAACAGTGGTCAGCGCAATAAAAAGAATCAAACCTCTTTTTGCCACAATCATTCACTCGACCGTCGCTCCGGGAACAACAAAAAAAATTATTGACTCACTGCCGTCTGAATTAAATTCTGTAGTCCATTCTCCTATTCGCGGCGTGCATCCTTATCTTTTCGAAGGGATACAAACATTCGTCAAATACATTGGCGCGGAAGATGAGTTTGGGGCTCTTAAAGTTCAAGAACATCTTGAATCGCTTGGTATTAAAACCAAAATTGTCTATCCGGCCGCGGCAACTGAACTCGCGAAACTTTTAGACACAACCTATTACGGCTTATGCATCGCATGGCACGGCGAAATGAAAAAAATATGCGAACAGTTCGGTGTTGATTTCAATACGGTTGCAACCGATTTTAATACGACCTACAACGAAGGATACGAAAAACTCGGCAAAAAAAATGTAATTCGACCAGTGCTCACGCCACCAGATGGACCGATTGGCGGACATTGCGTAATACCTAATGTATATATATTACTTCAATTTTTCGAGAGTGAAGCGTTTGATCTTATTCTTAAATACGAGCTGCACGCTCAAAAAAAATAATATCTTAAAAAGTAAAGGGAGGAATGTATATATTCCTCCCTTCTCTTATGTTGTGATTTTTAATTCTACAAATCCCTCTTCCTGCAACATATCGATAAATTCTTCGATATGCATATAGTCTTTTTTTATAGGATATTTTTCCTTCAATCTTAGAGCTTCATCGTTGCTTTCCGCTTCAACAAATGAAAAAAACTTATAACTATCACAATGGACACTATCTTCTAATAATCCTATATAATATGTTCTTTTGTATGCCCGTATATAGGCGATATGGTCAAAAATATTTTCAAACGATATTGCTTTGATCACCGCAAGCCCAAAGGAAGACATATACGTGAATCCTTTTGATTGTAGCGCGGCGATAAGCTGTTCGCGATATTTTTCCCTTCTCAATTCCGGCGCGAACAACACGGAATAATTTATATTCCAGTCGCCGAAAATATCGATTCTCTCTTTCCATTTCCCGTCATCTTCCGACGGAACAATGAAAGTGTGTCGTATCTGATTAATCCAATCGTCTGTATCATAATCACACATTGTACTCACGCTCCTTTCGTTAGTTATTAATGTTAATTTTATTGAACATTTATTATGAGATAATAATACCCTATTTTGCAAAAAAAGTCAAGGCCTTAATTTCGCAATGAAATTAAGGCTTATATTTTTATTATTTAATCAAAATCCTCGTCTTCGTCATTGAAATCATCGGGAGCAAAACGTAATTCTTCATCGTCAAGTATGCCGTCATCAAATGCATCATTATCTTCCTGTTGCCGACGTTTTTTATCGTCTGGAAACTTTTCTGGAAATTTTTGTGAAGACATATATTCTCCTTGTTTGTTGAAGGTTTATGGTACGTTAATCGGAATCTCCTCCATCTGAATCGCTCGCGTCAAAAAAATCATTTGGGAATATGCCACCGCTTCTATCGTAATGAGGATCGTAATAATCCTTTTTATTTTCCCCGAAATTTACAAAAATAACAGCAAATAGTAATCCAATCGCTACGCCCGTTATCGCCGCGAGAAACGCGATATCGTTATCGTCTTTATTAGTCGTCATGGCAATCGCAGTCATTACAGCAACAGCCTTTATCGTCCTCTGTATCTACTACTTCTTCTTCGTCTTTGTCTTTTCCGTCTTTATCTTCGTCGTACGGATCGTGGATTACATTATCATCATCTTCGTCATAACTTTTCTTTTTCTGATGATTAAGTGGTCCTATGAGTGCCATAGTATATTCTCCTTTTGTCTACAGTTCAATTATATTCTATAACGAACTAAGTATAATGATAGTGTAATTTTATGATTTGTCAACCAGGAAGTAGAAATTCGAGTTTCTTACGTCTCCCTCTACGGTAATAGTGTATAACAACAGAAAATATACGAGTGTATGTTATAGAATGATATAGAAACAAAAAAATCGAAAACATCTCGAATTTTCACTTCCTGGCCAAATGTCTATTCTGATGGATTGACCGTGAGGTATTCCATCGTGTACATTTTCTCGATAAAATCGAGGTTGTTTCTTAATGAATCCATAAAGTCGCGCATTGCTTTTTTAAAACGACAATGCGAAGGAAGGACATGCCATGCTGGCGAAGCGCTTTCGCCTATTTCTGTATCGCACTGTTGCCATGTCCATTCATTCGTAGTGATAATATGCGTGCCAGCCGATGAAACACCATACTGTTTAATATATCATAATTGCCATATTTTGTCAATGAGGTATGATTAAATCAGTCCTTTTAAATAAACATATTACAAAGGTAGATAGATGATCAAAACCGTTATTTTTGATTGGGGTGGCGTGCTTATTGACAGCCCGACGCTCGCGGTCGTGCGCTATCTCGCGCAAAAACTGAATATCGACGAAACAGTATTGATTGAATTATTTAAAAAATATGAAAATGATTTCCATACAGGAACAATCGCCGAAAATGCATTTTGGGCAATCGTTTCTGAAAAAATTAATACGCCGATAAACACTTCTGCGTCACTTTTATATGAAGCTTTGTGGCACGTCTATTCGCCGCGAAAAAAAATGTTTGAAACAGTCGCATCGCTCCGTGGCATGGGATATAAAACAGGGCTGCTCTCAAACGCGGAAATTCCGACATCGCAATTTTTCTATAAACAACATCCTCATTTGTTCGATAAATTAATTTTTTCATGCGATCACCGCACGCGCAAACCGGAAAAAGAAATCTATGAAATCGCGCTGAAAGAGCTCGGCGTTCAGCCGCACGAAGCGATATTTATAGACGATCTCCCTGAAAATATCGAAAGCGCAAAAAAAGTCGGCTTACATGCAATTCTTTATAGTAATCCATCGCTTGTAAAGGCTGAAATCGTACATACCATATTAAAAGAATATCAAATAGAAAAATAAAAATCCGAAGCACGAAATTCGAAATCCGAAACAAATCCTAATGACAAAAATCCAAAATTCAGAAAAAATACTTCGATGTAAGTCAAAAGTCAAAAGTTTTCTCATTTTCTTTAATTTTTAAATTTTGAATTGCCCGTCCTCCGCAGTAGCAGTAGTTTCATGTAATAAACAATCTTATTTAACGTGCATTTTTTCTGAAAAAAATTATATAGTATGGCACATTTGCTACTGCTACGGAGGATGGATCATTTTGCATTTTGATTTTTGCATTTTGCATTTACAAAGGCTCCGCTGAATGCTGAATAGCGAAGCCTTTTTTGTTTTGCCGAGGACGACGGATTTGAACCGCCATTCCCGCGATTTGGAGTCGCGAATCCTATTCCAATTGGAAGAGTCCCCGAACACTTTCATTCTCCTTCGCCGAATAACCTCGTAGTTTGCTACAAGAATGTCCAGCCTTCGTAGCCGGAGTGGCTATTTCGGCGGAGTAGGCAAGGCGCGGAGAGCCATTCGTAGTCTCTTGGCGAAGTATAGCTAAAGGCTTCGGAGAATTCCGCAGATACCTCGCGGCTTTGCCGCGAAGAGCTTCATTTCTCCGTTAAGAGCGTCGCGATGGAATATCTAAGATTTCGTCGCGCCTGTGTTTCGTATTTTGCCTTAAAATAATCTGTTTGATAAATTGTCGATCGATATAAAAATTTTTTAAGGATTTCTGCCCTCTTTTTATTAAAAACGCCTGTCTTTACAAACCACTTATATTCTTCCCTTATTTGTGTTTCGTATGTATTAAATTCTTCAAACGGTCTGCCTAAAATCGAAAGATCGATATCAACGACGAACTGCGCATCGTGATTATGAATACACTCCTTTTTATGGGTCGTATAAAGAATATATTCTTTTACCCGTTGTAAAAAGTTTTCTCCAAGTCCCATCACTTTTCCTTGCATAACCGCGTATTCCGCGCTCATATTTTCATTATTTCCCGTAGGCCACGTATCATAAAAAATATCATGAAACCA
>CAZVCF010000021.1:0-7220 GCA_964626355.1 uncultured Gammaproteobacteria bacterium
TTATTTCGAAAGTTTTCACAAAATAGTTCAAGAGAACTTTATGTCGCTGAGAAGGAAGAGAAGAGAGCGGAAGTTGACGGCAAATATTTTCCTGTTATACTGAATTTTAGTTTGATACAAATAATAAATATGAAAGGGAAAAATAATGTTAGGAATAACAGGGAATAAAACGAAGACTGAAAAGGAATTTGAATATGCGGTGCGAAAATGGTCACGGGCTCATTCATCTCAGGAGGTTGATGCGCTTTGGAAAGAATTATGGAGTGAGGTTACGAAATTCAATGTTTATACTTCTCCAATGGAGATTATTAGTCAGTTTTTAACCGTTAAGAGTATACAGGAAGAAAAGAGTATTACGACGGTCCTTGTGGGGCTCGTAGAGACCAAAACAGTCAAAGAATTTATCGACTTTCTTTTTACAGATAAAACAGTCGAGTCGCTGAACGAAATAATTTACAAAAACGGTTCATCGTAACTCGAACAAGAGAGGAAAGAATAATGAGAGAACGACTTTTAGAGATTTGCGAAAATTGGAAGAATAAGAAAATAATGATCATCGGCGATGTTATGCTCGATCAAAACACGGAAGGAAAGGCGGTCGGTGTAGCTCCTGAGGCGCCTGCATTGATTGTCAAATTTCAGCGAGAAGAATTTTTTTTAGGCGGCGCTGGAGATGCGGCGCAAAATGTAAAAACGCTTGGGGCGGAACCGTTGTTAGTCGGTGTTGTTGGATATGACACGAAACGCCATGCGGTCTTTCACGCGTTAAGAGATTTACACATAACAGAGAAAGGAATTATAGGTGATCCATCGCGCATAACAACAGTTAAACATAGAATTGTTTCTAACGATCATCTTCTTCTTCGTATCGATCGCGAGCAATGCGATGATATTTCGAAGGAAACGCAAGAACAATTGTTTAAAAAAATTTCCGAATTTTGGGATGAAGTAGATGGTGTTATAATCTCCGATTACAATAAAGGGGTGATAACTGCGCATTTCATCAATCAGCTTGCCGCGCTCAATCATCAGAAGAAAAAAATTGTTGCCATTGATCCAAAATTTAAAAATTTCACCGCGTTCAGCGGATTCACGTTGTTTAATCCGAGCGTTCGAGAGATACAAAAATGTTTTGGGCCAGTTGATGATAGCCGCGAGGCGCTCGTTAACGCCGGCATAGATTTATTGCACGGTATGCGCACACAAGCAGTGTTGATTAACGCGGCCGAAGAAGGATTGATTTTAATTGAGCGAGGAGATCACGGAGATACTGATCAGGTAATGACCTTTCCTATACTTTCAGAGAAAATGCATGATGTTGTCGGAATCGGCGACGCAATTATTGCCGCGATGACATTATCTCTTGTTGCTGGAGCAGATTTCCATGACGCTACGCAATTAGCAAACGCGGTCGCGAGCGTCAAAGCGCATAAACAAGGAACAGAACCAGTAACCGTTGCGGAAGTAGTTGACGTCATTACTGAAAATTCCTTATTCGACTAAAAATTAATGTTAAAATAGTTAAAAACTCTGCGCGTACGCGCAGAGTTTTCTGAATTAATTTTGGAGTATATTTATGAGTCTGCTCGAATCCTCATTTTTATGATCGTCCATAATCGTCGGCAAAGCGCGTAATATCTTTTTCTTTATGGTTGCCAAATGAGATTTCTACTAGTATCACCGCATCGGTTAATGCAGCGATATGGTGCTTTTCTTTTTTTTCAATGAAAATCGATTTTTGAGGGGTTACGATAAAAACCTTGTTGCCTTTTTGAACTTTTGCTTTGCCTTCAGCAACAATCCACAACTCGCTACGGTGAGTATGCGTTTGGAGACTTAATCGTTGGCCTTTTTTGATAACAAGAATTTTAAGATGCCATCTTTGTTTTTTCTCCGCTAAATCATAAAATGCGCCCCACGGTTTTCGTGTGATATTTTTAAGAATTTTCATTATATTTTTAATTTTTTTTGATATCGCTCAAGCAACCAAGAACTTGATTGAATTTTTCCGCCTTTTCCAACATTGAAGACCATCTTGCATCCGATTGTTTCGCAGGTCGTCACTTCAGGGATATTATTTTTATATCTATCGCCACCGTTGGCAAAAATATGAGGCTTTATCTTCATTAATTCTTGGCAAACGCTCATGTCATTAGAATTTTTTGAATGTGTTGTGAGGAATACTTTATCGACACAACCGATCGCTTCTAAAATTTTTTTTCTTTCTTCCTGCGGCATAAACGCGTACCCCTTTTTTGCCACAAGCCAATTATCATTATTTAAAATAATAACGAGCTCATCGCCGAGCTTCTTTGCCTCTTGAAACATCCGTACATGACCATGGTGGAGAGGGTCGAATCCTCCACTTACGGCAACAACGATCGGTTTTTGTTGTTTATCTTGCATACATTTTAGCACTTACATAATTTAAGAACTCGTATTAATTTTGCCATTTCTATTGTTGCTACCCCTACGATTTTATCAGCTCCGCCGTAATACATAAAGAGTCTTTTCCCCAAAAGCACATTGCCGCAAGGAAAGACAACATTCTGCATCTGACCTTCTTTTTCATAAGAAGTTTCTGGTTCAAAAATAGGATTATCGGTGCGGCCGATAATTGTAACGGGATTTTTCAAGTCCAAGAGCACAGCGCCAATTCGGTAAACGTTATCTTCAGAAATTCCATGATAGAGCATAACCCAGCCGTCAGAAGTTTTAAGAGGAGGAGCGGCCGCCCCAACCTTTTTACTGTCCCACCACCATTTTCTGGGGGCTATCCATCGATATTCTTCAATCCACGCATCACCCTTAAAATCTAAAGTTGGCGTAAATCCCAAATCAATATCGTCTCCGCCGCGATGAACAATCATGTATTTCCCTTTAATTTTTTCAGGGAAAACAAAGGCATCTTTGTCGTCCATATCCGGAGGCGAGATAAGCACCGGTTTTGCCCAAATCCATTGTTTAGCCAGAAAATTTTTTATCGCAATATGCGTGAGCGCAACTCGCGGAGGATTTTTTCCGTCAAAGGCCGCGTAACACATATACATTCTATCGCCGATTATGGTGAGACGCGGATCTTCCGCGCCGGAATTTCCTCCTGGCGTGAGTTTTTGTTCAAATGATTCTTTTGGGATATAGATAGGCTCTGCCGAACGATAATCGATATGGATACCGTCTTGACTCGTGGCATAACCGAAAACAGATGTGTTATCTTCTGACATTGCTCTGTACACAATATGTACTTTGTTTTGAAGATAGATTGCCGCAGGGTTAAATGTTGCTTTATTTTCCCATACATTTTTTTTATCAGGAACGATAATTGGATTTTCTTTTGCGCGTTTTAGTTTTACGGTTCTTTTGTTTTTTTCTACCATTTGGTCGAGCAATGAAGAAAGTCCGATAAAAGCCAAACAGCAGGTGGTGTCTGTCGCGCCGTAATAAAGATGAATTAAATTTTTTTCGATGAGCGCGCCAGAAGGGAAAACAACATTCGGCGCAAGACCGATTTTTTCGTACGATTCTTCCGGCATTAAAATTGGAGCTTCGGTTCGCGCGATAATCTGGTGAGGATTTTGTAAATCAAGAAGCGCAACTTCAACCGTAAAAGAACTTTGATGAGAAAAATAATTTCTGATGTACGCGTAGATAATAAGCCAGCCGCGTTTTGTCTTTATCGGCGGAGCGCCGACTTCAATATGGTCATCCGGCTTTCGCTGTAGAGATAGAGAATACTTTTCTCCGCCAGAGGCGGAAAAATTTTTATACCACTCCTGCCAATAGTTTTCGGACCAGATATCCTCTTCTTTATCGAAAGAGGCAAGGCACATTTTCGCCGGCGGCTGATCGGTGTGAATGGTGAACAGCGTCCATATTTTTCCATTTATTTTTTCCGGAAAAAGAGTCATTCCCTTGGCGTTGAAAGGAGTGACTAAATGTTTTTCATCGATCGTTTTTAAATTTTTGCTTATGGCGAGCCCTACCTTAATGCCTTCTGCCCTGAAAGGATACGCGGAAAGCGCGGTATAAAAAATATAGTATTTGTTATTAAGCTTCGTTACTCGTGGATCTTCGCAACCGAATTTTTCCCATGGTTCTTCAGAGACAATAAACCTCCTGCGATTTTCAAACTGGATGCCATCGCGGCTTTGCGCGATACCGATATCTGAAACCATCAATTTTGTTTGCGCCAACGTATGATAGTGAGGCAAGGAAAGAGCCCGATACAGAAGATAAATTTTTCTACCTTTTTTTGTCGGGCATCCGTTAAAAACCGCCTCTGCCTCCCACGATTGGTCGCGATTTGGTTTTAATATCGGGTTTTTTTCGCAACGTTCAATGATCATACTATTTTTTCTTTAAGGTTTTTCGTTCGAGTTGAGGTTTGACCCCTTTACGTAATGCTTCCAAGAATTTTTTAGCATCAGCATAAGCCACACCCACATAACTGTCCGCGGCTCCGTAATAGATGAGAATTTTTTCATCTTTAATTACGACTCCGGAAGCATAAACCACGCCTGATTTAAAGCCGTTGTTTTCATATATTTCGGTTGGCTCCAAAATCGGTTCTGGCGAGCGCGCGAGTATTTTCGTCGGGTCGTGAAGATCAAGAAGCATTGCGCCAACTTTATACTTTGACCAGTCACTATCCATAGCGTGATAGAGTACCAGCCAGCCATAGGGTGTGCGCAGAGGCACTGTTCCAACGCCCCGAATCCATTTGTCCCAGCAGTTACGCGAAGGATTTTTTATCGGCCCGAATTCTCTATCGCTGTGAATAAAACGCGTTCCGTCAAAATCTAAACTGTCGCAATAGGCGATTTCTATTTCAGGAACAATACTCAAAAGAATGGCGTATTTCCCATTTATTTTTTCTGGAAAAATAACCCAATTTTTATTAATTGCATGAGGTGGTGAAATCAGTTGAGGCGACTGCCATCGCCATTTTTTATTTAAAAAGTCGTCAATTTTTATGGAAGTAAGCGCCACTCTCAATCCTTCGTCGCAGACGATATAGGTCATATAGAGTGTATCTTCTTTATCTACACGAACGGGGCGAGGGTCTTCCGCTCCGCCCCAACTGCCTCCTGAAAAATAAGAATAGATATTAAATACTCGTTCTTCCATTTTGTGTTCGTAGACCGGATAGGGCAACCGCTCTTCAATAGTAAAGCCGTCGTTTGAAGAGGCGTATCCTAACCGCGAAACGGCATCTTTGCCAATAGCGCGATATAAAAAATTTATTTTGTCGTTGAGTAAAATGACTCCTGGATTGAATGTTTGCCATGCCTCCCAATTATTTTCAGGTTTCGGCGAAATAATAGGATTTTTTTCCGCTCTTATAATTTGGAGAGCGTTTAGTTGTTTTTTCTTTCTGATTTTCTTCTCGGTTTTTTTGATTATTTTTTTTCCGACCGCTCTCTTTCTACTCTGTTTTTTTGGTTTCGATATTTTTTTAATCATATTTTTGATTTAGCTTCTTTAGACTCATGGAATGATGATAATCAAAAAATATTTTCGTGCAAGTTTTATTCAAACAAATTTTTTTCTGTATATGCGCAGAACCTATGTTTTTTATTGTGATGAAGCCATCCGTAGCGTTTACTAACGCGAAGGATGGAG
Source organism: uncultured Gammaproteobacteria bacterium (assembly GCA_964626355.1). GTDB lineage: Bacteria > Patescibacteriota > Patescibacteriia > UBA2591 > CAZVCF01 > CAZVCF01. Next base: position 5,623 of record CAZVCF010000021.1, read on the forward strand.
TATCTTTATGACTCCGCTCGAACTCACTTTATCAAAAATCTGAAAGTCTAATCTTGGAGCGGGATACCGGAATCGAACCGGCGTCTTCACCTTGGAAGGGTGACATAATACCATTATACGAATCCCGCGAGAATAGGTTATTAGGAGATTAGCTTTTAGGAGATTAGAAACAAATGTAAAATTTAAAAAATGTCTTTATAGAGGACATCCACTATTTTTGTTTAAATGTCTTGACCCTCAAAGGCAAAAATAATTTTGCATTTTTAATTTAGTAAAATCAATTTAGAAGTTAGAATTTTGCCCCGCATCCGCGGGGCACCCCGCGAATGCGGGGTGATTTTTACATTTTACATTTTTAAGGGGTGGAATAATAGTGTATGTGTGAGATAACACTGCTATAATAGTAGTGTTATTTTTATTGTTTTTCAAGATGCAGAATAAAAAATCCATGACACTTTTTATTTTTCTACTCCTCTCTATTGTCGGCGGAAGCGGATATTATTGGACGGTGAAACAAAATAATAATAGTAAAAAGGAAAAATCGCTCATTACCGTTACCGTGCGTCTGAATTGGCTGCATAACGCGCAGTTTGCCGGGATGTATCTTGCGAACAAGAAAGGGTATTATCGCGACGAAGGACTGGAAGTGATTTTCAAAGAATATGCGTCGGTTACTGGCCAAGAGGAATCTCAACAGAGCGATAACGCGACGATACGGATTATGAATCCATTAGAATTATTGCTCGCCGTTGCGAATAAAAAAGATCTCAAGGCAGTTGCGGCAATTTATCAGACGTCGCCATGGGCATTCGCCAGTTTAAAAGATACCTCAATCGTTTCCCCGGCGCAATTTTTTCAAAAAAAATTAGGGAGTTTGGGCGGAGCAAGCCATGCAGTCGCGCTCTATAGCGCGCTTATCCGTTTATACGGCGTTACGATCGATGCGGCGCAATTTATCAACGGAGGATTTGATCCGATTGAAGAATTGACAAAAAAGAATGTTGATGTAATCACGATTTCACGCGTTGATCATCCGTATCTTTTTGATAAAGAAGGAATCGCGTACACGGTTCTTCTGCCAGAACAATTCGGATTTGAAACATATGGCGATATCATTGTCGCGTCATCTCGTTTGATTGGAAAATCGCCGGATATCGTCGATCGTTTTGTGCGGGCAACCATGCGCGGCTGGCGAGACGCGATTGAAAACACCGACGAAGCGCTTGCGGCGACCGGTGCATACGAAAATGATCGTTATAAAGATCCTGATTACGAACGATATATTTTGGAACAAAGTATCAGTTTTATTAAACCGACGGGAGGCGAGCAGATAGGCAGTATGCGATTCGTTTTGTGGAATCGAGCATACGAAGTGATGAAGCTCGCCGGTCTTCTGCCGCCGACATTTGATGTGACAGAAGTTTACACACCGCAGTTTTTACGATGAATCAATTTTCAAATAATACAACATAATAAAAATCCGAAGCACGAAATCCGAAACAATATCTAAATTCAAAATCCGAATGATCGAAACGGTTTGCGTTTATTCTTGTTTTGAATTTTGAGTTTCTGTCATTTGGATTTGTTTCGAATTTCGT
>CAZVCF010000021.1:7320-17324 GCA_964626355.1 uncultured Gammaproteobacteria bacterium
TTCGAATTTCGTATTTATAATCTCTTGATTTTGCATTTTACATTGTCATTTTGATTTTTACATTTTGATTTTTCATATTATTCCTAATCCCCTAAAACCTAATCTCCTACCCTATGAAGCTTGCTCCAAAAATTAGTTTGATAATCGTCGTTTCTTCGTGTGTATCATTAACGCTTTCAGGAATATTGATTTATTCTTCAGTGCGCAACGCGCTTAAAAAATCAATTAGCGAACGCCAGCTTGCGCTTACGCAAACGACAATTGATGCTCTTGATCGTTTACTTTACGAACGGCAGAGCGATGTGCAGAACCTTGCGACACAAAGAATTATGCAAGATGTTTTATTGTCAGACGCTTCGTATTATGAATTTGCGCGCTATCGTGCAACGCGTCAGTTGAAAGAAATGCAGGCGCTGAGCGGCGAATGGCTTGATCTATCGGTCTTTACTACTGATGGCGCGCGAGTTATTTCCACGAACGATGATCGCGTAGGAAGCGCGATTCAGTCATACGATATTTATTATTCATTGCTGACGCAGGCATTAAGCGGATCGGCCGTTTATTCGGATGTCGTGATCGCGGAAGACATTGAAAATGAAAAACCGATTATTATTTTTATGGCGCCGATACGCGCCGAAACGGTCGGCGGCGCGATCATCGGAGCGATTGAAGCGCGTTTTGCATGGCCGGTCGCATTGGAGTTATTGTACGCTCTTCGCGATTCAACCGCCTATTTATTTAACAACGCTGGAGCGGTCATCGGCATTAATGATTTTCAGAAACGAAAAATGATTTTAAATAAAAATTATAACGACAATCCGCAACTTGCTTCGATGATTACGACGATGCGCGGTGTTACGATAGCGCCTGATTTTGAGGCGGCGCGCGATACGGTGACTTCGTACGCTGTTGAAGGAGGCTATTTTAATTATCACGGAAATAATTGGCTGTTGGTTCTCCAAACGCCTGTTGAAACCGCGTTCGCGGCGGCGCAACGATTAGCGTTTTCAACGATTATTTTTTTTGGCGCTCTTTCGTTGATGAGTATTATTTTTATTCTTTATTTTATAAATCGTTTTGCCGCGGAGCCGATTGGCGTTTTGACGAAGAGCGTTCAACGGATCGCTGGAGGAGATTTATCGCAACGGATCGAGGTCCGCACTCATGATGAGGTTGGCGTTCTGGCGAATTCATTTAATAGTATGGCAAGTCAATTACAGGAATTATATATCGGCCTTGATAAAAAAGTGCAAGAAAAAACTCGCGCGTTAACGGAACAATTGGAAGAAATAGAAAAAACAAATAAACTCATGGTTGGCCGTGAGTTGAAGATGGCTGAACTAAAAAAAGAAATAGAAGATTTGAAAAAAAAGAGTTAGGGTTAACGATTCGACTAATCTGATACAGTCAACTCTATCGGATTATGTTAGATTTTTTGAATTACGAAACTCCCGAATAACCGTCATTGCGAGGAGCGAACGGAGTGAGAGACGCGGCAATCCCGCACATTTGCGAAGCGATGAGATCGCCACGCTCGCCTCGAGGCTCGCTCGCGATGACATTTCGTAATTCAAGGTATATCAGATTATGTCAGATTAGTAAAATTATTTTGTGAGCAATTGTTTGTCGGCTCTTGACTTCGTATTTCATATCTGATACATTTATGTCATATATATGAAAAGCAAGAAAAATCTAATAAAATTACGATGCCAGTTATTATAGTATCAGATGACATTGCGGGAAACGAAAAAGAAATTTTTGCGCAGAGACTGTGGAAAACTTTTTGTTGACAGATACTTTGTTATCACTTATAAATAATAAATAAGGTAATCGAATTTTTACCATTCGGCGTGAAAAAAAATTTTATACACTATGAATCAGAAAAATAAAAAATTTGAGGAGCCAAAAAATGGATTAGTTCGAGAGAGAGAGAGAGAGAGAGAGAGAGCTTTGGCCTGTTCAAAAAGATCAGGATTTCGATTTTAGCGTTTTTCAATTTAATGCAGAGAATAGAGAATTCGCTGTAAATTTTTTTACAGCGAATTTTTGTTGTTTAGAAAATGAAAGTTTTATAACCAGTTTGCGTACTACCACTACTTATAGTAGCGGAAAGTTTGGTGACAAAAAACCATCCTTATTCGGGTTGCGCAAACTGGCGAATGAGGGTGGTTTTTTGTTGTCTAACATTGAATTACGAAATTCCTTCTCTCGGCGCGCGTCTTTTTGAACACGGATATTTTTCTGCTGAAAAATTCCTCGTGCTCGCGCCAGCCGCGCTCGCAATGGTTCAAAAAGACGCGCGCCTCGACGGAATTTCGTAATTCAATATGTCTAAGTGTCTAATAAATTCAGTGCATAGTATAAATCTGCTTTTCGGGAGGTGTTTCAAATCATAGTTTTCCTGTTGAGTCAGTTGCGCCGTGATTTGAAATGAAGCAGGATGTCATGATTTCGCCATGTTAAGTGTTCGCGAAATCGCCTTAACATGATTGATATTCTGTTATCCTTGTCAAAAAATATAAAGATAGGGATACCTGGAAAGTAGACTTATGAGATGTACCCAGCTATGTTATGTAATTCTATCCTATATAGAAATAAAGGTCGAGTAACTGAAAATTATTTCGTTTTAACAAATAAACACGAATATGGCTGTAGAAAAAACAATGGCAAGCTCCAGTTTAGTGGAAGTGATCGACCGAGTACTTGATAAAGGCGTGGTGATTGACGCGTGGGCAAGAATATCGCTCGTTGGAATCGAGCTTCTTGCGATTGAAGCGCGCATTATCATCGCATCAGTCGAGACCTACCTCAAGTACGCAGAGGCGATTGGCCTTACCGCCACTGCCGCATAGTTAAGGAGTATCGGTATTATGAAGGCATCCTGTAGATTAGCAGAAGTACTTAAATTTTGACATGTATATAATTTTATGTCCTTCTGTGGTCCGTCAGGACAGAATCAAAAGCATGCCTTTTAATACAGAAATTGATTTTGATTTTAATCTCGCCTCAACCGCTTTATTTTTGTTATTCCGCTGTGAAGCAAGATTAGAGTCATAATATATATATGACCTTGATAGAAAAAATTAAAAATATTTTTGAACGCAAAGGAAGATTGAAAACTGCGGAATATAAAAAGGATACATTGCAAAGCAATGCGATGTATGGGGCAAGCTATATTGCGCAGTCAGTCCAAAAATTAGAAAAATTTCAGGCGCAGAAAAAATCGTGGCAAAACGTCTTTCATTTCTAATCTAAAAAACATGGAAGACAATAAAAAAGAAGAAAAAACAGATTCTCGTTTTGAGAAAACAGTTGTCTCGCAAGCTATGTTAGAGCGCGTTCCGTTTCTAATGGAACAAGAAGAACCCGTTATAGAACAAGCGGATGTTGAGTTAGCACATAAAGCAGAAGAGGTATTAGATGGAAAAAGGAATCTGAAAGATATAGCAGACGACATCATCGCGTCTTACGAGACACGGGTAAAAGTAGTTGGAGGGATCATCGAAGACACTCATAAGATGATGAATGATTTTAAAGAAAAAAGAGAAACTATGGCAGGAGAACTGCAGGAGGTTTTAGCAAAATGCGAATCATTGAGGAAAAAAGATTTTGATCGTCTGATGTCCGATATTGTTGCTCGGCAGAATGAACGGGAAAAAGAGGTGCGAACAATGCTTGAAATTTTTCGCGCGGAAGAAGAAATGGTGGCGGAAAAATTAAAAAATCTTCTAACGAAAGGCGAAGAGGTACGAATTAAAGATTTTAAAAAAATGATGATTGATATCAGGCAGGAACAGGAAAAAAGAGTGAGACAAACTGGCGAATCCGTTGCTGGCCAACTGCAGGAAATGCGTGCGGAAGTTCATACTATGCTGGATAATTTTAAAAAAGAAAGACAATCCGTGGCAACAGCGTGGCATGAAATACTCAATCTTTTTCATAGAGAAAAGTCGTCAGCGCATTCTATTAGAAATTCGGTAACTCTTAATGTGGCAAATCAAGGGAATTCGGAGATAGAAGAAAAGCAAGCTTTCTATGGGACAGGCGACGATGCCTCTATACATAGGAAATTAGAGTTAGAGGATGAGGAAATGAGGGGGTTAGAGGATATAAAAAATAATGACGACAATAAATAAAAAACAAAAACAACAGTCAAAAGCCTCGAAGGAAAGCAAGCTTCTTGCGGGACAGGCAAAAGTTTCAGAGAATGATTCGCTGATACGGTGCGCGTTTTGCAGAGGCGCTGGCTTTGATAGATTTGGTATTCCCTCAAAACTTTCACAATGCCAAGCGTGCAAAGGAAGAGGAAAAGTATATGTTCCCGAACCGAATGAAAAATGCGCGAGTTGTCTTGGAACAGGAGTATATCGTCACCATCGACTCACGTGTTCAGTGTGCGGCGGAAAGGGAAGAGTGAGAACGTTGAATAGAGTTCGCGGCGAAGGATGCGAAAAAGAAAACGAAGAAGCATTGAATAGTGAAACAGGACTTCCCTGTATCAGTGCGTATGAATTAGGAAAGAGCGAAGAAAAATGAATTTACAAAATATAAAAAGGTCGATCTCAAATAAAATCATACGTAGGTAGGACTGTAATTAAAATAAATATATGGCATTAGCAACAGAAATGAAATCGTTAGTAGACGACATTCAGGCGTCCCGCGACGCGCGCGCGCAAGCGTTAGACGACATTAGAAAAGACACGCGCCATATCATCGGAGACGCAAAAAGTATGTTGAAAGATTTTGCCAAAGCAAGTGAAGAGCGAGCGCAGGAAATTAAAGAATTGGCAAAAGACGTAAAGTCCTTTCTTAAATCTTCAGACGAAAACAGAGAGAAAGATTTTGAGGCAACTATGAAAACGGTGCACACAAGTCTTGAAGATGTGAAAAAAGATTCAAAGAGCGCGCGTCACGCCGGCAAGACTATTGTTAAAGACGCCAAAGCGCTCCTTGCCACTATCGCCAAAGATAATAAAGAACAGGCTGGGGTATTGCGCGAAGAACTTAAGAAAGCCGAGCACGAACGCAAGACGGAATTTAAAAGCATGATCGGAGACATTCAGAAAGATTTGAAAGATATAAAAACCGATGTTTCCAAAGTTCAAAAGGACACGAAAGACATGGTGTCGCGTTATCATCATTCGCGAATGGGCGCGCAAAAGCATTGGGCGTCTCTTTCAGAGGGGCGTAAAAAATCAAAAAAACATAAGTCAGAGGAATAAAATAAAGTAGTAATCTGTATTTTCTACTCAGCCTCCGCCAGTTGGCGGATGGCGGATCGAAAATGAAATGGTACTTTCATCTCGCTCGCTCATTTGAAAAATAGACTCGAGTTTTTAGGTTTTTTTTAACTACATCGAAGCATTTTAATGGTGTCAACTAAAAATTATGTCTAATTATTTATCTTCAGACGAAGAAGCATTCACTATAGAACCGCGGCCATTAGCCGGCTTTGTGGAAACGCCGTATATTAAGGAAATTACTCAAAGAATTTTGAATTATATTAAAGCCGGGTTCCCCGTGCATCTTCGCGGGATATCAGGCACCGGCAAGACCACGCTTGCGATGCATGTTGCAGGCAAAATCGGCAGACCGATGGTTTTACTGCATGGCGATGATCAATTGGGGACTTCTGATTTAGTCGGAGGCGAACATGGCTATCGCTATCGAAGATTAGTGGATAATTTTATCTCGCGTGTTATGAAAACAGAAGAAGATATGAGCAAGCATTGGGCAGACAACCGTTTGACCATCGCCTGCAAAAATGGGTATACGCTTGTTTATGACGAGTTCACCCGTTCCCGTCCAGAAGCAAATAATGTTTTATTGTCTGTTTTGCAGGAGAAAATAATGGATTTGCCTGCAAATCGAGACGGAGATGAGGCTTATTTGAAAGTGCATCCTGATTTCACTGCGATTTTTACTTCAAATCCTGAAGAATACGCTGGCGTGCACAAAGCCCAAGACGCTCTGCGCGACCGCATGATAACCATTGATTTGAATTATATGGATCGTCCGACTGAGATTGCAATATGCCAAGCAAAGTCTGGTCTCTCTCGAGAAGAAGCCGCGATTATCGTTGATATCGTTCGTGGATTAAGGGATTCTGGCGAGTACGAATTTGCTCCCACAGTTCGAGGGGCGGTGATGATTGCGCGATCGTGCAAAACTCACCAAGGAGTCAAAGTAGCAAACGATAATGCGGTTTTTCGCCGCATCTGCAGAGACATTCTTTCTTCAGAAACCTCGCGACTTGGAACGAAAAATAATCATGAAAAAGTGAAACAGTTGGTTGATGAACTTGTTACGAAAAAATGCAAAAGGTCATTTTCACTTAAAAATTATCTTTTGAAACAAACAACCGTACCTAATCAATTATTATGAAAACAATAAAAAGTTTAGGCGAAATAGCCAATCTCCACGATCTTCGAACCATTCCCCGGACGCGCAGAAGTGCGAAGCCTCAACTTCCCACAACAGCAATCCTCGAGTTAAATATGGCTCGCAATGAGCGAGATCATCTTGTTAAAGAAAGAATGCGGCTTTCAAAAAGAAAGATACAACTTGACAGAAGATTGACGGAACTTGATGTGGAAATGAATGAGCTTCTTGAACAAGCAAAAAAGAAAGCAACCGAGATTCGAGGAAAGGAGGTGATTCCCGAGAAAAGTAATAAGATAAAAAGCGGTAGCCGTAAGATAAGAACAGTGCTTGGGTATTAAATTTATCATGGGCGCAGTATCAGAAAAAAAAATCAAGTGCGCTTTTTGCGGCGGATCAGGTATTCAACCACGCTCTTTGCGTAGCCGTTGTATTGCTTGTCGCGGAAAAGGAGAGGCGGAATTTGATGGTCCGGCAATACAATGTTCATCCTGTAAGGGGAACGGTCGAGCAGTCAATTCATCAATGCTTTCTTGTATTCGATGTTCAGGGTTGGGCGTTACGGAGAAGATTCCGGAGAGCAAAGACGCGGCAGTCATCATTACAGAGCGATTAGGAGAAATCGCCAAAAGGTTGCGATGGGCAAGAAAAGAAGCTGAAAAGAAAACGAAAAAGGTCGAGGAGCGACTTAAATCAGTTAAGTCATTTATTAAAGAAATTAAGAAAGCGCAATGGTTCGAAAATTTAACAAACAAAATAAAGAAGGATTGGAAATTTCCCTGGGGAAAATAGTTGAAGGCGTTGCCAAAGGAATCGGCGATTTTTTGGGGTTCGCGGTTGAGATGGAGAAAGAAGGAAAATCAACTTATGAGGAAGAGGGAGAAATAAAAGGCACAACAGAAAGCGGTAAAGAATACCTCGGAGCGTATGGTTTTCGTGTAAAGATCGGCATTAATGAAAATCAAAAATCTTCGTCAGAGGCGCCTGTCCGTCCGAAGATGGGCGAAGGCGGAAATTCGTCTTCGGTGGAAAAAATTAAAAAATCAAAATATTTCTGATATATCCCCGTTCGTTCGGCACGATGAAACATTTTTTATCTTTTTTCACTCACTTCGGATATGACAAATCAAAATTATCAACAAATTAATCAGAAAACTATTGAAACACTTAAGGCTGCGAGAAATCAGGTAATGCAGGCAGACAAAAGCGGGAGCTCTGTTGACTCTATGGCTGAAGGGCACAATCCGTATCCAAAACAGAGTCACAACAAATTCGCTGAAGAATTTATCCAAAAATTAGATTCAATAGAGCAGGAAAAAATGGCGGTTGATGAAGAAATAGTAGGAGTTGAAAAGCTTTGGTCGGGATTAGTTGAGAAGAAAAAGTTATTAGAAAATAGAAGAAGCGAGCTTATAAAAGTAAAAGATAGATTAAAAGAATTAGATAAGGAAATGAGCACTGTTTTAGGAAAATAAAGAATAGTAATTCTGTGTTTTCTGCGTTCGCTCGGCAATGAAATTGCTATTTCATTGCACTCGCTCTCTTGAAAATAAATTCGCTCATTCCTTAATTTTTGATTTTTGGCATGACATCAAGAGAATTAGAAATATTAAAGATTATGTATCGGTCAGGGGGTCAGTGCTCTATGCGAATAATGAGCAAAGAGATGAGATTGAGTCCCGATTATACTTTTCTGATTTCCAAGGGGCTACTGAACCATAAATTAATTAAAAAAATTGCGCACGATGTATTTATTTTGACCGTGAGCGGGAGATCGCTTTTAGAACGTTCAGCAGGTATTTCGGAGAAAAAAAATATTTCTACACTTATAGAAGTATCTCGCGGTTTTGGCGGTAGAATTGAACTGTCGTCTTTTGAGCCAGAAATGAGTTTTTTTATTAATAAAGGATTTGCGGTCGAAGAGGCGGTTTTATCAGAACATAATCTCGGTAAGGGTTTAATCACCGAGATAACCGATGCTCGATCAATACAGAAAAGTATCAAACGGCTAACCAAAAAAGGGGACAGTCCCCATAAAGAAGCGTCATATAAGCCGCATAAATAAAGGGCTATAAGTCGATTTTTTCAATTTGTGACGATCCTGTTCATTCGCTTTCTTGAAAATAATTTTTGAGGTTTTCTCCAAATTTTTTTTCCTTGCGAAATGGAGTTTGGAGATGACCCCATGTTCTTTATGTTATGCAAAAATTAAAAACAAATTATGCAAAAAAAATTAAAAACAAAACATACTGCGGGAATGAAATCGCGCGGCAGAAAAATTATCTCTCAGCAAGAAAACAAAATCAAGAATGAACCTGAGTATAAACAGAATTCAGCCGTTGCGTCAGCAAAACAGGAAAGTTCAATTGATTCTCATCAGAAACATTCATCACATGACACGGCATTAGGAGAACCATTGCAGATTGGCAAAGGATTAGATGTTGGAACCGCATTTATTTATGCTTCTGAGAAAATTGGTGACGCAATTGCGTTCAGGATAGAACGAGATGCGTTTTTTGACATTCAGTCAAGCGATCATATCAGAGAGATATTTGAAAGAGATAATGTGAAATATATTCGAAAGGGAGATCAGCTGTATGTCGTTGGCAACGGCGCGTTGCGTTTTGCTAATCTCTTCCAGCGCAATGTTCGGCGCCCATTAGAACGAGGTATAATTAGTCCACAAGAAAAAGACGCTTTACCAATCATTGAACTTATAATTAAGAGCGCTATTGGTTCTCATCGCCATTTTGGAGAGACGGTTTATTATTCAGTTCCCGCGCAACCAATCGATGCTGATTTTGATGTTCTCTATCATCAGCATATCATTAATGGTTTTCTTTCAAAGCTTGATTATACGCCAAAGTCAATCAACGAGGGTTTGGCAGTTGTATTTTCTGAGCTTGCCGACGAAAATTTTACTGGACTTGCTTTTTCTTTTGGCGGGGGGATGGTTAATGTCTGTTTAGCTAATTTGTCAGTTCCTCTTATAACATTTAGTATCGCTCGTGGAGGAGATTGGATAGATAAACAAGCGGCAGGGGCTGTTAACGAATCAATAAGCGCTGTTACGAGCTGGAAAGAATCACATTTTGATTTAGACAAAAAAGAAAATCTTTCAAGAACCGAACAGGCGTTGTCTATCTATTACGATATTCTGCTTGATTATGTGGTTGGTCATCTTAAAACCGAACTTGAGAAGGCGACGGTCTATCTTGAGAAGCCTTTGACAGTGATAGTTTCTGGAGGCACCGCAAAACCAAACGGATTTCTCAAGCGATTCCAAGAAACTTTGAAAAGATTTCAGCTACCTATTGAATTAGGAGAAGTGCGATTAGCATCGCAACCGCTTCATAGCGTGAGCAAAGGCGCGTTAATTGCGGCCATTGCCGACGAGGCAAGTAAAGGAAATTAATCCATATTGGGGACAGTCCCCAGAAAGAAGCCCCCTATAAGCCTCGTAAATAAATGATTATAGACCGTTTTTTTAATTTGTGACGATATTAAGCAGATAATACAATGAGATGGTTACAAAACTATTCCTGCTACAATTTTAGCTTTTTGGCTACAACTTCGTCAGGCTTCGCAAAAAGATTTTCACCGTAGTTCTACTACGACTCAAA
>CAZVCF010000022.1:0-15526 GCA_964626355.1 uncultured Gammaproteobacteria bacterium
TACGGTTATAGTCATTACTCATCGCTCCTTTCGTTATTCTGGATAGACCAACAATCTTCGATTCTCATGTTTTTTCTCCTTTCTATCGCACACATTTTGATTGTCTGCAAGTTTTAATTGTGATTGACTAAAATTTTCCGTACTAAGAAAATATCTATTTTGCTCCTTTGGCTCATCGATTGATTTAATAGTGATGATCCAGTCGTGCGGTGCAGTTTGAATATATATAAGAGCATCTCGTCTCGTATAATCACCTTTTCCGCGTGAAGGTAATAACATTCTCTCTGACACCACCTGTTTATAGATTCCTGTAACTCGTCCATGCGCTGTTTCGGTTCCTACGGCTTCTATTCCCGCGCCAACAGTGAATGGCGCTAAAACAATATCGTCAATTTTAAATCGTTGTTCGGGAATCTTTTCTGTGCACCCATACCAATCAGCATCTTCTTGACTCGTATGCACTGTTCCGCAAAAATCGCATTGTAATAAATCTACTGTTATCTCTATTTTGTTTAGCATATTATTTTTTCTTTTTTTACATCAGAAACATACTTTCTCTCCGTTCTTGGAGTGAAAAAGTTTCTCATTTCTATTTAGTGAACTATTGTAAAAAAGTATACCATATCTTGACGATTTTGTCAATATACGCTATACTTTTAATATTCAATCGAAATTATTCTCAAAAAAAAGGGTATCGTGAAACAGCTCTTTATTAATTACAGTGTGCTCGTCGCGTTTGCGATCACCACTATTGGCATCATCACACAGACCGTGCGCATTATAAAAACAAAGAATGTCGAAAGTATATCACTCATAGAAGTTTCCCTCCGAGCAATTGTCGTCACTATTTTCTTTGTGAAATATCTTGCGATGAATGATTGAGAGTACAGGATTCGAACCAGAGTCAATTGAGCGGAGTGAATTTTGGCAAGATTCAAGGCGCGAGGAGCGAAGCGTATCAAGAGGGAAGATACGCAAGCGACGAGCAACGCAGAAGCTTGCCAAAATTCACCCGCCCGAAGGGAAGCTCAAAAATGACTGATTTCTTCGTTGCTCCTCCTCACGGTAACGCTCCACTATTACCGCTTCGTCGTCGCGCCTTGAAATCAGTCATTTTGGAGCTTCTCAAGTTGACTCTGGTTCGAATCCTGTACTCCTAATCTTATTATCGGCCAAATTATTCTCTCGATAGTCTTTCTGTGGTATCTCATCATGCTTATTGTTTTCAAAACGAAAAAATAAATCATAAAAAATTCCGCTCCGATAATCATCGGAGCGGAATTAAATGTTTCTTTGTTTTAAATTTTCATTTTCCGATCTGCAGAGGTCGAGCCTCTGCAATTTTATTTTTATTTAATTTATCAACGATAAATTTCTCCCAGTCCGCGTCTGGCAATTTCGTTTTCGGATGATAAAAACGCGCCGCGCCATTCGCAATCGCGAATTTTTTTCCTTTTGACCATAGTGCGCCGAATTCTTTTAAAAATTCACCGCGCGCGCTTCGCTGTTTTTTCACTTCTTTAATTCTTTCTTTCACTAAATCGATTTCAAAGGGAATCGTATAAACCGCGTTCGCGTATTCCGGATTATCAAGCGCAATGCCCCACGGAAAAACATATCCTTTATATCCTTTCATTCCTTCTTTTTCGTTGCTAAACCAAAAAAGAAAATCCGACTGTTTTAAAAAGATAGTGTGCCTTCGTATATCAATAGTCCCCTGTAACTGATTCTCTGGCGATTTTTCTCCTTTTTTTTCAATCTCACTTTCTTCTTGCTGAGACAAAATAGAATCGCGCAACACGAAATGATCGCCGATCCCTGCTTCGTCCGCAACGCGCAGAACCTCTTGAAAAATTTCCTCTTTAATTCTTTGGTCCGCGCCTCTTCGCTCGTTGCCGGGAAAATCCGATGGCACGCGGCCAGACAAAACGCCATCTGAAAAAAGAGTGAATTGAACTGTTCTCGGTTTAAATTCCCCGCGAAGATAATCACTCGATTCGCGGTACGGCTTCGGAATATACTCCACACGCACGAATAACTGCTGAAGCTCTGTACCCTCTTCAAAAGAACCGCGTATCACGCTTATTGTCGGAACAAGAGTACGATTGATTTTTTTTGCTTCCGCTGATGGCTTAAATACAAAACCCGATGGAATTTGATCATAATACGGCCGAATAACTTTATCATACGATTCTTTCTTCTTTTGGATCTGTAACTCACGAACGTTTTTGAAATCTTCTTTTAATTTAGATAAGCTTTCTATTTTTATCATTCTTTCTTCTTTCATAATGTTTGATTAATAGCAATATTGCTATCATAACGACAATATCGTATCGACCAATTTGTTATCCACATGAAAACGCAGACTAAACGCTGACTTACGCAGATACAGAGAGAGACGCTGACTTACGCAGATACGAAAGGAGAGTAATATAATTTACTCTCCTTTATAATCACTTTGAATTACAAAACTCCGAATAACTGTCATTGCGAGGAGCGAACGGAGTGAACGACGCGGCAATCCTACACATTTGTTCGGCGATGAGATCGCCACGCTCGCCTCGAGGCTCGCTCGCGATAACATTTCATAATTTAATTTTTTTGAAATCCGTATTGCTTTTTAACGGCTTTCACTCGCTCATATTTTTCTACTTGAACGAGTATATCTTCTGTGCTTGTTAGTTTTGCTTTTTTGCCTTTTCCTTTTCCACCTGTCGCCAGAGGCGACCCGCCTTTTCGTCCTGAGGCTGACCAGCCTTCGGCTGGGGCGGGAGGCACGGATCCGCTACTAGCGGAATATTCTTCGTATACCTTTTGTTCTTGTGTACGACGAACGATCTCCGCTATATCCGCACAACTAAATCCTTCTGTTCGTGAAGCAAGTAATTTGAAATCAATTCCTTTTGTGAGCACTGTTCCTGCGAGTTTTTCCGCAGAGTGAACATGAATATCGAATGTTTCCTTTCTTCCTATTTCATCGGGGAGCGGAACTTCAATGATACGATCAACGCGTCCGGGACGAAGTAACCATTCATCGATTCCCGCAAGATAATTTGTTGCGAACATCATAATCATCTTATCGTTCGACTTAAAACCGTCCATTTTTTGAAGCATCACGGAAACAACTCGATGACTCTCTTCGTGTATATGCGGATTCGCTCGTGAAGGAGCAATCGCATCTACTTCATCTAGAAACAATATGCCGCCAGTACTTTGAACATAATCAAATATCGCGCCAAGACGGTTTGGCGAACCACTGTAATAGATGCTCATAAAATCTTGCATATTCACAACATAAAACGGAACATCCACTGATGCAGCGAACGCTTTCGCCATTAATGTTTTCCCGTTGCCACCGGGACCGACAAACAGCACGCCCCGCGGAGGCCTTGTTCCTTTTGCTTTATATATTTCCGGGCTCTTTAACGCGACGACCAATTTTTTTAATTCTTCTTTTGCTTCATTTTGGCCGCCGACATCATCAAAAGTAATGCCAGTAACATTCACTGGCTCAATCAACGGTCTCTTCTGTTTTTGGCGAACATCAGTAACGGTTCGTTTGTCTGAGCAATCTTCATAGTCTGATTCTGTATGTCGTCTTGCTGTACGTACGCTTCCTTCTTCGCATACATCAAGCAACGCCTTTGTATACCACCAGATTGTTTCTTTTGAAAATCCGTTGAGATCGCATCTGTTTATCATATCCTCGACTCTTCCAGCCCATTCCTGATTAAGGAGTCTCATTTTAGCGAGTACAAACGCTTCAACAAGATCACCTTCTTTATAATGATAAGCGATTTCTCGCACATCCTCTTGTGTAAGTTTTGGAAATGTATATCCGAGTGACGAATACACGCATCCGAAAATGAGAGTAAGTATATCGCGCACGCTATGTATCTCATTTATGAATTCACTCTGATCTTTTGAGTTGCCTTGCTTTTTCTTTGCCGCATGAACCATTTCGGCTTTTAATGCTTCCCAAAAACTTTTTGAGTGTACGATCAACTCTTTTTCCCATGCGCATGTATCAACCGTATCCGGGTTTAACCCTTCAAGTTCGGCTGTCGCGTACATTAAATGATACTGAGTTATCTTTAACATTTTTTCTCCTTTTTTGTTTTGTTTTTTTTCGTTCCTGTCGAAGCCATTTCTTCAGGCTCGCGGGAGTTTCTTTTTTTAATGTGGTATCTAATTTTTTCTCTAATTTTTTTAAAATCAAAGGTATGTACCCCAGAGCAAGCTCTGAACTCAAAGTTCCTCAGCAAGCTACGGGGAATTCCACCAAGACTCGTCCTTCCGAAGCCAGCAGGCGAAGGAGGATTGAGCATACTCCTCCATTTCTTTGATATTTTTTAAAATTTCCGTATTTGATGTTTCCACAGACACGGAAATCATATATTTAAAGAGCTACTGCAATTGTTATTTAATATATCATATATATCAAAAAAAGTCAAGCCTCTGTAGAAAGGTCAAGCCTCGCTCCGATGATATGGAGCGAGGTTTGAAAATTAATAGAGGATATAAAAAAGTATATACTATAACTTTCAGAGTCATTTTCAGAGGTCGGACCTCTGAAAATGACTAAAAAATAAATTCTAAATCGCAAACATCGAATTATCTGACTATGCTCTGTCTGCACAGTAGGCAGGGATTTCGCGTAGCGAAAAAAATTAGAATTTTCTTGTTGATAGTTGAATGTTGAAAATTAATTTTATTCGTTATTCGTTGACGGAAAGCGGATAATTGAAAATTTTTGTTTTATTCCTATACCCTATGGCTATACCCTTCCGCCAGAGGCGGACCCGCCTCTGGCGGAAAACCCTATTCCTTTTTCTCTCCGACCACTATTATCGTTGTATCAAAATAGGGTATCTTTTTTAGGCGATTATCTTTTTCTTTGACAAACAATTCCACCTTTCCTTCAAAGCGATTTTTTCGTATCCATTCATTGCAATACGCGCGCGATCCTTGAATAATTTTAAATCCTGCTTTTCCCAATTCACTTTTCCAGTGCTCAAATGTCCAAAAACCGAATTCCTCGCGAACTTCGATATGCCAATTATCCGCATAATCTTTCTTGCTCATAAACTCATACGCATCGCGCGCTGAAAGAACATAATACAATTCGCCACCAATCCGTTCAGTCGAATACGCGACGCCTTTTCCTTCCTTAAATTCCTTCGCGAAACGAAGAAAACGACCTTCGGTCGACAATACTTTCACTTCTCGCGCTGTTTTTGCGCCATCATCCGCGCGCAATTTCATATATACTGTTTCTTTTAATGACGGCCCAACGCCGTCGCGAATAATAACTCGTCCGCCTTTCTGTAATTCTTTATACGTATTCTTTAACGCCGCGCGCACGCACTGCGTATCATAATCGTTATAACTGTACACTTCGTGCAAAATGGAAGAAAAAATTTTTGTTGCAACGGAATTCTTTTTGAAATTTTGATGCGCGACATTTTTCTGAAAAACATACACATTGTGATTGGCGTAATGTTTGCTTTCGCAGATTCGCAAAAATTCGCGCGCGAGATCAATACCGATGATTTCACTGCGCGGATAGGCATCCGACAAATACTGCAACAATGTGCCGGTGCCGCACGCCGCGTCAACAATCATCCCTTCTTTAATAAATGGTTGTATATCTTCCCATTTCAACTTCATTGCCGCATCCATTCCCTGCGCGTACGTAGTATAATTTCGCCCTTCGGCAAGAGATCCTTCTTGGGTTAATAAAACTTCTGAATGAATTTCCTGAACACTTTTTCCGAAATTATATTTTTCGTACAAAATAATTGCCGCTGTGGACGCGTGCTGTTTCCACTCCGCGTTCGCGTTCGTCCAATTCTTGCCCGCGCGCGCGATGAGATCGATTACTTCAAACGGACGTAGCGCGACAAATTTTTCATTTTTTAGATCCAATTCCGCCTCAATAATCGGATAACCTTTTTTCTTAAATAATTCAATAACCGATTGCGTTGAAGAAAACAAAACCGTATCGCTCGCGCGGATCATTGTTTTATTCTGACTCTGATACGCAACTTGTTTTTCCAAAAAATCAACCCATTGATTGTTGCTCGGAATATCCGGCGCGAAATATACTTCGTACGGGATACTGATTGCTTCAAAAAAAGGAATAATTCCCTCGATACGGCGTTCAATTGGCAGAGGATTCTGTTTTGTTCCTTTATGATCCGCGGAAGTGATAATAACAATCAATTTACTAACAATTCCTTTGCGCGAAACACCAAATTCTTTTAACGGACGATGTTTAAATCGCGCCAATTGTTCCTGTTGAAATTTTGTCGTGATGTGCATCCTCCCGACAAAAAGAAGCTGATTCATAAAAATAGGGGTTAGGAAGTTAGGCTCTAGGCTTTAGGCTCTAGGAAATTAGGATTCTTCCCTCTAACGCCTAGAGCCTAGAAACCTAACGCCTGAATATCTGTCGCCTCTCTTACTCTTATCATATCATTTTTATAAAAAGACAAAAGTTAAAAATGCCTATCTCGTTTAAAACGAAATAGGCATTTTTAAAATTTAAAACTATGACGCGTCTCCTATAGATGAAAGGAGCTCCATGACGAGCACTCCTATTCCTTCTATAATATCGCCAACCATTTCTCCGTCTATCGCCGATGTATTCGATGAGGAAGACGTACTTTTCTTTTTTGCGCGCGCATCTTTTATACGTTTATCAACTTCTATAAGTACGGCTTTCGCCTCGGCAATCGCGACTTGAAATTCATCTAATTCTTTTGCTGTCCATTGTATCGGGCCTGCTGATGCAATATGTATGGCAATATCTCGCGTACCGTCCGGCGTATAGTGTTTATATTTATAACCGTGCAACGCAACGATAATGACCGCGCTATCTTTTCGTATCTCTACTTGTGGATGTCCTGCGCGATGACCGGTCAATTTCGCTTTCCACGCCTTTTGATCTTCGGACGACATATTCGGCATATAGGTACCCGGTATCTCTGAATCAGAAGGAAACTGCTCTTGTCTTTCTTCCTCGGTCATTATTTTTTCAGGTTTCGTCCACATCAAAACTTTTTTGTATGACATTATTTTTCTCCGTTGTATAAAAATTATTATTAAAAATCCATTATAAATATAATACATTGTAAAAAATTTGTCAATCAGCTACGTCAATGTCCTTAAATTACAAAATTATCTCTCTATAGTGTCATTGCGAGCGTAGCGAAGCAATCTCTACCTCGGGATGCGAGATTGCCGCGTCGCTATCGCTCCTCGCAATGACAACATTCGAGAGTTTCGTAATTTAAAATCAATGCATATCTTTCGAAATCATTTTGTTTTTCACCAAAAAAAATTCCCGTAATCGGGAATTGCCAAATTTCATAGTGGTGCCCCCACAAGGAATCGAACCTTGATCAACTGCTTAAAAGGCAGCTGCTTTGCCACTAAGCTATGGGGGCGTTGTAATTCACTATTCGTTATTCACTTTTAACTAATCTTATTATAGTATAAATTTTTAAAATTTTACTCAACTGCTTGGCGCACGCAACGTTTATCCTATTTTTTCTCGTCACGAAAATCGAGCTCCTTAAGCCCTGCTTGGAGTAAAATCGACTGAAATGTTCCGTGCGGGATTTATTTCTTAGTCATTTTAACAATAACCGTTCTGATCGGCGAGCCAAGTTTGCGAAACTTTGCATGGGAACCTTTCTGTGAGACAAAAAAGAAGCCCTTTCTTCCGAGGACTCTGATCACTGTCTTTAAATCTATTGGTCTAGGCATGTTGTAATTCAAGCGGAACTATATCTGGTCGCTCCACTCTGACAACTTTAGAAAGTGGCATGTCCTCGAAATATAATTCTAACGCTTCTTGAAGAGACCCGAGGGCTTCTTTTTTGGTGTCACCAAAACTAGAAACTCCCGTATTAAGATTCCACGAAATATAGTCCTTACCTTCTTTCCAAACGACATTTTTTAAAACAATTTTGCGCATATAATTTATGTTACATTATTATGAGTATTATACGAACGGAAAGAAATAAGTCAAATTTTGGTGTGCGCTTGACAAAATAGACGCACTATGATATGCTTTTTACAATCGTTATTTAAAACAAAAATTTTCTGTGGAATAATGTATGACAAAATACATTATCTCATGATAAATAGGAGAATTGAATGGATAATCGCTTTATGTCTATAATAAATGTCGCGGCGCTCTGTTTCGCATTAGTGCTCAATATGTGGATGATTGGTCTTTTAGTAGTAAGTGGCAATCTATACCATACTTTGATCGGCACGCTGGCAAGCTTCAACTCAGTTTTTTATGCTGTTTTCGCGCTCACTGAACAGGAAAGAAAAAATCAAATAGTCGCATGGATAGCTGTATTCGTATCGATAATGATGGCGATATTCTTTTTCAACTATCCTGCGCTCGTAATAAAAATAACCATATTCATGACAGGGAAATAAAAATGAAAGATAAATTATTGACGTTTATTGAAGTCGCTCCGCCGCTTTCCGCGATAGTTACCGTAATTATGATATTCGCCTTTCTCGGTTCACCGTTCTATCCCCTTGTTGTTGGTGTATTAGCGGTTATCACTGCAACACTCTATGGTCTTCGCGCAATATTTTCTGAAAAAAATAAAACACTAAACACATTTTTAATGTTTCTTTGGATTGTATCAAGTATCTTCGCTTTCACAACGCGATTCCCGCAATAATTTTTCAATGAATTCTTAAAATCAAAAAGATCGTCCTAAAAAATTAGGACGATCTTTTTACTTGTGAAGATTAGATGATGTGGTATCATAATATTGACATGGTTACAAAACTCATTATTGTTCATCCTGAACACATTTGTTTCACTCAGTGCAGGCTCCGTGAATGTCATCTTGAGCGAAGCGAAGGATCTCTGTGCAGAATCCATAAAGAATCTCGTAAAAATACGATAGTATTGCATTAATGGGATTCTTCGCTCCGATGGCCATCGGAGCTCAGAATGACAGCGACAAGAGTTTTGCAACTATCTCATTGACATTTTTTGTAGAAATGTTATATTTATTTTATCGTTTTTTACATGGCAATAAAAACAAAACAAAAAAATAACCAAAAAAAGAAAGGAAATAGTATGAATCTTTTTGAAGAACTGAACTGGCGCGGACTTGTCAATCAAACGACCAATCGCGATGAAGTTGAAAGAATCGTATTAACAAAAGGAAGCTCGTTTTATGCGGGATTTGATCCGACGGCGAGCAGTCTTCACGTCGGACATCTTCTGTTGATCACCTTAATGAAACGACTTGAAATAGCCGGACTAAAACCGATTATTCTTGTTGGCGGAGCAACTGGACTTATCGGTGATCCGAGCGGTAAAACGTCGGAACGACAGCTTCAAGAAAAAGAAGCGGTTCAAAAACAAAGCGCGGCAATACAAAAACAATTAGGACAATTTTTTAATCTCGATTCGGGAAATATATCTCTCGTAAACAACTACGACTGGTTTAGCCAGATGAATACGATTGAATTTCTTCGCGATGTGGGAAAATATTTCACTGTCGGAGAAATGACCGCAAAGGATCTTGTCAAACGAAGAATCGAGAGCGGCATCTCATTCACTGAATTCAGTTATCAATTATTGCAATCATACGACTTTCTCTCGCTGTTCAAAAAATACAACTGCGTTTTGCAGGTTGCGGGTTCTGATCAATGGGGAAACATTACCGCGGGCGTAGAATTCATCAGGAAAACTGGAAATGGACACGCGCATGGGCTCACGATTCCTTTAGTAACAAAAAACGACGGCACAAAATTCGGCAAAACCGAAAGCGGCGCTCTATGGCTTGACGCGCAACTGACGACGCCCTATCAATTCTACCAATTCTGGCTGAATGTAAGCGATGCGGATGCGACAAAATTTTTGAAACTCTACACCTTTCTTTCTCCTGAAGAAATAGAGCAGATTGAATCTGAAACAAAAATAAATCCTGAAAAACGGATTGCTCAACAGAAACTTGCGGAAGAATTGACTGCTTTTGTCCATAGCGCTTCGGCGTTGAGAAGAGCGCAAAAAATTTCACGTGTTCTCTTTTCCGGCGCAATTAATGAATTATCGAAAGCTGAACTTGAAGAAGGATTAAAAGACGTACCCTCATCATCGCTCAGTAAAGTAGAACTGATGCCAATTGTTGACTTTCTTGTTCGCAGTAAAATTTCTCCTTCAAAACGACAAGCGCGCGAAGACACGCAAAGCGGAGCTATTTCTATCAATGGCAAGCGATGGAGTATAGACAAAACGGTTGATCCAAGTGAAAGATTGTTCAATATCTATATTGTCGTACGACGCGGCAAAAAAAATTACCATGTGGTTAGATGGGTTGAATAACTGATATTAATTCTAAATTTCAAATAACAACATACCAACATACTCCAGTTTGTTGGTATGTTATTTTATCAAAAATTAAAAAAGGAATGATTCACTTTATCACCAACAATAAAAATAAATTTGCTGAAGCAAAGGCGATACTCCCTCAACTGAAACAATACGCCATTGATCTTCCTGAACTTCAAGAAATCAATCCAAAAAAAATTATTGAAATGAAACTGCAAGCGGCGTTTCTCCATAGAACAGGAAATTTCATTGTGGAAGATACTGGATTATACATTCACGCGCTCAACGGATTGCCCGGACCGCTTATTAGGTGGTTTCTCTCTACCGTCGGTAACGAAGGAATATGGAAAATGGTAGAAAATTACAAAAACCACACCGCTGAAGCGAAAGTAACCATCGGCTACGCGCGTTCAACGAATCACATTCATTACTTCGTTGGATCAATTAAAGGCACAATTGTTAAACCACGTGGCGCAACGAATTTTGGATGGGACCATCTTTTCCAGCCAGACGAATATAACAAGACGTTCGCAGAAATGTCACGCGAAGAAAAAAACACGATAAGCATGCGCGCCCTCGCTTTCACCAAACTCAAAAAATTTCTTAAAAAACGATAAATCAAAATAGTATTATTAAAAACAGCAAGCCTCGATTTCGTTTGAATGAAATCGAGGCTTTATTGTATTATTTTTTACTCGCTACCTTCTGAACTGGGGGATCGGGATAGGTGTAATATTTCTCCGAGAGAGAAAGTATTTCAAGATATATTTCTTTCCATGTACCTCTTTTATCACACTTCCCATTCCAGTCGTACATCGTTGCCATATTTCCTCTTTTAAAATAAAAACTGCAGTCCATGATGCCACAGTGAAATACGGTACCTATTGAATCAAGACTACTTTCACTAACGGCGTAAACGCCAGGCAATATGCCAACTGCTGCCATCCATTCTTGCACTCTTTTCTCGTCAGCCCTTTCCAGCAATTTGGCAATGCGTTGCGCGATTTTTTCTTTTTCTGTTAAATTTTTTTCCTGTTTTTCTTGAGCAAATGCTATGCTTCCAAGAAAAAATACTATCGCAAAAACAAAATATACTTTTTTTAACATTGTATTTCTCCTTTTTTCTAAGACGCTGATGCACGCGGATCTAAACGCTGACTAACGCGGATAAGTGCACGGCTCAACTTTTTTTATTATTGTTTAATTAATATAAATCGTGAGCGATGTATGATAGTTGCATAGTATCGCTGCACGTTATATCGAATGAACAATTTAGATTGTAAAGAACTTTAACTATGATAGTAATATAGCATATTTCAAAGAAGATGTCAATAGCGTTTTTGCCTTGTAAAATAAAGGGTTTTTAGAGGTATAAACGGCTATCTATTCATAAAAGATAAAATCAAAAAGCCCCGACGTTATACGTCGGGACTTAAAATTTTTTTTATTCAAGATCCAGAGAATATATCGCAGCGATATTTTTTGTGTTCAATATGATGGAAGGGAAGTCGCCCTCTACGGTATTAAGTGTATCTTCATAAATTGTCGTGTATTCTTCCTTAACTGCACGAGAGATATAGCGATTGCCCTGAAAAACATGTTTATCAACTATAACGGGCATTTTAATAATCAATAATTCGCGCAACCATTCTTTATGAGTTATCATCGCTTTCACCTCTTTAGATACAAAACCAATATACGTCTTCCCATTATTCATCTCAAAAGCGATGAGACTATTATCTTCCTGTTTAAATTCTTTTATTATCTTTTCATACCTTGTTATTTTCTGACTCATTTTTACCTTTCTTGCTGTGCGCGCGATGATACTATTCTTGAGGAACGGACAAATACCATATCGCGACTGCTAACGTTCTATTCAATACTATGACATTATTTTCGTCTTTTGTGTATCTCTCATATATATCTTTATATACTACCCTATCGTAAACATGCGTAGTCTCCACAACCACCACTCCATGTAAAAATTCTTCGGCGTTAGATACTTCTCCGCTTTCTAAATAACCAATATATGTTTTGCCATTCGGCATATCTGCCGCTATCAATGGCCATTGTTTCTCTTGTTCTTTTGTCATATTATTTTTTCTTTCTCTTTTTTTCTCTTGCTTTCTCTTTTGCTCTTCCGTTTGCTTTCTCTAAAAGTAACGAAGCAAGTTGATCAACGGTGATCGTGATATTTTTCTTTTTTAACGCAGATGTTATTCTCTGAAGTCCATTATACGCGTCTTTTGAAACAAAGAGTTCTACTTGTGTTTCAACTTCATCTTTTTGCGCGAGTCGCGCTTCAATCCATTCTTGCAACTTATCCAAAAATGGCGGAGCGTAATAAAACGGCACTGGCACTTTTTTACTATTCTCTGCGCCGGTAATTTTCTTTACTTTTTCCGCAGAAAACTTCTTTTTATTTTTATTCATTATTGTATCCTTTAAAGAACGTTTTGTGTATCATGCGTTACGCAACGATTATTGTTATAGTGTTATAGAGTATAACGGAAATTATTAAACGAATCAACTCTCTTCTCTAATTCGCGCGAATAGGAGAATAGTTAATTAATAACCTATCATCGAAACTACGAGATTATTCATGGAGCGGGTGAAGGGATTCGCACCCTCGGCCTTCTCCTTGGCAAGGAGACGTTCTACTGCTGAACTACACCCGCAAAAATAGGTTATTAGGAAATTAGCTTTTAGAAAATTAGTTAAAAAAATAAATTTTTAAAAGAATATCTATTTTACCAACTTTTTTAATTTTTTTGCAAGCGGTTTGTTTGATGCGATGAGTTGCACGGAAAAATCATTCCAATCAATATGACCGCGTTCCAATTCGTTAATCACGCCGCCTGCTTCTTCAACTAATAAAATTCCTGCCGCCACATCCCACGGTTTACAGCCGATAATAATAACGCCATCGATCTTCCCTGCGGCGACCATCGCGAGTTCTAGTGCCGCGGCGCCGAACTTTTTTAATTCATCAACTTTCGGACGAACCGCATCATAAATTGCAATACGCCGTTTAGTATATTCTGGCACTCGCTTCCCGTCAATGCTTAAATATGCATCGTGTGTCGCCGAGGTGTTTGACGCGTGTATTCGCGCGCCGTTCAAAAACGCGCCCTTTCCTTTTTCCGCGTAATACACTTCTTTGTTGATCGGATTACCGACGATACCGAATCGTATTTCGTCTTTATAAAGCACGCCTATAGAAACACAAAATAAAGGAATCTGTTTTGAAAAATTAGTCGTGCCGTCAAGAGGATCAATCACCCATCGCCATTCTGATTTTTTGTGGTTCGCGCCTGATTCTTCGCTCAAAATCGCGTGATCGGGAAAATTTTTTTTAACGTGCTTAAAAATTATTTTTTCCGCCGCTTTATCAGCATCAGTCACCACCGTTCCGTCAGATTTTATTCCGGTTTTAAATTTCTTGCTGTAAAAATATTTCAAAATCGCGTCCGACGCTTCTTGCGCCGCTGAATGCAATACTTTTTTAATTTTTTGATTGATTTGCTTGTCCATAGTATCACCACATCAAATTATAAATTTTCAATTATTTTTAACTCTAACTTCATTAATGGCGCATCGCATATCGCAAATGTTGCTGGCGCTGGATTTCCGGCGCAATTTCCCGGATTAATTAACAAACATTCTTTAATTTTTTCCTGCCATGGCTGATGCGTGTGCCCATAGAATACTATATCGTATTTACCGGATTTCGCCAACGATTGTGCGTCAACTGGTTTATGCGTAAAACCGATTTTCATTCCTTCTAATTCAATCGCGCCATTTTTTCCAAAAAAATGTATATTCGTGTCTTTAGCAATATCTTCTTCATTCCAATATCCCTCATCCATATTACCTTTAACGAGATCGACTGTTCCTTCAAATTTCTCAAAAAATTGTACTGTTTCCTTACGTCCAACATCGCCGCAACAAATAATGTGTTCAATCCTTTCTTTTTCTAAAAAAAGAAAAACCTTCTGAAGGTTATCAACGCGATCATGAATGTCGGAGATGATGGCAAAGCGCATATAGAGTTTAGAGTAAAAATCCCAAATTCCAAGCACCAAATTACAAACAAATTCAAATGATCAAAATCCAAAATCAAAAGCGAATAATTAAAAATTTATTATTGCTCATTTTGCATTTTACATTGTCATTTTAATTTTTGATTTTTACACTTTGCATTTATAGAGTGTCCGTGCTCCGCACAGGCAGGGCGAAAACATTAAACGCGTGTATCGTCAAAACTAAAATACTATTCTATACATTTCTTCTTCAGCGCTTCGACCGTTTTATCAATCAAGAGTCTGTTGCGTATATGATCATCATCTTTTTCCAATTCGTTTCCGCGCGCTTCCTTCCATTGCGCAATGTTCTTATCATCAACAACAATTTTTTCCTGCTCCGCCCTATCCAAAAGCAGTAAATAATTTTTGATCCGTTCTTCCGCGGACGCGCGCATCCCTTCTTTTATTTTTTCTTCGGTTGTTTTGTATTGCGCCACATAATCGTCGTATCGAAAATTATTTTTTTCGAGTCGCTGTTTTAAGTCGGCAATCATATTGTCAACTTCCTGATCAATAAATGCTAATGGTATCTCGTCAAAGGTTGTTTTCGAGCGAAGCGCGTCAATCAGTTCTTTCTCCAATTTTTCTTCCTGCGTTTTTGTTTTTTCCGATACCATTGCGTTCCGAAGAGTCTTCTTCAATTCATCAATTGATGATAGTTTAAATTGCGCGAGTATCTCTTGATCGGTCGGCATAACCAACTCGCACACTTTTTTAATCGTTGCCTTAAAATCAAACACTTTTCCAGCAAGATCGCGACTCGGATGGTCTTCCTTTATATACGCCGTGTATTCAATCTGTTCGTCCTTTTTCTTTCCCAGCGCATTTTTAACCATATCAGGAAGCAGTTCATATTCTTCATTGAGCATAACCGTATAATTTTTCCATTCGCCGTTTTCTATCGGGACACCGTCTTTTAAAATTGTGAGATCGATAATTGCCACATCACCGATCGCGCTCGCGCGATCAACTTCGTTCTGGCGCGCGTATGCCAGTATAAGTTTCTTCAACTCGCTTTCAATTTCTTTTTCCTCAACCGCGATTGGAGCGCGATTAATTA
>CAZVCF010000023.1:0-14836 GCA_964626355.1 uncultured Gammaproteobacteria bacterium
CTATGCGAACATTCTACAGAGAACTGGAGCGGGGCAGGCTCCCGCCCCAGTTCCAACGAGTGTTTTATTTTTACAAACTCTCTACTCCGAGGACGCCTTCGGCTTAGTTTAATCTATGCGAACATTCTACAGAGAACTGGAGCGGGGCAAGCTCCCACGGATAGTAAATTAGCTTTTTCCGCCAAAGGCGGATCCGCTTCAGGCGGAAGGGGATTAGGAAATTAGGAATAAAATAAAATTTTTAAAAAACCAATTTGAGGAGGTTCGATCTTCGGAGATCGGATCTCCGAAGATTACAAGAACAAGGTTCTTTAAAACAGAAAGTTTATATATGAAAATAGCATTAAGAACACTCGCGATCTATATTGGAATGCTTGTTGTTTCTCTTGTATGGATCGCCGTACGCGATGGTTTGGAAAAAATTCCGCATATTATTGACGGAATCAAATGGATAATTAATTCAGGCAATTATTCTCTCCTTTCTGGATTCATTTTGGCCGCTTTTGCGCTTCCGCTCTTGTTTTCCTACTTCCTCGCGTGCTTCTCAATAAACGTACTTGACAAAAAACGATAAATATGGTATCTTTTTATTAGTGCTATAGTGAGCGAAAAATCCACTCATTATACCTACAAAAAGAAAGGATAGGATATGGAAGAAAAATATATAAATTACTTAGCGGAATTGCGTGCCTTATCTCAAAAAGTAAAGGATGGTGGAGTTGCCGGAAAAGGTGCCATTAATTATATTCTTGATGAATTCGTACCAACAGAATTATTTGAAAAGTCTTTGGGTGGAAAAAAATACATATTAAAAGAGGTGGTAATCGATATTCTTGAATCAATACCGTCGATTTTTCAAAAAAAATATGTAAGACCTTTGACAGACGAACAGTCAAACTTTATCGGAAAAATAGAATCGCGCTTTACGATAAAAATTGATAAGATGGATATCTATCTAATAATAGGTATCGCGGAATTATACGAAATAATGAAAAAAAAGGAATTAGAAGACGCGGAAAAACACCGCGAATACTATGAGAATCGCTAAAAGTTCAACCGACGATTAAAGAATTAACCCAGCCTTACTGTGTGAGGCTGGGCTATCTGTTTTATTTTTGGTATTCAATAGCGATCTCTATCCATTGCGGCTCATTGCCGCCAAATAAGGTAATATACTCTATTCTGCAAAAAATGTCAATGGTTAAGAGTGCGTGCAATTGGCTTGACAAATTAGTGACGTGATGTTATTATTAATTATAATTAGTTTTTTAAAACATATATCTAATGGAGGAAATCGATGATTTCTATAGGAACTATCGTTGTTATCGCGGTACTAATCTATTCAATCGTTTTGCATGAAATAGCGCATGGATATGTTGCGGATTATTTCGGAGATCATACTGCTCGATGGGGAGGACGGCTATCACTGAACCCGATTGTGCATATTGACCCGATTGGAACGATTATCGTGCCACTATTATTGTACTTCACAAGCGGGAACATATTCGGTTGGGCAAAACCAGTGCCGGTTGAGCCTTACAATTTCAGATATGAATGGCGCAAAAACGGAAACGTGTTTGTTGCGCTCGCAGGACCAGCGACAAACTTTTTAATCGCCATAATCGCCGGTATAGTATTCAGATTATTGACACCGCATAATGAAACAATTATCTCGATATTTTTACAAATTATTGAAATGAATGTGTTTATAGCGATTTTCAACCTTATTCCCTTTCCGCCAATGGACGGCTCAAAAGTAATCGCTCCGTTCCTGCCGTACCAGATTCGCGAGTTTGTTGAACGAGCAAGCATTATATGGGTTATCGTCTTCTTTATAGCACTGTGGCCGTTGCTTGCGCCAGGGATTCGTTCAATCGCGTACGCGATAACGGGATTTATTATAGGAGTCTAGGAATAGGGTTTAGGGTATAGCCACTAGGGTATAGGGTAGGAGTCAAGAATTATTTATTAATAAATTAACGAGTTAACGGATTAACGAATTATTTTTTGAAAATTATAATTGAAAATTTTCACTTTTCACTGTTCACTATTAACTGTTTGTAATAAGTGTGCGAAACGGCGGAGTTTTTGAAATTCCGCAGAGCGGAATATCGAAAACGTATCGCCATCTCATATTCGCGGCATGCGAATATAAGGTACGAGGCAGGCGTCAAGACGATCCGATCAATGTGTAAGGCGACACATATCGGCAACGTAAATCACGCCTGCGATGGACCTCTTGACGGAAAACCATCGCCCGTTTCGCGCTGTCTTTATAAAAAAAAGCCCTGATTTCGCTTAAGCGGAATCAGGGCTTCTTTATTTTTTAATGTCCGGCAGTTGCCCCGAGCATCTCGTCATTAACCGTTTGTTTCCCACTAGAATATCGTTCAATAAACTCCGATGCTTCTTTCGCTGTTAATGTCCAAAATTCAATTCCATCGCGCGTAATATATCGTTCTTTAATCACGCTCGCATTGCGATCAACGAAATAACGTTTCTCCTTCGCGATGATATACGCGCAATGCGCTTTTATGTATCCGATGCCCGGCACCTTTTCCTCTGGTTTTGTTGCGCATGCGCCGCCAAACGCGCCAAACTTGACGACAAAATTCCAAAAAGCATCATGTTCATAGAGCGTAATAAACAATTCGCCGTCTGCAATTTCAGATTCGATATTTTTAAAATCTTCCGCGGAAAGATCGCCCCAGCCCAATTTTTCTCCCTGAGCGTTATACCATCCCGCGTTATGCATAATTTTATCTTTATAGCGCATTTGTTCATTGCGTAGACCAAAAAGATTAACATTTAAATCGTAATACATTTCTTTATATAACTGTTTCATATCTTCTACCTCATTGTGTTTTTTCTATTTATACCTTTAATTACGAAATGTCATCGCGAGCGAGCCTCGAGGCGAGCGTGGCGATCTCATCGCTGAGCACAGGCGTTGGATTGCCTCGTCAGCCGATAGAGTAATCGGCTTCCTCGCAATAACAGTATTCGGGAGTTTCGTAATGCAAAGATTTATAGGAACTGTGATTTAGTATACCCAAAATCAGCCACTTGACAAGTATTTATTTTTTTGTATTATAGAAATATATCTGATTCTATCAGCCACCATTAATCAAGATGGTTTAGAAATTTATAGTTCTTCCCTAATTTCCTAAACCCCTTCCGCCTGAGGCGGATCCGCCTTTGGCGGAAAACCCTAACCCCCTATCCCAATGGCTCTTTTTATCGACAAAATCACGTATCTCGACACGATCGAACAATTCGTAAAAAAATTGGAAATACTGCATAAGGAAAAACAATTTCACGCGATTGTCGCGCCAAAGCGAAGCGGTCTGTTTGTTGGAGTCTGGGCATCGCACGCGCTCGCGCTTCCGCTGTTCACGCACTCAGAAATAAACAGTATTCCCGAACAGTTTAAAAATATTCTTGTTGTTGACGCGGCGATCTGCACCGGAAAAACGATGAAAAAAATCAGAAACAAACTAAAAGATAAAAATATTTTTACCGCAGTTGTCTGGCAAGAACGCGATGGCGAATGCGATTTCGCGCTTAAAAAAACCAACGACAAACTGATAAAATTCTTTTACGAGATTCGATGAATAAAAAAATTAAATTCCCGACTTAAAAAGTCGGGAATTTTTACGTCTCCGTTTTATAATCTTCTATCTTAAATCATCTATAATTTTATTTACTCTGTTGTTTATAAATATGCCGAAGATAATAAACATCACGCATACTAGTACAGTCATACTATTTCCGTTAAACGCTATCTCAGCACCTCCCATAAAACTTATGCCGACAAGCGCAAGACTAATAACACGCAATATATGTGCGGCCTTGAGCTCAATACTTTTATTGTTTTTTTCGTGCGCAACATAGCCAATCATACTTCCGATTAAGCCAAATAAAGAAAGAATCAGTATCGCGCCTAACACTATAATTTCTATTCCCATTTTATTTTTCTCCTTGTCCATCCGTAGCTTCACGCGTAGGCGGACTTTGCCCCGCCGAAGCTTTATATGCGGAGGGGAATTATTGTTATCTACTTTTTATGTAAATAAAAGATTTTTTATTTTTTCAATCAATAGATCGCGCACTTCGCGCTGATCCGCGATAGGCAATCCGCCCGGATCACGCACCGACCAGTATTCCCATTGCGCGTCTTTTAAATGCTTATTTCTCGTTTTGAGTATTTCGTTATCAAAAGGCGACATATTGATTACAATGTCAAATTCTTCTTTAATTTTATCGATGTGTTTCGGCTGATGTTCTGACATATCTATATTGATTTCTCGCAACGCTTCGATAGTAGGTTGCCAAAGTTCGATATACGGCAAGGATGAATGCGTGCCGCATGAATCTGCTTCGGCGCGGTCTCCGTAAAATTCGTCTGCTATATATTTCGCCATTGCGCTTCTGCACACATTTCCATAACAAATAAAAAGTATTCTTAATTTTTTCATCTATTCTTTTTCTCGTTATTTATTTTTTTCTACTTCTCTCACTTCTCATTTCCAACTTCCAGCCTCTCATTTCACAGATACACGATATCTATACCGAGTCGCACAGCCAAATCGTGCTCCCATGTTGAACCAACAGACGTGCGCCACGTTGGCATAAAATAAATTATACTAATATATCCTGACGCAAAAATCGCGCCATAAAATGTTTCAAGCAGATGGTTTCCACCTTTATAATAGGGCGTCTTCATAATGCGCGCCATATGATCTTCAAACGGCATTTGTGAAAAAATTTTCATACCTGCATGAGAAAGATGCTGTATAGTATTTTCCATTGCCTCGAGATTTGATTCTTTTGATCCCGCGCCTCCGGTTGAGATTGGTCCGCTGACGATACCGATCGGTTGCGGCATTTTCATTAACAAACGGATGGCGATTTTCGCCAAATCTTCGAATGTTTCCGCCTGTCGCAATGCCATCTCATCATATTTTGTTATATAACGATTTGAAGTCATTTATTGCTCCTTTCCTTGTAATGAACTGTTGTAAATAATATAATATATCCTTATAAATTGTCAAATTAGAAAGCGTCCGTTCCACGTTATGGAAACGGACGCCTTATGTATTCTTTTCGAACAAGCGAGTGGAATAAAATAACAATCTCATTCTTGAACAGCCCGTAATCCTAAAAATCATTTCTCATCTTTTTAACGATCGTTTAAAATATAAGTAATCTTTTATTTTCGAACAAACAGAGAAAATACAAGACTACTGTCCTTTATTTTTCATTCTCAAGCGCTTTGCGTATCGCTGAAAACTTCTTTTTTTCTTCTTCCTCAACGACCGGATACTGCAACTTTAATTTTTCCAATCGAGAGACAATAATATCGGCAACTGCAATGCGCGCAAACCATTTATGATTCGCGGGAATAATATACCATGGCGCGTATTTCGTGCTCGTGTTATTAAGCATTTCTTCATACGCCTGCATATATTCTTCCCAGTGTTTTCGTTCCTCAATATCTCTTATTTCAAATTTCCAATTTTTTTCAGGCCGATTGATCCGTTCCAAGAAACGTTTTTTTTGCTCTTCTTTGGAGATATAGAGAAAAAATTTAATAACAACGATTCCGTTCTGCGTCAGATATTTTTCAAAATTGCGTATTTGTTCATAACGTTTCTGCCATATATCTTTATCAATACATTCCTTGGGAAGCTGTTGTTTCTGCAAAAATTCACTATGCACGCGAACAACCAACACTTCCTCATAATATGAACGATTGAAAATTCCGATGTTGCCACGCTTCGGCAATTCTTTGGCGCAACGCCATAAATAATCATGATCTAATTCTTCTGGTGAAGGCGCTTTGAACGGCGTAACGCTGCATCCTTGCGGATTCAAACCGCTCATCACATATTTGATGGTGCTGTCTTTCCCTGCGGCGTCGATTGCCTGAAAAATAATCAATACGCCGTATTCGTTTTGCGCATACAGCATCTCTTGCAATTGTTGCAGTTCGCTTAGATCCCGCGACAATTTTTTTTGAACATCTTTTTTGTCTGTAAACTTTCCCGTGTAGTCTGGGTCATATTCTTTTAATCGTATCGTGGTATCGTGCGGAACGATAAAATCTTGTTGATTCATATTACTTTTTCCTCCATTCCGTTTTCGGTTTCCATTCTTGTTTTTCAATCACGCGAATACGATCTATAATCTGCAATGTTTTTTTTATCGATTTCACGCTCTTTATATGCTGTAACTGTCTTTGTAATTTTTCAACTTTTCTATTTCTACTTTTATAAAATGCGTAGCACTGTTCCATCAATTGTATGCCGTAGCGTATATGCGGATGATTTCTGACACTATCCAAAAATTCTTTTTGTGCTTGAAATTCTGTAACCGTGGTAAATCCTTTATAATAGCTATCTGGCGTTCCTGAAGGACATAATTTCACTATTTTATCGTTTTCGATTTTCTTATATCCTGACGCAATTACGTCGTCAATATATTTGTCAAAGGATTTTTCTTCTGGTTTAGAATCTATCAGAAGATCTTTCATCATTTTAAGATATCTTTTGCGAAGCGCTTTAATCGTTATTGCTGTTGGTTCTTCATATCCTTCCCATCCCTTAAACTCCTTGCGTAATGGCCATGCGTCATAAATAAGTCTACCGATTTCCTCCGTATACGCATTTCCGAAAATTTTTTCCACGTCCTCGATAAGAGGATCTTTTGGATTAAACTCGATTCGATAATTTTTATTTTCCGGCAAAAAACGTATACCATACGCGAATTCGTTATATACCATCATCGTTTTTCTCAGGTGCGGTAAATTATCCTTATAAAAATCCCAATTGTCGCGGATATGTTCAAAAAATCCACTTACTATTGCGTCTATGTTAGACGGCGTTAAATACTTTTGTTTTTTCTTCATTTTTTCTTCCTTTTCTCTAAATTGTAATGATCAAAATAACTGCTAAAAGCATAGCATATTCGTCAAAAAATGTCAAATGACAACATTATTCTATTTTAAAATACACATTATGATATTCCTTAAAAAAAATAAGTACGAATAAATAGAGAAATTATTTTTACAACATCGGGTTGGCAGTGGGAACAATAGTGTGGCAGTCCCGCACTGCGGGACTGCGTATTAAAGAAAAGGCGGTTGTAAAAATATATTTCTCTATTTATTCGTACCCAATTGAATAAAAATTTCACAGAGCGCATAGCATACGGAATTATTTATCAACTTTTCTTATGTGTTCGCCGCGTTTTATTGCGCTCGATTTCATTCAAAAATATTTTACGAAGACGAACGTTCTTTGGCGTAATTTCCAAGTATTCGTCTTCCGCCATTATTTCCAACCCTCGTTCGATCGTCAATTCTAAAATCGGCGACAATTGAATCGCTTCTTCACCAACTGAACGGAAATTAGTCAGGTGCTTCCCTTTAACCGGATTAACATCTATATCCATTCCTTTTGACACATTGCCAATTACCATACCTTCATACACATCAGTGTTCGGTCCGATGTATAACTGCCCTCGTTCCTGTAAATTGGCAAGTGAATATGCCATCGCCGTGCCGGTTGCCATAGATACCATTGAACCGGTTTCGCGTTTTTCTATTTCCCCCGCATACGCGGGGCGAAACCCGATAATCGTACTGCACAAAATTCCCTCTCCGCGTGTATCCATTATAAATTCGCTTCGATAACCGAGCAATCCGCGCGTCGGAATTTCAAAAATAAGTCGATCCAGTCCATGCTCTTGTTTCATCTGCGTCATAATTCCCTTCCGCTTTCCCATCTTTTCTATAACCACGCCTGAAAATTCTTTTGGTGTGTCAATGGTCGCTTCCTCATACGGCTCCATTTTTTGGCCATCAACTTCTTTAATGATCACGCGTGGTTGCGATACTTGGATTTCATAACCCTCGCGCCGCATCGTTTCCAATATGATCGCGATGTGCAATTCTCCGCGTCCATACACTTTATAATAATCGTTTGGTGAGAAATCTATTTTTAATCCGACATTTACTTCTAATTCGCGCTCCAATCGCTCGCGCAACTGGCGCGTGGTGACATACTCCCCTTCACGCCCTGCAAGCGGAGAATTATTTATTAAAAAATTAAGCGCGATGGTCGGTTCGTCTATTGTAATCGCCGGAAGCGGATCTTGATCAGTTGATTCGCAAATTGTTTCACCGATATCAATGTC
The DNA here is from genome assembly GCA_964626355.1 of uncultured Gammaproteobacteria bacterium. Classification (GTDB taxonomy): domain Bacteria; phylum Patescibacteriota; class Patescibacteriia; order UBA2591; family CAZVCF01; genus CAZVCF01. The sequence continues at coordinate 8,200 of CAZVCF010000023.1, forward strand.
GCTGATGCCGGCGATTATCGCTATGTCTCCAGCAAGCGCAGTATCAACTTCAACGCGATTCATTCCATTGAAAGTGAAAAGTTTTGTGACCTTCCCCAAACGGCTTTCTCCGGTTGTCCTTTTAACGACAACGGTCATGCCAACACGCGCCACGCCTTCATAAATTCGTCCAATTGCCAAACGCCCAAGATACGTGTCGTATCCTAAATTAAATGGCTGAAAACGGAGTTTAAGCGAAACATCAGACAACGCAGGAGGAACATGCGATATAATTGTTTCAAGGAGTGGTGTTAAATTATCAGAAACGTCATTAAGATTTCGCTTGGCAATCCCCTGACGACCGACTGCGTACACCGTTGGAAAATCAAGTTGCTCGTCGTTTGCTCCAAGATCGAGAAAAAGTTCCAGTACCCTCTCGTGCGTTTCTTCAGGACGCGCCGCGGATTTATCAATTTTGTTGATGATCACAATCGGCTTTAATCCCAATTCTAATGATTTTTTAAGCACAAATTTTGTTTGTGGCATCGGTCCTTCTTGCGCATCAACAACCAAAAGTACGGAATCGATCGAACGCAAAACGCGCTCAACTTCCGAAGAAAAATCAGCGTGCCCTGGCGTATCAACAATGTTAATTTTCGTGTCTTTATAAAATAAAGAAGCGTTTTTTGAATAAATAGTAATACCGCGCTCTTTTTCAAGCGCGTTTGAATCCATACTAAACGACTCATCAACCATTCCCGTTTGACGCATCAATGCATCAGTTAAAGTCGTTTTCCCATGATCCACATGGGCGATAATAGCGATATTGCGGATTTCCATAGGAATAGGAAATTAGCTTTTAGGAGGTTAGGAATAAGGCAGAATTTTCAATTTAAAATTTTCAATTTTCGATGAATTAATTTTCGATGTAATTGTATCGTTTAGAATTTAAAATTTTGGTTATTGAATATTGTTTAGGATTTAGAGTTTAGGATTTAGGATTTTAATTCTTCATTGTTAGTTATTCACTATTAACTATTTTTATATTCCATTTGAGTGCTTATAACCATACCATATTTCTCTATAAAATGCAAGAAAGGGAATCTGCAATATCAGACTCCCTTCTATTTAATATTTTATGCGCAAGCGGCGCGTATATTTAATTTGTCGTATTAAATTTATCCAATTTTAATATACCGAAAAACGCAAAAGAGTCAAGCAACAGTTTGACTCATAAAAAATGAATGTGAAAGAACCTATAGCCGAGTTTCAGCGAGGCGATGGCGGACCCAACGTGACCCGGTCACAACTCTCGACCTTACCGCCGTTCGGTCGAGGTCGCAACCCCGCCTCTCCAGCCCCAGTTCCACTCAAAACACTTTCATGTAAATTAACATTTCTCAAAATAATAACATCAATTATAGAAAACGTTCTTAGTGGAACTGGAGCTGGGTGCGGCTTTCGAATCCTATCGTCATTTTCTTATTTTATTTCCTAAAAAGCTAAGAAGCTAATAAGCTATTTTGGCGGACCCGACGGGACTCGAACCCGCAACCTTCTCCGTGACAGGGAGACGATCTAACCAATTGATCTACGGGTCCAAAAAAAATCAAAATGTAAAAATCAAAATGTAAAATGACAATTCAAAATGTAAAAATTTCAGCATTTAACATTTCATTGGAAATCTGGAATTAGATATTTTGTATTGTATTTAATTCGTTAACTCGTTAATTGTTAATCAAAAATTCGTAATTCCATCTTTATCTTTTTCTCCATTGCGGCGCGCGGCGGGCGCGTTTGAGGCCGTATTTTTTTCGTTCCTTAACACGGGAATCGCGAGTTAAATATCCTACGTCTTTTAAAGATTTCTTCGCGTCAGGATAGACCGCGAGAAGCAATCTCGAAAGCGCGAGCCGCAATGCTTCCGCTTGCGATTGGATTCCCCCTCCAGAAAGGCGCGCTTCAAGAGCGCCGTTTATTTTTTTTTGCGCAACGGCAAATGGAGCGTGTATGATATTCTGCCATGAAAAAAACGGAAATCGTTCTTCAATCTTTTTGCCGTCAACGGTAAACTGATTCGGCTGTTGCGCGTAATAAAAAATTTTCGCGATCGCGCTTTTCCTTTTACCGATAAAAATGCGCGGCTGTTCTTTTAACTTCGCTAATACAACTGGTTTTTCTACCACCGCGCTTTCTTTTTTTTCTTCTTCTTTAATGGCAACTTGTTTTTTTACGCGCGCAACAGCAGGACGCTGAACGCGCTGAATTTTTTTTGTTTCTGTTTTCTGAGTATCCTTTTTAACCATAGGAATAGGAGATTAGCTTTTAGGGGATTAGGAATAAATAAATCAAAATTCCAAATTACAAGCACCAACAGTATAAATCACAAATTACAAGCACCAAATTACAAATAAATCCAAAGCACAAAATACAAAATCAAAAACAAATGATAAATAAATTCAAAACGGTTTTGGATTTTGGTCATTAGAATTTTGATATTGTTTGTAATTTGGAATTTGTAATTTGGGATTTTCGAATTAATGACCAAGACTGTTTCCGATTTTAATTATTCACTTTTCACTATTAGTTATTCACTATTAACTATACCCTATTTACGGTTTTTTCTTGAATCCAGTGCCAGCTGGGATAAGTCGTCCGATGATAACATTTTCCTTTAGACCGTAGAGATGATCTACTCTACCACTAATACTCGCGTTAATCAAGATGCGCGATGTCTCCTGAAAACTCGCGGCCGCAAGCACGCTTTCCGTTGACAAAGCGCTACGGGTGATTCCCAGTAATAATTCTTCTCCGACCGCGCGTTTTCCTTTTTCTTTAATCATCGCGTTGATCTGATTGAAATACGAACGCGAAATGACTTCGTCGTTCAAAAACTCCGTATCGCCGCCGTCAGTAATAAGAACGCGCGAAAACATCTGGCGGACAATTACTTCAATATGGCGGTCATTCAACCGCTGTCCCTGCATCGCGTAAATATATTTCAATTCACTCAATATATATCGTTGCGCCTCTTCTTTGCTGCGTAACGTGTAGAGCTCATGTAAATCAAGATCTCCGTCGGACAATTGCGTTCCTCGTTTCACTTCATCGCCGTCTTTTACAAGAATTTTTTTATGACCAACGACCTCAAATTCCATCATCTCGTCATCGGTATATTCGATGCTCACTGTTGCATCAACGATACGCGCCGTTCCAGCATGATTCGCCACAATTTCTTCTTCATCAATTTCTATTATTTTGTCCCCGACCGCGACCGTATCACCATCTTTTACAAAAAGAGTTGAATTTTTTTTAATCGCGTATTGTTCTTCTTTTTTATCTTTATAAAACAATTGTATAATCTTGCTTTTTTCTTTCTCGATAATTTTTATTTTCCCGTTGACCGGCACGAGATATCCTCTGTTTTTCGGAGGACGAACTTCAAGCAATTCTTCAACGCGCGGCAACCCTTGCGTAATATCGCGTCCCGCGACCCCTCCGGTATGAAAGGTTCTTAAAACAAGCTGTGTCCCCGGCTCTCCGATAGATTGCGCTCCGATAACGCCGACTGGCGTCCCGATTTCAACTTTTTTATTATACGCAAGATTCGTTCCGTAACATACCGCGCAAATGCCTCGATTCGTTTTACACGTCAATGGCGAGCGAATGCGAATTTTTGATATCGGAAGATCTTTATGCGATTTCGCGAACGACGCGGCAACCATCGATCCCTTTTTTACAAGAATTTTTTTCTCGTCTGACGGATCAATAATATCGTCTAAAATAAATCTTCCGGCCAAACGTTGAACAAATGGTTCTTGGAACGGCGATTCGTCTTTTATAAATAAAAATCCTTCTGTATCGCCGCAATCTTCTTCGGTAATGATAACTTCTTGCGCGACATCAACCATGCGGCGCGTCAAATAGCCGGCGCTCGCAGTGCGCAACGCGGTATCGGATGTTCCTTTGCGCGACCCGTGACTTGAAATGAAATATTCCAATGCGTTTAATCCTTCTCGAAAAGAAGATTTAACCGGAACATCGATTAATTTCCCACTCGGCGAACCCACCAATCCGCGCATGCTGAAAATTTGCGTTAATTGATCTTTTGATCCTCGCGCGCCCGATTTCACCATCGTTGACACCGGCGAGTACGGATCAAGTTTCGACATCGCAATATTATCTAACTCTCGTTTTGTTGCCATCCAAATTTCGACATTTTTTTGGTACGCTTCGTCGGCAGTGAGCAAACCCATACCGATTTGTTCTTGAACTTCGACAATTTGCTGTTCTGCTTTCTTAATCATATCTTCTTTCTCGGGCAACCCTGGCAAATCTTTAAAACCCCAGCTTAATCCAGAAAGCGTAATCGAGTGATAACCGAGTTCTTTGATATCGTCCACGAGTTCAGCTGTTTTTTCTGATCCGTAACGTTCTGTGCATTCGTTAATAATTTCTGATAATTCCTTGCTATCCACAACCTTATCGAGCGCATACAATCCTTCCGGCAACGCCGATCTAAAAATAATCCGCCCAATACTCGTTTCAATAAACTTTCCATCTTCACGTATTTTAATTGGTTCATTGATCGCGATTCGTCCGCTTTGATAGACAAAGAGCGCTTCTTTCGCTTCTGAAAATACTTTGATATCCGCATCGCTTTTACGCAATCGTTCATCAATGTGCGTAAGATAATATACTCCCCACACAATGTCTTTGGTCGGGTTTACGATCGGATAACCGTTTGCCGGTTTTAAAAGATTTTTTGAAGCAAGCATAAGCGTTCGCGCTTCTTCCTGCGCTCGTTCGCTAATCGGAAGATGTACTGCCATTTGATCGCCGTCAAAATCAGCGTTGAACGCCGTACAAACTAACGGATGTATTTGAATCGCCTTTCCTTCAATAAGCACCGGCTGGAACGCTTGGATACTTAAGCGATGGAGTGTTGGCGCGCGATTGAGCAAAACGAGCGATTTATTAACAATCTCTTCAAGAATATCCCATACTTCCTTACTGCCTCCCTCGATAAAACGATTCGCGCTACGGACATTATGAACCAATTCTCGTTTAATCAACTGGCTGATGACAAACGGACGAAACAATTCAATCGCCATTATTTTCGGCAAACCGCATTGATACAACTTAAGATACGGTCCAACGACTATGACTGACCGCGCTGAATAGTCTACTCGTTTTCCTAACAAATTTTGTCTGAAACGTCCTTGTTTTCCTTTTAAAATATCCGCAAGCGATTTAAGCGGACGTTTTTGTCCGGCAGCCGCGACAACCGTTTTTCCCGAACGCATATCATTATCGAGCAACGAGTCAACTGCTTCCTGCAACATCCGTTTTTCATTGCGCAGAATAATATCAGGCGCATTAAGATTAATTAATTTTTTCAACCGATTGTTGCGATTGATGACGCGCCGATATAAATCATTTAAATCGCTTGAGGCGAATCGTCCGCCGTCAAGCTGGACGATTGGACGCAAATCAGGCGGAATAACCGGCAAAACGCTCACGATCATCCACGACGGTTCAATATGATTCAAAAGAAAATTTTTAACTAATTTTAATCGTTCCGAAAGTTTGTGCCGTTTCGTCGGATTCGTTGTTTGCTGTTTTTCTTCCTCAAGTTTTCGCTCGAGTTCTTTTGTATTAATTTTTTTGAGCAATTTAAAAACCGCTTCCGCGCCGATACCCGCGCTGAACAGATGCCCATATCGCATTGAAAATTCATGATACGCGCTTTCAGAAATAATCTCGCCTTCTTTAATAGAATTAACTTCTTTTTTGCGCTCGCTGTATAATTTTGATATTTCGCTTATTTTTTTATCCTGCGTCGCGCGATCGTCCGGATACATTTTTTTAATCTCCTTCTTCTGATTTTTCAATTCTTCCTCAAGGTCATGCAATAATTGCGCTTTGAGAGTTATATCGACATCGGTAATAATAAAATTGGCGAAATAAACCACTTTTTCGATTGCCTGAGCCGAAATGTCGAGAAGCAAACCGATTTTCGACGGCGCTCCTTTAAGATACCAGATATGAGTGACTGTTGACGCAAGCTCGATATGCCCCATTCGCTCACGGCGCACCAATGAACGAGTTACCTCAACGCCGCACCGATCGCAAATAATGCCTCGATACCGAACTTTCTTATATTTGCCGCACGCGCATTGCCAGTCTTTTGTCGGACCGAAAATATTTTCGCCGAACAATCCGTCTCTCTCCGGTTTTTGAGTCCGGTAATTCATTGTTTCCGGCATCGTCACTTCGCCGTATGACGCCTCACGTATATCGTCGGGCGATGCTAATTTGAGGCGGATAGAATTAAAATCGGTAACCGCGCGATCCATTTCGCTTTGTAAAATGATAGTGCGGCTACTTGAAGGAGTAGGCATGGTTCAAATTAAAAATGAAATATCAAAATGACAAATCAAATATTTATAAATCCGAAATCCGAATATCGAAATTCGAAACAATATCTAAATTGCCTACTCCGCCGAAGTAGCTATTCCAGTCCTTCGTAGCCATTCGAACTACTACGGAGAGAGCAGAGAAGAAGGCGAAGAAAGGCGGCTACGAAGGCCGGGCTAAATTCAAATGATCAAAACGCTTTAGAATTCAGGATTTTGCCTTTGTTTTAAATTTTGCC